>NZ_LIRJ01000305.1 GCF_001419745.1 Streptomyces silaceus | reverse complement strand
GGCCGCCGAGGCCGTGGCGGCCTGCCACCGGCTGCGCGCGGCGACCGGCGTCGGCGTCGGCGGCTCCTCCGGTGCGGTGCTCGCCGCGGCGGCCCGCCATCTCGCCGAACACCCGGACACCGGACGGGCCGTCTGCCTGTGCGCGGACGGCGCCGACCGCTACGAGGACACCATCTACAGCCGGGCCTGGCTGCGTGACCAGGGGCTCACGGACGCCGCGTCCGCGCGGCCCGCCTTCGACGCCGCGCTCCTGGCCTGACCGGTCCCGGCGCGGCCCGGACGAAACACCCGACAAAAACCACCGCGGACCCATACGGACCGCGGGGCCCGGCGAAGTAGGAGTACGGACCGCGCGGACTCAGGGGAGAACCCGCTCGGACCACACGGCACCACCACGTACGACCGCGACAGGCACCACAACGGGGGACCAGACCACCATGCCCGCTCACGGCACCATCACGCGCCATCCCGACACGCTCACCTATCTGTCCGGCGAGGAGGTCCGTCAGGCCTGCGCCGAGATCGACCCGCTCGCCTGCATGCACGAGACGCTCGTCGCCCACACCGAGGGCCGGACGGTCCTGCCGCCCGAGGCCTGTCTCGGCTGGGAGCCCGCCGGCGGCGGCGAGGCCCGCAGCATCACCATGCCCGGCCTGGTGAACGGCGGCCTCACCGCCGTCGGCACGAAGATCATCAACGCCAACCCGGGCAACGTCGCCCACGGCCTGCCACGCGCCAGCGGCCTGACCGTGCTCTTCGACCCGCGCACCGCACGGCCGCTGTGCGTCATGGAGGGCGCGCACATCAGCGCCCTGCGCACCGCCGCCGTCTCCGTGCTCGCCGTCCGCCGCCTCGTCCGCCCCGGCGCGCGCACCGCCGCTCTGTACGGCGCGGGCGTCATCGCCCGCGAGCACGCGCTGATGCTCGCCCGCAGGCTGCCGGGGATCGAGGAGATCACGGTGTACGACTCCGCGCCGGACCGCGTCGCCGACTTCGAACGCGACACCGGCGCGCGCCTCGCCCCGTACGGCGTGAAGGTCAAGGCCGCCGACGACGCGCGCGCGGCCGCCGACGGCGCCGACGTGGTCGTCGCCTGCACCAGCACCCGGCGCGGCTACATCGCCCGCGACTGGCTGGCCCCGGGCGCGCTCGCCGTGAACGTCTCGCTCGACGACCTCACCGAGGACGCGCTGCTCGGCGCCGACAAGCTGTACGTGGACGACTGGGGCCTGATCCGGGACGACCCGCACCGGCTGCTCGGCCGGCTCCTGCGCGCCGGACGGGTCGAGGAGCAGGACGCCGCCACGATCGGGGAGCTGCTCTCGGGCGCGCGCCCCGGCCGGGAGTCCGACGACGAACTGATCGTCGTCAACCCCTTCGGCCTCGCCGTCGAGGACATCGCGCTGGCCCACCGGGTGTTCCGGATCGCCCGCCACCGGGGCCTCGGCACCGCGCTGCCGCGCTGACGCCGCCCCGCACACCACGCACCCGCCTTCCGTACACCACGGAGAAGACTGTGAAACGACTGCTGTTCGTAGCGGGCCGCAGCGGCCCGTCCCTGGACTACGCCTTACCGAGGCTCGCCGCCGTCGCGTCCGTGCACGCGGTGATCCTCTCGCCCGTCGACGCCTTCGCGCGGGCCCAGCTCGACCACCACTGCGCCGACGTCACCGACCGCGCCGACGCGCCCGACCCCGTCGAAGCGCTCGTCGAGTACGCCCGACTGGTCCGCGCCCACGGCCTGTTGACGTTCTCCGAGTACGCCGTACGGCCCGTCGCCGATGCCTGTCTGCGGCTCGGCCTGCCCGGCCCCGGCGTCAACGCGGCCCGCGCGCGCGACAAATGGCTGATGCGGCTGCGCTGGCAGCGAGCGGGCCTGCCCGTGCCGTGCTTCCGGCAGGTCGGCAGCCTCGGCGACCTGCAGCGCGCCAGGGACCGGCTCGCCACGCCCTTCCTGCTCAAGCGGTCCGACGGCGCGGGGTCGATCGGCCACGTCGTCATCGGCGAGGACACCGACATCGTCGAGGTCTGGCACCGCGCCCTGGAGGTCGACAGGGCCGCGTTCCGCGACGGGTTCGGCGACTACACGCACGGCGAGCACGTGCCGTCGTTCGTCGCCGAGGAACTCATCGCGTCCACCACCGAGTCCTGGTACGCGCCGCAGCACGACGGCACGCGCGGCTACGGCGACTACGTGAGCGTCGAGGGCATGGTCGCGGGCGGCACGTACCACCCCGTCTGCGTCACCGGGCGGCTGCCCACCGTCGCGCCGTTCACCGAACTGAGCAACCAGGCCCCCTGCGTGCTGCCCGAACGGCTGCAGCGCGTCGTCGAGGAACACGCGCGCCACGCCGTCGACACCCTGGGCCTGGACACCTGCGCCACGCACACCGAGCTGAAGCTGATGGCCGGCGAACGCGTCAGCCTCCTGGAGACGGCCGCCCGGGTGGGCGGCGCCATGGTCACCCGCGAGGTCGCGGAGGTCTTCGGCGTCGATCTGATCACCCTCCAGGCGCGCGAGGCGCTCGGCGAGCCCCAGAAGTACCCCGAGCGCATGCTGGTCACCGGCGACGGCCGGGCCGCGGCGTCGCTCGCGCTGATCGCCACCGACTCGCGCGGCACGCCGTGGCGGACGCTGCCGCGCTTCGACTGGCGCTCCTTCGACTGGAGTCCCCTGGTCTCGCCGGGCACCACGGTGGAGGTCGCCGAGGGCAGCACCGTGCCCGACGGCAGCGTGATGCCCCGCTACGACGCCGCGGCCGCCGCGCTGAGCATCGGCGGCATCGCTTACGTCACCGCCGACGATCCCGCCACCCTCAAGGCCGACACCTACCGCATCCTCGACGGCCTGGAGGGCGCCCTCGTCGCGGCCCAGGACGGGCGGAATCCGCAGGGTGCGAAAGGCGGCGAGCGGCCGCGGGGCCCGAAGGGCGACCGGGGCGACGGGCATCCGCCGCTCCCGCTCCGTACGCCCCCTCCCGTCCGCTACGCCGAGGAGCTGCCCGGGACCGCCGAGGTGACCGACCTCTTCCGCGCCGCCGAACTCAACGGCCCGCTCGACGAACCCGAGCGCATGCGCCGCATGCTGGAGACCTCCCAGCACATCCTCACCGCCCGCGTCGACGGCGAACTCGTCGGTCTCATACGGGTGTTGACCGACCTTTCGTTCAACGCCTTCGTCGCCGACCTGGCCGTCCACCCCGGACACCAGCGGCGCGGCATCGGCAGCGAACTGCTGCGCCGCGCCACCGAACCGCACCCGGGCGTCAAGTTCGTCGTCCACCCCGGCAACCACTCCGGCGACTTCTATCGCAAGCAGGGCTTCGAGTCCGCGCCGGAGTGCGTGGCCCTGCCCCGGCGCGACAACCCCACGAAGGAGGGGCGATGAAGCCCGTCGACGGAACGGTCCTCGTGGTCGGCAGCGGCACCGAGGAGTACCGCGCCTACCTGCTGCGCTCCGCCGCGCTCCGCGCCGACCTCTGGCTGCTCGACGCGGCGGACCCCACCTGGCAGGCCCCGCACCTCGCCGGATCGACCACCGTCGACCCGGGTGACACCAACTCCCTGATCGAGGCGGCCCGTTCGGTCGCCGGGAGCCGCAAGGTGCGCGGTGTCCTGTGCTACGACGAGGCGCTGATCCTGCCCGCCGCCCAGGTCGCCGAGGACCTCGACCTGCCGGGTCCCTCCGTGACCGCCGTGCGCAACTGCCGCGACAAGAACCGCACCCGCGCGCTGCTGCGCGACGCCGGGCTCCCGCAGCCGCGCTACGCCCTGGTCGCCGACCTCGCGGAGGCGGCCGCCGCGGCCGAGTGGATCGGCTACCCCGTGGTGGTCAAGCCCCGGGGGCTCGGCGCGAGCCGCGGCGTCGCCCTCGTCCGCTCGGCGGACGACCTGGCGCGCCTGTTCGCCGACGCGCGGGCCGCCCACTACCCGGGCGTGCCGACCTACCGGGCGGGCATCCTCGTCGAGGAGTACCTGGAAGGGCCCGAGATCAGCGTCGACGCGGCCGTCCACGACGGCCGGTGCCTGCCGATGTTCCTGGCCCGCAAGGAAGTCGGCCTCTCCCCGTACTTCGAGGAGACCGGCCACATGGTGAGCGCGGACGACCGGCTCCTGGACGACCCCGCCCTGCGCTGGGTGCTCGACCGGACCCACCGCGCGCTCGGCTACACCGACGGCATCACGCACACCGAACTGCGCCTGACCGCGCGGGGGTTCGTCGTGATCGAGGTGAACGGACGGCTCGGCGGCGACCTCATCCCCTTCCTCGGCTCGCTCGCCACCGGGATCGACCCCGGCCTGGCCGCCGTGGACGTGGCCGTGCGCACCGCGCCCGACCTCACGCCCGACCGCGCCCGCACCACGGGCATCCGCTTCCTGTACCCGCCCGAGCACTGCCGCGTCGACCGCGTCGCCGTGCCCGGACCCGACCCCGCCCGGGGACTGCTGCGCGCCGTCGCCCTGGCCTCGCCCGGCGACGAGCTGCGGCTGCCGCCCCTGGACTACCTCCAGCGGTACGCGTACGTCCTGTGCGAGGCCGGCACCCCCGCCGCGTGCGCCGCCCGACTCGACGCGGCCACGGCCCAAGTGCGCCTGGAGCGACAGGCGTTGGACCTCACACCCGAAGAACGGGCGGTGACATGACCGCCACGGACCCGGCCGCCGAGAGCGCCGGAGCCACCCCGGGCGAGCAGCCCGACCCGGGCATCCGCGCCGCCCTGCGCGCGCTGCCCGGACCCGCCCGGCTGCTCCTCGCCGGCGTCGCCCTCAACCGCATGGGGTCCTACGTCCAGGTCTTCGTGGTCCTGTACGTCATCTCCCTCGGCCACACGGCGGCGCAGGCGGGGCTCGTCCTCACCGGCTACGGCGTGGGCTCGGTGCTCGGCACGCTGCTCGGCGGGACCCTCGCCGAGCGGATCGGCAACCGCCTCGCCATCGCCGGATCGGTGATCGTCACCGGGCTGCTCACCGCCGTCCTGCCCGCGGCCCCGGGCTACGTGACGCTCCTGCTGACCGTCACCGCCATCGGCACGGCCTCCCAGGTCTACCGCCCGGCGGCCTCCGCGCTGCTCGCCGAACTCCTGCCGCCCCAGCGGCTCGTGGTGGCCTCCGCCGCCTTCCGGCTCGCGCTGAACGTCGGCGCCGCCCTCGGACCGCTGGCCGGCGCGGCCCTCCTGACCGGCTCCTACACGCTGATGTTCGAGGTCAACGCGGCAGTCTCCGTGGTGTTCGGGTGCGTGGCCCTCGCCGCGCTGCCCGACGGCAGGCCCGACCCGGCCGCGCCCGCCGAACGCACCCGCGCGCGCTACGCCGACGTCCTGCGCGACCGGCGGTTCGCGCTCGTCGTCCTCGCCCTGTTCCTGATCGCCCTCGTCGAGTCGCAGTACCTCTCCGCGCTCCCGCTCGACCTGCGCGCACGCGGCGTGCCCACGGCCGTGTACACCGCGCTCGTCGCGCTCAACGGCCTCCTGGTCATCGTGGGCGAACTGCCCCTGACCCGCCATGTGCAGCACTGGCCCATGCGCGTCTCCATCGCCGGCGGCATCGCGCTCATCGGCGTCGGCATCGGCCTGTACGGCGTGCACGCGGGCGCCGCGCTGCTCGTCCTCGCCACCGTCGTGTGGACGCTCGGCGAGATGGTCGCCGCGCCCTCGACGCTCGCCTATCCGGCGCTCACCGCGCCCGAAGGGGCCCGCGGCCGCTACATCGCCGCGCTCTCCGCGAGCCAGAGCGTCGGCTACGCGGCCGGGCCCGCCCTCGGCGCGCTCCTGTTCCAGGGGCTCGGCGCCGCCGTCTGGCCGCTGTTCGCGGCCGTCGGACTGCTCGCCGCGGCGGCGGCCCGCTCCGGTGTGCGCCAGCCGGAGTCGCTGCGCGCCGTGCCGTCCGCCTGACCGTCGCACGTACACCACCAACTGCCCGAGATCAGAGAAGAGATGCTGAACAACGACACGTCGGACTGGTACGAGCGGTCGGGGGTGCGCAGCGGTCCGCACCGGACCGTCGAGGGACCCCTGGACCCCGCGACCCGCTTCTTCCCGCACCATCTGGTCCCGTACTGGGACCACCCGCTGGTCCGCGCCCTGCCCGACCGCCGCCGCCACGAACTGCTCGCCCGGCACCTCTACCACTACCTGACGTTCACCGCCCACTTCGAGACGCGCGTGGTCAACCGCGCCACCGAGCGCATCGCGGACGGCCGCTCCGGCCTGGCCCTGCCCGCCCCCGTGCGCCTGGACGCCTACCGCATCTACTGCGACGAGGGCTACCACGCGCTGTTCAGCCTCGACGTCGTCGAGCAGATCGCCGGGGCCACCGGCATCCCGCCGCTGCCCTACGCCTTCGACCCCTTCCTGAACCGGCTCGACGGCATCGGCGCCGAACTCCTGTCCGGAGAGCCGGTGCTGGCGCAGCACCTCCAGGTCGTCGTCTTCGAGACGCTCGTCACCTCGGTCCTGAACGAGGTGCCCAAGGACCGCGCCGTGCTGCCCGTGGTGCGGGAGATCGTCCGCGACCACGCCCGGGACGAGGGACACCACCACGTCTACTTCTCCCGGTTCTTCGAACGGCTCTGGAGCGACCTGCCGACCCCGCTCAAGCGCCGCGCCGCCCACTGCCTGCCCGAACTGATCGTCTCCAGCCTCACGCCCGACCTGCGCCCGGTGGGCGCCGCGCTGACCGTGGCGGGCCTGGACCCCGACGACGTACGCGAGGTCATCGCCGACAGCTACCGCGACCGGCGGAGCGCCGAGGCGCTGCGGGCCACCGCGCGCCACAGCGTCCGCCTCTTCCGGGACACCGGAGTCCTCGAACTGCCGGGCGCCACCGACGCGTTCGCCGCGGCGGGCCTGCTCGCCGACGGGCCGGACCTGCCGGATCCCCTTGTGTCATCCCTGGAGGAAACGCCATGACGACCGCCACCACCACCGTCCCCCGGGGCGCCCCGCCCCGGACCACCGAGACCGGCCTGTTCTCCCTGGCCGACCTGTCCGTCGAGACCGTCACCCGCCTCGCGGAGCGGTCCGTCGCCCTGCACCGCGACCGCACCGCGCACGACAGGCCGCTGGCCGGGGCCACGGTCGGCGTCCTGTTCACCAAGCCGTCCACCCGCACCCGCACCGCCTTCACGGTGGCCGCCGTCCGCCTCGGCGCCACCCCCGTCACCTACGGCCCCGGCGACCTCCAGCTGTCGACCGGCGAGACCGTCGAGGACACCGGGCGCATCTTCGGCAGCATGCTGGACGGTCTCGTCGCCCGCACCGCGGGCCCTCTGGACGAACTGCGGCGCCTGTCCCGGTACGGGCACCTCCCCGTGGTCAACGCCATGGCCACCGAGGAGCACCCCTCCCAGGGCCTGTGCGACCTGGCCACGCTGACGCTGTGCCTGGGCGACCTGCGCGGACTGCGGCTGCTGTACGTGGGGGAGGGCAACAACACCGCGGCGGCGCTCGCGCTCGCCCTGGCCGGTGTCCCCGGCTGCGAGGTCACCTTCGCCTGCCCGCCCGGCCACGGACTGCCCGAGGACCTCCTCGCGACGGCCCGCGAGCGCGCGGCGCGGACGGGCGCGACGATCGCCGAGCGGGACTCGGCACGGGAGCTGCCGACCGGCGTCGACGTCGTCTACACCACCCGCTGGCAGACCACCGGCACCAGCAAGGGCGACCCGGCGTGGCGCGAGCGGTTCCGGCCCTTCCACGTCGACGAGGACTTCATGGCCCGCAGGCCCGGCGCGCTGTTCCTGCACGACCTGCCCGCCCACCGGGGCGACGAGGTGTCCGGCGCCGTCCTCGAAGGGCCGAGGTCGGTGGCGTGGACGCAGGGCGCGATGAAGCTCAGCAGCGCGACGGCCGTGCTGGAGTGGGCCCTCGCGGGCGCTCAGACCTGAGAGGCCTCCGAGGCCTGCGCGAGGAGCCGGACCAGCTGCGCCCTGCGGTGCACCCCGTCGAGCTTGCGGTAGATGTTGCTCAGATGGAACTCGACGGTCTTCACGCTCAGGAAGAGCCGCTCCGCCACCTCGTGATTGGTCAGGCCCCGGCCGACCACCAGGGCGACCTGGAGCTCCTGCGGGGTGAGCCGCTCCAGCGGCGCCCGCTCCGGGCGTACTTCGGTGCCGCCCGCGGCGCGCAGCTCGGCGGCCACCCGCGCCGCCCATCCGGTCGCCCCGACCCGCTCGAACGTGGCGAGGGCCCGCTCCAGCAGCCGGCGGGCCTCGCTGCGCCTGCCCTGCCTGCGCAGCTGCTCGCCCCACGCGAACTCGGTGCGCCCCCGCTCGAAGGGCACCGGACGCTCCGAGAGGAGCGCGAGGGAGCGCCGCATGTGCTGGGAGGCGATCTCCGGGTCGCCCGGTTCGAGCAGCCCCCGGCAGCGGGCGGCGGCCCCCGCGGTGACGGGCCGGTGGCCGCGGCTCGCCTCGAACTCCAGGACGTCGAGGACCTCGCGCGCCTCGGCGGTCATGTGCAGATGGACGTACGCGTCCGCCAGGTCGGCGGCCCACGTCAGATACAGCCCGTCGCCCCTGCCGTGCCGCTGGGAGAAGGACCGCACCTCCTCCAGGTGGTGCACCGCCTCCTCGAAGCGGCCGAGCCCCAGCTCCAGGAGGCCGAGCGCGCCGCCCGCCCGCGCCGCGTCCATCGGCAGCTCCGTCGAGGCCGCCCACTCCATGGCCTGCGCCGCGTGCCGGCGGCAGTCCTCCTCGCGGTTGAGGGCCGCCTCGGTCTTGGCGAGCGAGGCGAGCGCGCGCGGCACCTCGATCAGCCGCCCGGTCGCCTCCGCGAGCCGCACCGCCTCGTCGGCGTGGGCGAGCGAGGGCGTCCAGCGCCCGCGCCAGAACTCCACGACCGACAGCGTGCACAGCAGGTGCGACAGGAGCCCCACCGCGCTGGAGCCGCGCGCCGTGTACGCGGCGCGGTCCAACAGGCCGTGCGCCTCGTCCAGTTCCTCGGCCGCGAGGTGGCACAGGCCGCCCACTCCGGAGAGCGGATACGGGAAGGCGGGGTCCGGTGAGGCGAGCGGCTCGGCCAGTTCGCGCAGCAGCGCACGCCCCGCCTCGGCGTCCCCGCCGAGCAGCAGCACCAGCGTGCGCAGCAGACGCACCGGCAGCAGCGTCTCCTGCGCGGAGTCGGCGAGCTCCATCGCCGCGGCCGAGCTGCCGCGGGCCGCGGTCAGGTCGCCGACCGCCAGTTCGGTGAGTGCGATGCCGCCGAGCATGACCGCGGCGAGCGCCGGATCGACCTTCTCCGCCTCGTCGACGGCCGACTTGAGCAGTTCGCGCGAGCGCAGCGGCTGGCCGCGCTGCACGTCGAGGTAGCAGCGCAGCTGGCGGATGTCGAGCTGGGTGCCGAGCTGCTCGGCGTGCTCCAGGGCGCGGTCCAGGATCGCGGCCGCCTCGTTGAGGGAGCCGGCGGCCTGGGAGGCGCGGGCGGCGCACAGCAGCCGCTCCGCCTTGCGCTGCCCCTCCGGGGTGAACCGCGCCGCGCGCTCGTACAGCCGTGAGGCCAGCGGATACGCGAGGGTCTCCGGGGCGCCGGAGGCGGCGTTCTCCAGAAGCGAGGCGACGTGTTCGTCCGGCTCGGCGCCCGAGGCGGCCAGGTGCCAGGCGTACTGCTCCAGGGCCGGGGCGGTGGCGCCCTGGAGGGAGCGGGCGATCGCGTGGTGGGCCCGGCGCCTGCGCACGGGCGTCGCGCCGTGGTAGACCGCCGAGCGGACCAGCGGGTGCCGGAAGGCGTACCCGTCCTGCTCCTCGACGACCAGCCCCGCGGCCTCGGCGGCCTCAAGGGACTCATAACTCAGGCCGTGCGCCCGCAGCGCCGCCTCGGTGCCGGCCAGCGGCCGCGTCCCGAGGACGGCGAGCAGCAGCATCGCGTCCTGGGCCTCCGAGGGCAGCCGGGCCACCGCGCTGCCGAAGGTGTGCGCGAGCATCTCGCCGATGGGCAGGGGCGCTCCGGCGTCCGCCTCCTCGTCGTCGGTCGCGCTCTCGGCGAGCAGGGCGGGCAGTTCGATGAGCGCGAGGGGGTTGCCGCGCGCCTCGGCGAGCAGCCGGGACGTCTCCCGCTCGGAGAGTTCGGCGGTGCCCTCCTCGGCGATCAGGCGCAGCGCGGAGTCGTGGTCGAGGCCGGTGAGGGTGAGCGTCTCGATGGACGCGAGCCGGGCGACGGCCTCCTCCAGCTCGTCGCGCGTGGTGAACAGGACGACGATGCCCTCGCGGCCGAGCCGCCGGGTGGCGAAGGCGAGCGCGTCCAGGGAGTAGGGGTCGAGCCACTGCGCGTCGTCGACGGTGACGAGGACGGGGCCCTCCTCGGCGAGTGCCCCGAGCAGGCTCAGCGTGCCGGCGGCGACCGCGAAGCGGTCCTGGGCGACGGCGGGCCCGAGGGCCAGCGCGCCGGTGAGCGCGGCGGCCTGCCGCTCGGGTATGCGGTCGAGGAAGTGCAGCACGGGCCGCAGCAGATCGGCGAGCCCCACATAGGGCAGGTCCGACTCGACCTCCACGCCGCGCGTGCCGAGCCGCAGCAGGTCGTCGGCCTGGCCGGCGACGTATCCGACGAGGCTGGTCTTGCCGATGCCCGCCTCACCGCGGATGAGCAGGGCACCGCTCTCGCCCCCGCGTGCCTTGTCGATGAGGGCGAGAAGACGAGCGCATTCCGCGGAACGCCCCAGGAGCATGCGTTCAGCGTACCGGCGGTAGGTGACTTCGGAAGAGCCGTGGAAGGGCACGTATCTTTTCTTCTCGGCTCGCGCCTCTGTCAACCGCAGGCACCCCTCGCTACCCTCCGCGCATGATTCCCACGGTGGTCTGGGGCACCGGCAATGTCGGCCGTGCGGCCGTCCGAGCCGTCGAGGCCCATCCCGCGCTCTCGCTCGCCGCTGTGCTCGTGCACAGCCCCGCCAAGGTCGGTCGTGACGCCGGTGAACTGGCCGGTCTGGAGGAGCGGTTGGGGGTCGCGGCGACCGACGACGTCGACGCGGTCCTCGCCGCCGGGCCGCGCGCGGTGGTGTACGCGGCCTCCGGCGACCTCCGTCCCGACGAGGCACTGGCCGATGTGGTCCGGGCGGTGCGCGCCGGTGCGGTGGTCGTCACGCCCGCGCTGTACGCCCTCTACGACCGGCACGGCGCGCCCCCGGAGTTCACGGAGCCGGTGCTCGCGGCCGTCGCCGAGGGCGGCGGTTCGCTCTTCGTCTCCGGAGTGGACCCCGGCTGGGCCAACGACGTGCTGCCGCTGCTGGTCAGCGGCCTCGGCTCCACGGTCGACGCGATCCGCTGCCAGGAGATCTTCGACTACTCGACGTACGACCAGGAGGACGCGGTCCGCGGCCTGATCGGCATGGGGCATCCGATGGAGTACGAGCCCCTGATGCTCGCGCCGTCGATCCCGACCATGGTGTGGGGCGGGCAGATACGCCTGATGGCGCGAGCCCTCGGCGTCGAACTCGACGGGATACGGGAGACGTTGGAGCGCCAGGCGCTGGACGCGACGGTGCGCACCAGGACGATGGGCGAGTTCGCGGCGGGCACCCAGGGCGCGGTCCGCTTCGAGGTCCAGGGCATCGTCGGCGGCGAACCCCGCATCGTCATCGAGCACGTGACCCGCATCCACCCCTCCTGCGCGCCCCACTGGCCCCTGCCGCCCGACGGCGGCGACGGCGCCCACCGCGTGGTCGTCGAGGGCCGCCCCCGCATCGAGGTGACCGTCGAGGCCACCGACGAGGGCGAGAACCGCTCCGCGGGCGGGAACGCCACCGCGGTGGGCCGCCTGGTGAACGCCGTCGACTGGCTGGTGGACGCCGAACCGGGCCTCTACGACGCGCTCGACGTCCCGCTGCGCCCGGTGGCGGGCCGACTCGGAAGGAAGTGACCCATGGGCGGATCCCTGCGCATCGACATCCCCGAGGGAGAGGACGCGATCCCCTACGTGTGGGGCGAGATGGTCCCCGAGATAGGGACGGCCGCGTCGAACTTCTCCCTCGCCGTGTACGCCCACACCACGCTCGGCCTGCGCGAGTTCGAGGCGGCCCGGCTGCGCGTCGCCCAGATCAACGGCTGCGCCTTCTGCCTGGACTGGCGCACCGAGCGCGACGGCCGGAAGGTCGAGGAGGAGTTCGCCGACGCGGTGACCCAGTGGCGCACCACCGACGCCTTCGACGACCGCACACGGCTGGCCGCGGAGTACGCCGAGCGGTACGCCCTGGACCACCTGGGTCTCGACGACGCGTTCTGGGCGCGGATGACCGCGCACTACAGCCAGGCCGAGATCGTGGAGCTGAGCATGAGCATCGGGTCCTGGCTGGCGTTCGGCAGGCTCAACCACGTCCTCGGTCTCGACACGGTGTGCGTCCTGCCCCGGTCCTGAGCCGCCGGGCCCCCCGGGGACCTACAGATCGGCGGCGACGATCTTCTCGATGTTCCGCTCGGCGAGCGCCGTGATGGTGACGAACGGGTTGACGCTGGTGTTGCCCGGGATCAGGGCGCCGTCGATCACGTAGAGCCCCGGATGGCCGTGCAGACGGCCGTAGTTGTCGGTGGCCCTGCCGAGCACGGCGCCGCCCAGCGGGTGGTACGTGAGGTGGTCGCCCCAGATCTTGTAGGTGCCGAAGAGGTCGGTGCGGTAGATCGTCCCCTCCTTCGCGTTGATCTTGTCGAAGATGGTCTTGGCGGCGTCGATCGAGGCCTGCTTCCAGGCGGTCTGCCAGTTGAGCTCGGCCCGGCCCGCCGCCGCGTTCCAGGTGAACTCGGCGCGGTGCGGGTTCTTGGTGATCGACAGGTAGAACGACGCGTACGTCTCGATGCCGGTGGGCAGCGGCGCGACCTCGGCGAAGGCGCCGCCCGCGGCCCAGTTGTCGATGCCGGCCGTGGGGATGGACGACTGGAGCTTGCCGGTGGCGTCCCACATGTGGTTGGCGCGCCCGCACATGACGTTGCCGTTGTCGCCCCAGCCCTTGCCGATCTCGCCGTTGAGACCGGGCAGCGCGCCGGTGGACTTCAGCTTGACCAGGAGCTTGCTGGTGCCGACGCTGCCCGCGGCGAAGAAGACCTTGTCGGCGGTGACCTCCTTGGTGGCGCTCGTGTCGCCGCCGGTGGTGAGCTGGTCGAGGGTGACGCGGTAGCCGCCGCTGGCCGCCGGGGCGACCGAAGTGACGCGGTGCAGCGGGGAGATGGTGACCCGGCCGGTCGCCTTCGCGCGGGCGAGGTAGGTCTGCTGGAGGGACTTCTTGCCGTGGTTGTTGCCGTAGAGGATCTCGCCGGCCAGCGCCGACTTGGGGACGGTGCCCGCCGCCTCCTGCTTCATGTACTCCCAGTCGTAGACGTCGGGTACGAAGACGAACCCGAAGCCGGAGCGCTGCGCGTGCTTGCGGCCGACCCGCGCGTACTGATAGCACTCGGCGGTCTCGAACCAGGCGGGGTCGATGGTGTTCACGCCCAGGCCCGCGTTGGCGCGCGGGTAGTAGGTGCCGTACATCTCGGCCGCGTCGACCGACGGCAGGATCGCGGCGAAGTTCTCCCGCCTGGGCGTCACCGCCATGCCGCCGTTGACCAGGGAGCCGCCGCCGACGCCGCGGCCCTGGTAGACGATGATGCCGCCGAACTCCTCGGCGTCCAGGATGCCGGTGTACCGAGGGACGTTCTTGTCGATGGGGAAGCCCAGGAAGTTGCTGATGGGCTGTTTGGTCCTGGTGCGCAGCCAGTAGGAACGCTGGTCCGGACTGGTGGTGTTGGCGAAGATCCTGCCGTCGGACCCCGGGGTGTCCCAGGCCATGCCCATCTCGACCAACTGGACGTCGACGCCCGCCTCGGCGAGCCGCAGCGCGGCGACCGAGCCGCCGTACCCGGAGCCGATCACCAGGACGGGGACGCGCGCCCCGTCGGCGATGGGCCGGGCCGCGGCCGCCCTGGCAGGGGTCGGCGCCGCCAGGCCGGTGAGGGCCGCGGCACCAAGAATAGAACTCGTTCCTGCAAGGAATCTTCGACGTGACACACCCTCGGATGTCGTGCCACGCACGGCAGATGCACTCATGTGATCTTCCTCACGTTTGAGTGAATGGAAACGAGTTCTACTGCTGCCAGGTTGGGAAGTCACGGCATACCTGCGGGTAACTTCCGGCCGCGCCGACGCGAAAGCCCCGCTCCTCCTCCGTACGGAAGAGGAGCGGGGCCCAGGTGCTGTGTGCGGTGGTCCGCCGGACTAGGAGCAGTTGCCCGCCGGGCGGGCCCGCGTGACCAGGTCGGTGTGGCCGGTCGTGCCGTCGATCCACACCACGCGCTTGCCGGTGTCGGCCGCGCCGTAACTCTGCTCACCGCGGTTGCAGGAGACCCGCCGCAGCCCCTTGCCGTCCAGATCGGTCTGGACGAGCTTGGTGAGGTTGCTGTTGCTCCAGCCGCGCTCGGGCTTCCACTGGGTCAGCGTCAGCGCCGAGTCGGAGGCGTCCAGGCCCCAGAAGTAGGCGTCGTCGCTGTCCTCGGGGATCACGTCGGTCAGCCCCGTGCCGTCCAGCTTCGCGCGGCGCAGCCCCTGCCGGTTGTCGTCGGCGATGTCGTCGACCAGCCAGTAGAGGTACCTGCCGTTGATCGCCGGGGTGGAGATGCCGAGGCGGCCGCCCTTGGCGGGGACCAGGGTCCGCTTGCCGCTGCGCACGTCCGTGATCTCGGTCGAGACCTGCTGCACACCGCTCTCGTCGGTGTAGACCTTGGCGTAGCCCAGCTTGCCGCCCTGCAGCGTGGGCAGCGCCGTGAGCACGTCGTACCGGCCGCCGTCCACGAAGTGCGGCTCGCGCTCGCCCGGCTTGATGTACGCCACGCGCTGCTGCCCGAACGGGCTCGACTCCTGCCAGGCGACGGTGTCGCCGAAGACCCGCACGTTGCCGACGGTGGTCCCCGCCGACCAGAGCTTCTTGACGGGCCCGTCCTTCAGGGGACGGGTGAGGACCTCCACGCTGTCCGCGCCGTAGGCCGCCCAGGCGACCGTCTTGCCGTCGGTGTCGGCGTAGACGTGGAAACGCCCGTCGTTCGGGCTGATCAGCTTCGGCGTGCCCGCGCCGGAGGTGCGGCCCGCGTACACCGAGTACGCCTCCTGGCCCTCCTCGTCGGACTTCGAAGTGGCCCACCAGCCGCCGCCCGCGCCGGCGCCGGTCCGCTTGGTGTTGAGGTCGCCGAGGATCTTGTCGGAGTCGGCGCCGATCGCCTTCTCCCAGCCCTTCACGATGCCGTGCGCGTCGAAGGCGCGGTTGACCGCGCGCAGGTCGGCGCCCTTGGCGCCGAGGTCCTTGGCGGCGGCGACCACGGCGTTGCGCGCCTCGGTGAAGCCGTCGAGCGGGGTGAGGTACTCGGTCAGCGCCTTGTAGACGATCCGGTCCGCGCGTTTGCCGCCGAGGTCCTCGCGGATGTCCCACAACGCACCGGAGAAGATGGTGGAGTTGAGGTGCACGCCGCCGCTGTCCGTGGCGTACGTGACGCCCAGGAAGTCCTTGCCGGTGGTGCGGCCGTCGTTCAGGTCGCGCATCGCGCAGTCCTTCGGACCCTGCGTGCGGCACAGGTTCTCGCCGATCAGCGAGGCCTCGGGGGAGTCCTCGTTGCCGGTGGCCGTGACGTCGATGGCGTTGCCGAAGTAGTCGGCGACCGCCTCGTTCAGGGCGCCGGACTGGCCGGTGTAGACGAGGCCGGCGGTGTGCTCGACGACGCCGTGCGTCATCTCGTGGCCGACCACGTCGAGGTCGGCCGAGAAGACCTTGTTCTCCTCGTCGCCGCCTCCGTAGACCATCTTCTGGCCGTCCCAGAAGGCGTTGACGAACGGCAGGCCCTGATCCGTCACGCCCACCAGGGAGTTGATGGCCATGCCCTTGCCGTCGAGGCTGTCCCTGCCGTGCCGGGACTTGTAGTAGTCGTAGACCTGCCCGGCCGCCCAGTGCGCGTCGACCGCGCCCGACTCGGTGGCGTCCTTGCCGAACTCCGGCGTCGGCGAGGTGACGTCCTTGAGGCCCTTGGGCCACTTGCCCGAGGCGTCGTCGGCGTCCACGTCACGTGCGTCGTACGTGGTGATGGGGTTCTTGCTGCCGCCCCACTGGCGGCGCTGGTCGATCAGGCCGTACGCACCGGACTTCGCGTCCTTGGTCACGTCGAGGGCGACCTTGCCGCCGTCCAGCTTCACGCCCGAACCCGTCGTGCCGGGGTGGCCGGCCGGGGCGTCGAAGGCCTGGATGCCGGAGTAGCTGAGCACCGGGAATCCGGCGTCCGCGTCGACGTAGATCTCCTGCTTGACCGGCGCCCCGGTCGCCGGGTCCTCGCCCGTGACGGTGACGTGGTACGTCAGCACGCCCTTGCCCTGGGGCAGGACGACGAGGCCGTGGGACTTCCCGGTCAGTGAACTCTTCGTGCCCTGCGGCTTCTTGGGGCCGTCGGCCTTCTTCGGCGTGGCGTCGGACCGCGCGGGCTTCTTGAGCTTCGTCCAGTTGCTCGCGCCGCCCTCGGAGAGCCCCGCGAGGGCCGAGGCGGTGGCCCGCTCGACGGCCGTCTCCTCCGACACCTTCGCGTCGGCTCCCACCGTGAGACCGGTGAAGTACTTGCCGGACGTGCCCGTGACGACCCGCTCGCCGTCCTTCTCCGTCAGGCGGACCAGATACTGACCGCCCAGCACCGGTATGCCCCGGTGCTTCTGCTGGAAGCGCACCGCCTCGCCGGTGCGCCCGCGCACGGTCTTACCGGCGGTCAGATCGCGCCGGGGATCGGCTATGCGATAGCGGCTCTTCTTCTGTTCGAGGTGCTTCTTGGCGGCCTCGGCCAGGCTGCCCGAGGCCTGCGCGGGTTCCTCGATGCCCTCCACCAGGGCGGGCGTCGCGGTGCGCTGCCCGGGTATCAGCTCCGGCTCCGGATCCGCGGCGTGTGCGGCCGTCGCCGGGGCGGCGAGCAGGGCCGCCACGCCGAGCAGCGCCGCACCGCCCGCCGTGGCGCCGGTCATCCGGGCCCGGCGAATTCCCCCGGATCTGCCGTGTGTTGTGCTCATGGGTGACTTGTTCACATTCCCCTCCATGGCAGGGCCGCCGGTCGTGCGGCCCTCTTGATCATGAAGGTGTCAGACGAATGTGGATCAAGTGATAACGCCGTGTCACAACTGTCCGGAACGCTGCCCTCGGACCGCTTCGCGCACCGCGCATGTCGGCCGCGCACACGGCCGCCTCCCGAACCATGGTGCTCCGACATATACGCCACTGATCTGCGGGTTCCTACCTTGTGCCGGTACGGAAGCGTCCCCCGTCCCCGCAGAACTCCTGGAAGTGGTGCACATGGCCTCGCAAGGATCCGCTCCGCCGACCCGCGCCGGCATCGGCCGCATCGTGGCCGCCGGCCTCGTCGGCACCACCATCGAGTGGTACGACTTCTTCCTCTACGGCTCGGCCGCGGCACTCGTCTTCAACACGCTGTTCTTCCCGTCGAGCGACCCCCTCGTCGGCACGCTCCTGTCCTTCCTCACCTACGCCGTGGGCTTCGCGGCACGGCCCCTCGGCGGGGTCGTCTTCGGGCACTACGGCGACCGCCTGGGACGCAAGAAGCTGCTCGTCATCAGCCTGTTGATGATGGGCGGCGCCACGTTCGCGATGGGACTCCTCCCCACCCACGCGAGCATCGGCGTCGGCGCACCCGTCCTGCTCACCGTGCTGCGCCTCGTCCAGGGCTTCGCGCTCGGCGGCGAATGGGGCGGCGCCGTGCTGCTGGTCTCCGAGCACGGCGGCGACAAGAACCGTGGCTTCTGGGCCTCCTGGCCGCAGGCGGGCGCGCCCGGCGGCAACCTCCTCGCCACCGGCGTCCTCGCGCTGCTCGCCGCCGTCCAGTCCGACGAGGCGTTCCTCGCCTGGGGCTGGCGCGTGCCCTTCCTGCTCTCCGGGGTGCTCGTGATGATCGGCCTGTGGATCCGCATCTCGGTCACCGAGTCGCCGGTCTTCCTGGAGGCACAGCGCGAGGCCGAGGCCGCTGCCGCCGCGGGCGTCGAGGAGAAGCCGCCCGTGGTCGAGGTGTTCCGCAGAAGTTGGCGCGAAGTGCTCACCGCGATCGGCACCCGCTTCGGCGAGAACATCTCGTACTACATCCTCACGGCGTTCGTCCTCGTCTACGTCACCGTGCATCTGGAGCTCCCCAAGAGCGACGCGCTCAACGCCGTCCTCATCGGCTCCGCCGTCCACTTCGTCACCATCCCGCTGTGGGGCGCGCTCTCCGACCGCATCGGCCGCCGCCCCGTCACCCTGATCGGCGCGGTCGGCATGGCCGCCTGGGCCTTCGCCTTCTTCGAGATGCTCGACTCCCGCTCCTTCCCCGTCATCGCGCTCGCCGTCACCGTCGGACTGCTCTTCCACGGCGCGATGTACGGGCCGCAGGCCGCGTTCATCTCCGAGATGTTCGACACCAAGGTCCGCTACTCCGGTGCCTCGATGGGCTCCCAGCTCGCGTCCATCATCGGCGGGGCGCTCGCGCCGATCATCGCCGTGGAGCTGCTCAAGGACTACGAGTCGGCGCTGCCCGTCGCGCTCTACATGTCCTTCGCGGCCCTCGTCACCGCCGTGACCGTACGGTTCGCCAAGGAGACCCGCGGCCGCGACCTGTCCAGGGACACGGCGGCGGAGACGGCCGACGCGCGCCCGGCCGCCGAGCGCCCCGGCTCCGTCCCGCTCGGCGGCTGACCGCCGCGGCCCCATCGACCGCGGGCACCCCGCCGGGAGACGATCGCCCCATGCTCCCCACCACCACGGGCGCGGGCCACGCCGAACCCCGGGCGGGCCTGCGCACCCTGCTAGACCTCCTCGACCGGGGCGCCCCCGCCGAGGAGTTCGCGCGCCCCGCCGCCCGGGCCCGCGAGGCCGGCGCCACGCCCGCCGACCTCGCCGCGCTCGACGAGGCCACCGAGGTCGCCCTGCGCGTCCACCGCACCCTGGGCGCGCACCGCCGCCGCGAGGCCGAACTCACCGCGCTCTTCGACACCGCGAGCGACCTCGCGGCGCTGCGCGACCCGGACGCCGTGCTCCGCGCCATCGTGCACCGCGCCAAACTGCTCCTCGGCACCGACGTCACGTACCTCTCGCTCAACGACGAGACGGCGGGCGACACCTACATGCGGGTGACCGACGGCAGTGTGGCCGCCGCCTTCCAGCAGCTGCGGCTCGGCATGGGCGAGGGCCTCGGCGGCCTCGTCGCCCAGACCGCCCGCCCCTACGTCACCGGCGACTACCAGCAGGACCCCCGCTTCCACCACACCGACGCCATCGACAGCGCCGTCCTGGAGGAGGGGCTGCGCGCGATCCTCGGCGTACCGCTGCGCCTGGGCGCGCGCGTCATCGGCGTGCTGTACGCGGCCGACCGCGCCGCCCGCGAGTTCGCGACCGAGGAGATCGTGCTGCTCTCCTCGCTGGCCGACCACGCCGCCATCGCCATCGACGGGGCACGCCTGCTGGAGGAGACCCGGGCCGCGCTCGTCGACCTCAACGCCGCCACCGAGACGATCCGCGCGCACAGCGGGGCCATGCGCCGCGCCGAGCAGGCCCACGACCAGCTCACCGACCTCGTGCTGCGCGGCGGCGACGCGGGCGACGTCGCCGACGGCATCGCCGCCCTCCTCGACGGCGGCGTGCTCATCCACGACGCGGACGGCGTCGAACTGGCCCGCACCGGAGCCGGACCGCTGCCCCCGCCCGCACCGGCCGTCGCCGCCTCGCGCGCCAGCGGCCGGGCCGTCCCGCAGGACGGCACCTGGGTCTGCGCGGTCCTCGCCGGACCCGAACTGCTCGGCAGCATCGCCCTGACCGGGCGCGCCGAACTGGCCGACGCCGACCGGCGGCTGTTCGAGCGCGCGAGCGTCGTCACCGCGCTGCTGCTCCTCCTGCGCCGCTCGGTCGCCGAGACCGAGGACCGGGTGCGCGGCGAACTCCTCGGCGACCTCCTGGCCACCACCGGCGACCCGGCGTCGCTCGCGGGCCGCGCCCGCCGCCTCGGCGTCCGCCTCGACCGGCCGCACGCGGTGTTCGTCGCCCACGGCGAGAGCGTGCCCCGGCAGCGGCTGCTCGCCGCCGCCCACCGCACCGCCCGCGCCCACAGCGGCCTCGCCGGACTCCACCACGACGACGTGGTGCTCGTGACCCCCACCGGCACCCCGGGCCCCGACGCCCGCGCCCTGGCCGCCGCACTGGGGCAGGCCACGGGCGCCCCGGTCACCGTCGGCGCCGCGGGCCCGGCCGTCGGACCCGCCGGGCTGCCCGCCGCGCACGCCGAGGCGCAGCGCTCGCTCTCCGCGCTGCGGGCCCTCGGCCACACCGGGCACGGCGCGGCCCTCGCCGACCTCGGCTTCGTCGGGCTCCTCATCGGCGAGCAGGCCGACCTGGGCGGCTATGTGCGCGCCACCCTCGGCCCCGTCCTGGACTACGACACGGAACGCGGCACCGAACTGGTGCGCACCCTGGAGGCGTACTTCGGCAACGACCGCAGCCTCACCAGGGCCAAGACCGCGCTGCACGTCCATGTGAACACCGTGGTGCAGCGCCTGGAACGCGTGGCGCGGCTGCTCGGCGAGGACTGGAACACCCCCGCCCGCACCCTGGAGATCCAGCTCGCCCTCAGGCTGCACCGGCTGACGCCACCGGAGTGAGCGCCTCGCGCAACCGGCCGAGCAGGGCGCGGGCCGCGGGGCTCGCGGGCCCGTCCGAACGCCAGACCAGCGCGATCCTGCCGCGCGAGCGCGGATCGGTGATCTCCAGGGCCCGCAGGCCGACCGCCGCCGCCTGCGCGTCGGTCAGGCCGGGCAGCACGGCCACACCGAGCCCCCGGGCCGCGAGCCGCACCAGCACCGGCGGGGCCGCGGCCTCGAAGGCGATGCGCGGCTTGAACCCCGCCTGGGCGCACGCCCGGTCCAGGACCCCGCGCACACCGGTGCCGCGCGGCAGACAGATCAGCGGACGCCCGGCGAGCTCGGCCAGCGGCACGCTCGTGCGCCCCTCGGGCGCGAGGAGCGGATCGTCCGGAGCCACGGCGGCGACCAGGGGCTCGTCGATCACGACGTGCAGCCGGACGTCCGGCGGAGGCTCCTGTTCCGTGATGCCGAGCAGTGCCATGTCCAGCTCGCCCCGGCGCAGCGCGGCGAGCATCCGGTCCGAGGAGTCCTCGGTGAGGGAGATCTCGACCTGGGGGTGGGCGTCGTGGAAGTCGGCGATCACGGAGACCACGTCGAACTCGTGGGTCGCGGCGCCCGACACGAGCCCGAGGGTGACCTGCCCGCGCAGCAGCCCCGTGAACTCGTCCGCCGTGCGCCGCGCCCCCTCCACGGCCGCGAGCGCCGCCCGCGCGTACGGCAGCATCTCCCGGCCCATCTCGGTCGGCGTCACCCGCCGGCCCGAGCGGTCCAGGAGCCGGTGCCCCAGCTCGCGCTCCAGCTGCCGGATCTGCGCGCTCACCCCCGGCTGCGCCAGGTGCAGCCGCGCGGCGGCCCGCGTGAAGCTCGCCTCCTCCACCACCGCGACGAAGTACTGCAGGTGCCGAAGTTCCATAACTGAGCATGCTAGTAGGGGGAAGCGACAGCTCTTGGACTTCTGACCGGGCCTTGATCACTCTGGAGTCATGGGATACGACACCGATCTGGTACGGGCCGGGATCGCCGCCGAACGACGTGAACTGGCCGACCTCTTCGACGGGTTGAGCGCCGGCCAGTGGGACGCCCCCTCCCTGTGCGCGGGCTGGCGCGTGCGCGAGGTCGCCGCCCACATGTCCCTGGGCTTCCGCCACTCCCTGCCCAGGACGCTCGCCGAAGTCGTCAAGGCGCGCGGCAGCCTGCACCGCATGACCGACCGCTGCGCCCGCAAGGACGCCGCCGCCTTCACCACCGCCGAACTGGCCGCGCTGCTCCGGGACAACGCCCACCACCCCTGGACGCCCCCGGTCGGCGGCTACCCCTCGGCGCTGGGCCACGACGTCGTGCACGGCCTCGACGTCACCGTCGCCCTCGGTCTGGAGCGCAAGGTCCCCCTCGACCGCGTCCGCGTCCTCCTGGACCACGTCACGCCCAAGAGCCTCCGCTTCTTCGGGGCCGACGCCACGGGCGTCGAGCTGCGCGCCGACGACCTCGACTGGACCTTCGGCAGCGGCGCTCCCGTGCACGGCACGGCGCAGGATCTCCTGCTCGTCGCCTACGGCCGCCGGCTGCCGGAGGGGCGGCTGCGGGGCGAGCGGTGCGAGCGTTATCTCCTGAGGTGAACTCGTCTCTGTGAGCTGCGGGTTGTCACATTCGGGCCGTTGGATCCGTCAGGAAGGAGACCTAGTCTGGTAGCCGCCTGAAAGGGAGTCGCATGAGCGGACGCATCGAGCGAACCGGGACAAGCGGACGACCCACACGGCCCGCCCCGCCGGGGAAGGGGGAGCGGCTCGCCGACTGGGCGGACGGGCGGCTGGGCATCCACACCCTGGCCAAGGCCCAGATGCGCAAGATCTTCCCCGACCACTGGTCGTTCATGTTCGGCGAGATCTGCCTCTACAGCTTCCTGATCCTCATCCTCACCGGCGTCTACCTCACCCTGTTCTTCGAACCGAGCATGGCCGAGGTCACCTACGACGGTCCCTACGTGCCGCTCAAGGGCATCCTGATGACGCGCGCGTACGAGTCCACGGTGGACATCAGCTTGGAGGTCCGCGGCGGCCTGCTGATCCGGCAGATCCACCACTGGGCGGCCCTCGTCTTCGTCGCCGCGATGCTCGTGCACATGATGCGGGTGTTCTTCACCGGCGCGTTCCGCAAGCCCCGCGAGCTCAACTGGATGTTCGGCTGGACCCTGTTGTTCCTGGGGATCATCACCGGCCTCACCGGCTACTCGCTGCCCGACGACATGCTCTCCGGCACCGGCATCCGCTTCGCGCAGGGCGCCATCCTCTCCGTCCCCGTCGTCGGGACGTATCTCTCCTTCTTCCTGTTCGGCGGGGAGTTCCCGGGCGACGACATCATCGCGCGGCTCTATCCGATCCACATCCTGCTGCTGCCCGGCATCATGCTGGGGCTCGTCGTCGCCCATCTGATCCTGGTCTTCTACCACAAGCACACCCAGTTCGGCGGGCCGGGAAAGACCGAGCAGAACGTCGTCGGGGCGCCCTTCCTGCCCGTCTACATCGCCAAGGCGGGCGGCTTCTTCTTCCTCGTCTTCGGGGTCCTGGCACTGATGGCCTCGGTCGCCACCATCAACCCGGTCTGGGTCATCGGCCCCTACCGGCCCGACCTGGTCTCCACCGGTGCCCAGCCCGACTGGTACCTCGGCTTCTCCGAGGGGCTGATCCGCGTGATGCCCAGCTGGGAGATCAACGCCTGGGGGCACACGCTCAACCTCGGCGTCTTCATCCCCTTCACGCTCTTCCCGCTGATCCTGCTCGCGATCGGCGTCTACCCCTTCATCGAGTCCTGGGTCAAGGGCGACAGGAGAGAGCACCACATCGCCGACCGGCCGCGCAACGCCCCGGTGCGCACCGGGCTCGG
>NZ_LIRJ01000304.1:946-1309 GCF_001419745.1 Streptomyces silaceus | reverse complement strand
AGCTGGGGCGGCAGTAGATGCGCGTGGTGACGACGGCCGTGAAGAACCAGCCGTCGAAGCGCGCGTCCTTCGACTGCACGGCGCGTACGCAGCGCTCTGTGTCGGTGTGCATGCCCTCAAGGATCGTGGATCGCGCCCGGCACGGCTGGCGGGAATCCGACATCGACGTCGGACGACCTGCGCGTCTCCTACGCTCCGACGGCCGCGGCGAACGCCTCGTAGGCACCGCGGTCGAAGAGCACGAACCGCACCTCGTCGAAGTCGGCGGGATCGGCGGCCTCGCGCACGGTGTGCACCGCGATGCGGGCCGCGTCGTCGAGGGGCCAGCGGTAGACGCCGGTGGAGATCGCGGGGAAGGCGACC
>NZ_LIRJ01000304.1:0-924 GCF_001419745.1 Streptomyces silaceus | reverse complement strand
TCGCGGTGGCAGGAGGCGAGCAGCTCGGAGCGGTCCTCGGTGGCGGACCAGACCGGGCCGACGGTGTGGATCACATGCCCGGCGTCGAGCCGCCCGGCGGTGGTGGCCACGGCGCGGCCGGTGGGCAGGCCCTTGCCGTAGTGGGAGGCGCGCAGGCGCCGGCAGTCGGCGAGGATGTCGGGCCCGCCGCGCCGGTGGATGGCGCCGTCGACGCCCCCGCCGCCCAGCAGCGAGGAGTTGGCGGCGTTCACGATGGCGTCGGCGTGCTGGGCGGTGATGTCGCCCTGGACGAGCGTGATGGCGACGGTCACGACTGGCTCCTGAGCCGCTTCCACACGGCCTTCGCGGCGTTGTGCCCGGACATGCCGTGCACTCCGGGGCCCGGCGGGGTCGCGGACGAACAGATGAAGACGGCGGGGTGCTGGGTGGCGTACGGGAAGAGGGAGAGCTTGGGGCGCAGCAGGAGCTGCAGTCCGCTGGCCGCGCCGCAGGCGATGTCGCCGCCCACGTAGTTGGCGTTGTGCGCGGCGAGCTGGGGCGGGCCCGCGGTGGCGCGCGCGAGCACACGGTCGCGGAAGCCGGGGGCGAAACGCTCCAGCTGACGCTCGATGACGTCGGTCAGGTCGCCGTCCCAGCCGTTCGGGACGTGGCCGTACGCCCAGAAGACGTGCTTGCCCTCCGGGGCGCGGGAGGGGTCGACGACGCTGGGCTGCGTGGTGATCAGGAACGGCGCGTCCGGGGCGCGCCCCTCCCGGGAGGCGGCGCGCAGGGCCGCGCCGATCTCCTCGCTGCCCGCCCCGACCTGCACGGTCCCGGCGGAGCGGGGGGCCTCGGCGGTCCAGGGGACGGGGCCGTCGAGGGCGTAGTCGACCTTGAAGACGCTCGCGCCGTACCGATACCCGTCGTAGGCGTGGCCGAGGCCGG
>NZ_LIRJ01000303.1 GCF_001419745.1 Streptomyces silaceus | reverse complement strand
CGCAGGTTCGAATCCTGCCGGGGGCACTCGCCACACAGCCAGCCTGAATCAAGCGCTGAGCTGGGCGGATGCCGACATGAGAGAGCGGGAGTCAGTCTCACTGGCTCCCGCTCTTTCTTGTTATCTCTCACCGTCCGCGACACACCTCCGACACACCTGGCAGGACGCTGGTCGATCTACGGCAGCATCGACTCGCCAGCACCCGCTACTGCGGCGTCGGACGAAAGACCTTCGCCTGACACGAAGCCATGGCGAGGGGCGTCCGATGTGGGGGGTATACCGCTGAGCCGCAGACCTCAGCTCCACAAGGCCCAACAGTCGCATCAATCGATTCCGCCCACTTGCACAGATAACTACCTGCACATCGCGTCGAGCTGTACGATATATGCCCGTCTTTAGGAAATTAGGGGACAAGATGTCGCGGCGCATGTTGCGGGAGACTCACCCACTGGTCTTCTCGGAAATCTCCGCCGTGGAGCCTGCATCGGTTGATCCAGACTCACTGACCACGGGTAGCGGGAGATTCATCCTGTGGAAGTGTCGTGAGTGCAATCAACAGTGGCGTGCCCGAGTAGTTGACCGGACGAAGGGCGGCGGGCACGGATGTCCTCACTGCTCAGTCGTGTCGAGGCGCAATGCGTGGAGAATTCCACCCGCCGGTATGTCCCTTGACGACCTCTTTCCAGACGTTGCGTCCGAGCTTGTCGAGGTGACCGGGCAACCGGGACGTACCGCAGTCAGCCTCCACGCTGGTTCAAACAGATCATGCGTTTGGAAGTGCTGCCGCTGTAATAATGAATGGAAGACCACTCCGAACGCGAGAACACAAGACGGAAGCGGATGTCCTGACTGCGCTCGAACTCGCAGCAGAAGAGAGCGGGAGATAGTAGTCGAGGAGTCGGTGTCTCTCGCCGCCCGCTACCCAGAGATCGCCAAAGAATTCGTCGCTGCCATTGATGCGGACGAGATGCCCCCTACCTCCATACACCCTTCCTCTGTACGTGAGGCCAAGTGGAAGTGTGCGACATGCGCACACGAATGGGATTGTAGCGTAAAGAAGCGCACCTCCGGAGGCAGTGGTAGCGGATGTCCACGGTGTGCACGTCTCCGCACCATCAATGCCCGCCGAGTAGCACGTGCCGGAGAGTCGCTTGCAGACATCCATCCGGAAACGGCGGCAGAGTTTGTCGAGAATTTGGACAATGACCTAACCACATCACAACTAAAACCGAACAGCAATTACCGGTGCAGGTGGCGCTGCCGCAGCTGCAAGAATGAGTGGATTACCGATCCGAACAATCGCACATCCGGAAAGACTGGCTGCCCCGCTTGCTTCGAATCCCGGCGTGGCGAGTGGAGGCGTCGGCCTGACGGAACATCACAGACCGCCCATGAAGCACTCGGAAACATCGTGGGCGAGTTCGTAAGAAATGAGACCTCTCCGGGATTCGACCTCACCATGCTTCGATCTGGGTCTAGCGATAAGTGCACCTGGAGGTGCGCGACATGCGGACACACATGGGTAGCAACAGTCAACTCCCGCGCTCGAAGCGGGTCCGGATGCCGCAAGTGCTATGACCGTCGCATCGCCACCCATCGCCGGCAGCCAAAGAAGGGGATGTCCCTTAGTGATCTCTACCCGCGAATCAGTCAGTCCTTTGTCGAGAATTTGACAACCCCCGGAGCGGGACCCGACCAACTCAGGACACGCAGCAACGATCGCTGCCAGTGGCGATGCCCCAACGGGCACGAATGGGAGACGAACGTTCTGTCGCGAACCTACGGTTCAGAATGCCCAAAATGCACCTCTGCAGGCAGGTCTCGATTCGAGCTCGAAGTCCAATGCCTCTTGGAAGCGTCTTGCGGAACGAAAGTTGTCTGCGATTACGAGGTTGAGCAAGTAAAGGGAGCATCGGGACGGCCACTACGAGTGGACCTCTTCGTACCAAGAGTTCAGCTGCTAATTGACCTAGACCCGCTGTATACGCATAAAGCAGAACGGATTATTGCGAAAGATTCAAGAAAAAGTCTACTATTTCGCACCCTGGACTATGTGCGTTTACGGGCTGAAGGCCTGCCGCATGTTCCTGGTGAGACGGTCATCGTCAATGACGCAACCAAAAATGGTATCGACGCCTGGACCTGGACCACTGCACTTCGATCTCTAATCGTTGCCCGCGGCCTTGAGTTCAAAGAATTGACCCACCCAGAGAAGGAGACTGCCCTTCATGATGCTGTAGACATGTGGGCGCAAATTAAGGGAAAGCCGAGATACGCCTCAGCCGCCACCGAACACCCCCGACTAATCGCCGAATTTCGGAGGAATCTGACCAACCCATCATTTGATCTGAGTCTGCGATCCCCTTCATCTTTCGACACTGTGGAATGGCAGTGTCAAGAATGTGACCACGTATGGCAATCTTCAATTCGCAACAGGACGAGAGGGTCGGATTGCCATGCCTGTCACCGGCGAGGGGTGAACAGTCGGAACACATCGCGTTCATTGGCTCCCCCTGGCGAGTCTCTAGCGGAGCTTCGGCCCGACATTGCTGCTCGTTTCATTAATTGCCTGACGGATCCGAGTCGTAACCCGCAGAACCTCCGACTGAAGAGTAACCTGAAGTGCGAGTGGTACTGTCAGACCGGCCAACACATCTTCATTTCACCTGTGTTCGCCGTGGCGGATAGGCGGCGTTGCTGCAATTGAATGACAAACCGCCGCCGCCCAATAATTGAGCATAGTTTCATTACGGCTGGCTGGTCAGTCTTCAGAAGTGCGCCGGATTTGGGTCACAGGATCCAACTCCGGCGCACAAATCGGCTGTGCCTCTTACACCCAGTCGCCGTCTTCCTCGAGAGACTTGGAAATCTTGGCGTTAGCGGCTTCCTCGTCGCCGTCGATGCAACCGTGGTATCGGCGGTGGATGACCTCTGGCGAGTTGCCCACACGCCGTGCTACCTCCGCGATGGGGACTCCAGCGTTCAGCCAACTCGTAATGCAGGCGTGGCGCAGGTCGTAGGGGCGCCCGGCAAGAGGCGAATCGACGCGGTCAGGAGGGAGCGCATAGCGTCGCGCTTCCTCCCACGCCCGCCAGTAGGTGGATGAACCGACTACTCCCCCACGCTCGTTGCCGAAGACACGGCCTTCGTTGGCAGTCCCAAACTCCTTGAGATGCTCTCGAAGGATGCTGGCCAGTACGGGCGGAATGGGGACGGGTCGATCGGTGGAGGCTCCGCGAGCCTTCAGGCCTCTACGGTCGTGCCGTTCCCCGGAGTCGGTCCACTGCTTGCCAGACACAGGGCGCGTCTCTCGCAGCGTGAGCGTGCCCCAGCCCTTCTCTGGCAGGTGACAGTCCGAAAGCCGTAGCCCGACGGCTTCGGCCGGCTGCAGCCCGGCGCAGTAGAGGACCGCGTAGAAGGCCACGAGGCGGCGACCGCGGCAGCGGTCCCACGAGCCGACGTATGAGACGGCAGCGAGCAACTGCCGTGCCTGTAGGGCGTTGACCAAGACTCGGCGGTCTACGACATCGTCGGAGCCGACGCGCTTGCGGCGGACACGTGAGAGCGGGTTCTCCGGCAGCTCTCCCACAGCTACAGCATGCTCGAGCGCGGCGTTCAGGGCTCGACGCCGCCGCTTGTACGTGTCCCCCGCCGCAGGGCTGCCGTCCAGCTTGTAGCTGACGCGGTACATCACCGCCTCGACCACCTCGGCATGAGCCACGTCAGCCAGCAGCCGGTCATTCGCGGTGACCCAGTCGTACGCTGCTTTGAGGGCGGTCGGCGGATCCTCCCCCTGGTTCGCAGGCACGATTCCCCACCTGAAGGCCAACCGTAGAGACTCATCCGCAGGGGTGTCCTCCCCCCGCTTGACCATGGCTAGCGTCACGGCCGCGAGGCCGTCCGCCATGCCTTCCCTGGTCTTAGCCGCGCTCGTACGCCACCGGCCGGCCACGTACCTCCGGCAGAACTCGAACCAGTGCAATGGAGTGGCGGCAGCCGCCGCCACTGTGGCTTCTGCTGCAGCGCGTACCTCGGACTCTGGCAATCCCGATTCGATCTCGAATGCCTCGCCACGTCGGTTCACGGCCTGCCACAGCTCGGAGCGTCGACTCTCCGCGAGTGCCGACGTAGTGAACGTATGACTGTGCACCCGTCCTGCTACCACCCAGCGAAGGCGCCACGGGCGTGACTTGCGGCCGGTCCTGGAGAGCCTGCCCTCAACACGTGTCGTCGCTGCGTGGATCTCGGGGGCCGCACGCTGAATGAACCGCCCGACGATGGTGTCCGGACCATACCGCTGCACGATCTCGTGCAGTCGCTCAGTCGGCGTGGTCTGCATCCCGTCGGGCGTCGTCGTCATGTCGCAGTACAGCAGAGCGTCGACCAAGAGATCATCTCATTTGGTGAGTCTGCGGAAGCAGATGAGTGTGCAGGTGATGCTGGTGAAGGCCAGAAAGTGGATGGCCTGGCGTTCGTAGCGGCGGTGGAGCCGGCGGCATCCTGCGAGCCAGGCCATGGTGCGCTCGATGGTCCAGCGATGGCGGCCCAGCTTCTGCGATGTCTCGACTCCCTTGCGGGCGATCCGGGGTGTGATGTGTCGTGACCGGAGCCATTGCCGCAGGTGACGGTTGTCGTAAGCCTTGTCGGCGTGCAGCTTGGCGGGACGTCGACGGCGGGGTCCGCGCGGGGATCTGATCGGTGGTATGCCCCGCACCAACGGTTCGAGCGCCTGACTGTCATGGAGGTTGGCGCCGGAGATGCCGACAGAAAGCGGAAGCCCAGTCCGCTCAGTGATCAGGTGGATCTTCGAACCAAATTTGCCGCGATCCACCGGATTCGGACCCGTCAGGTCCCCTTTTTCAGGGCCCGCATGTTCACCGAGTCGATCGCGCATCGCGACCAGTCCAGCTCTCCTCGCGAGCTCAGCTCGTCCAGGACCAGCCGGTGCAGCTTGGCCCAGACCCGCTGCCGGCTCCACTCCATGAACCTGCGATGAGCCGTGGCCCCCGACGGCCCGAACACCGGCGGGACCTGCGACCACATGCATCCTGAAGTGGCCACGAAGACAATCGCCGCCAGCACCTCACGATCCCCATGACGACGCCGACCGCCACCCTGCGGCCGCATCGGCGCCTCTGGGACCACCCGCTGGAACAACTCCCACAACCCGTCCGGGACCAGACGCTCAGTCAGCAACACAACACCAGACTACCGGTGAAGCCAATTGAGATGGCCTCCAAGTCCGGTCGCTCAAGCTCGAACTCTGCCTCTAGCTCGCCGCTCAGCCCTCGCTCCTCGGCTTCGAGAAGGGCACAGGAGTGGTGAGCAACGAGCCAAGTGACCCGGTCGTCTGCCTCTTCCTGGTCTCGAAGGAATCGCGCCCCGTCCAAGGGATGAAAGCCGGTAGTGGCGATGGCCGGCGAGTACCCGATGTCGTGCAGTATCGCCGCGGCTTCCAGCAACTCAGCATCGTGGCCCATGATCGGGCCCAAGAAACGAGCGCGCTTGGCAACCCCCAGCGAGTGCGCCCACCGACGCGGGAGGGGATCGGACAGCAGCGATTCGGAGAGCGAGTACGCCCACTCAGTCAGCCCCATGGCGGCCAAGGCTACGGCCGGCCGTTGAGAGTTGGGAGAGTGCGCACGGTCCGCCCCTTGCCGTGGACGGTAGGAGCAGGCCATTCCCCCTCCATCTGGGCAAGGATGCGGTGTACAGCCGTACGAAAGGCCCCGAAGCGCTCGCAGCGCTTCACTCCACCCCTCACGTCGCACTATCGCTCGATGCCAGGATCCCGCGCGCCGAAGGCCACCGCCTTTCAGCAACGCCATGCTCAGGGCCCAGCCAGGCTGATCTGAAAGTTGCCCCGGCTTGCGGCAAGTTGAGCAAGACTACCCAGGTGCTCGCAACCTTGAAGTCCTTTCTAGGCTGGTCCTCTCTCCTGGGCTTAACCGTTCTTCCCTGGTTAGCCATTGCTGGATCCGCCGCGCCTACCTCGACCGCCGTAAGCCGGTGGATCCAACGCCATCTCGAATCGTTTGATGCTCGGTACCTGGCGTGGGCGCGAGGGCGGGCTGATCGACATTTGAGTAACGCCTATCGAAACCTGTCATTTCTCGGACTCATTGAGCTGGGGCACCAGAGGGCCCTTCAGCAGGCGGTCAAGAAGTGGTACGCGGCTTCCCCGTTCGCGGCCCTGACCGCCGCCGTCAAACTAATGATCTTGACGTGGGCTCTGCTCAGCACCGCCCCGTTCGTTAGTAACCTGAGAGGGGCTTGGGGGCGAAGAGAGAGCATCAGGGATGAATCACCTCTCGGCTCTCTTCTGGCACAGGGGGGTGACGCAGCCGGATGGTTGGCGTCGCTCACAACTTGGCCTTGGGGCACGCCAAGCTCCGGAGTGACAGTAGCGATCGTGCTCATGCTGTTCCTGATGCTTCTACGGGTGCTCCAGGCAGTGATGCCAATCTTCCGTAGGGTGCAGGATCATGGCCCCATTTCACCGGACCCCTATGCAGGACTATCCCCCAGGTTCGAAATTCTCTTGAGTCTCGTTCGGGGACGCTTTGGGGAGACATCAGTGTATAGGCCTGTAGTAATCCTGACCTCTCGGGCTGGGATAGTTGGCCGCGCACGCGCCAGACGCAAGGCTTGGGCATCCAATGCCCCTTTGTACACACCTAGAGTGGACATCGCCGATGCGGAGCGGGCCATCTGGTCTGCCTGGCGGCTTCGTCATGGCCACGTGCGGCGCGTTCACCGGCGCCAGCTCAAAGACCATGCAGCGGAGGTAATCGGCGCGCTGAGACTTGCCGAGGGACGGCAAGAAATTGACGCTGATACCGCCGAGGTCTTTGAAGACCTGGCCAAGATGCTGCTGAAGATTGCTGAGCGATACGCAGAGGGGCGCACCGGCGCGTTACTGGATCCCGAAGACCTTGCTGGTGCTCCCAAAGCAGTGAACCGTGAGTGGATACGCCTGGCTGGCCTGGGAGGCACAGTGGCCGGAACGGCCGTGGGAGCGTCACTACTCGGGCTACCCGACTCTACAACGACCGTGCTTGTCGGAGTTGCCACTCTTGTCGCGGTTGGCCTCTTCTACGGGGCGAAGTTCTTGCCCACAGATCTCGTTGACATTGCCATGGGACAGAGCCGCAGATGATTGCAGGGAGCGCGGTGCGTAGGGCAACACCACCAACCGCGGCATCAGCGTCAGTACGAGCCTCGCGACACACTTCCGACACAGCCTGAGCTACCGCTCGTCCCCATCCGGCTCCGATGCAGTTCACAGGGGTTGCGGTAGCTCATCGGCACGCTCTCTCCGGAGCCGTGTGCGCAGG
>NZ_LIRJ01000302.1 GCF_001419745.1 Streptomyces silaceus | reverse complement strand
AGGGCGGCCTGCACGGCGGGCCGGCCGCGGGCTGCTGTTCCTGGACGAGCTGTCCACCGCGCCGCCCGCCGTGCAGGCCGCCCTGCTCCGCCTCGTCCTCGAACGGCGGATCGGCGCCCTTCAACTGCCGCCCGACGTACGGATCGTGGCCGCCGCCAACCCGCGCTCCTCGGCGGCCGACGGCTGGGAGCTGAGTCCTCCCCTGGCCAACCGGTTCGTGCATCTCAAGTGGACGCACGACCACGACGTCGTCGTACGCGGTCTCGGCGGGACCTGGCCCCGCGCCACGCTCCCCCGGCTCGCCCGGGAGAGACTGCCCGAGGCGGTGGAGCGGGGCCGCCGCGCCGTGTGCGGTCTCCTCGCGCGACGCCCCCGGCTGGTCCACCAGTTGCCCGACAGCGAGGCACGCCGGGGCGGTGCCTGGCCGTCGCCGCGCAGCTGGGAGACGGCGCTGCGCCTGATCGCCTTCGCGACCGCCGCGGGCTCCTCACGCGATGTGCTCTCGCTGCTGGTCCGGGGGACCGTGGGCGATGGTCCCGGCCTCGAACTCCTCGCCGCGCTCGACCGGTTGGACCTGCCCGACCCCGAGGAACTGCTCGCCGACCCGGCGAACGCCGTCCTGCCCGAGCGCGGCGATCTGCGCCAGGCCGCGCTCGACGCCGTCGTGGACGTCGTGCGCGACCGCCCGGACAAGTCCCGCTGGGACGCGGCGTGGGCGCTGCTGGTCCGGGCCGTGGAGACCGGCGCCCCGGACCTGGTCGTCGTGCCCGCGACCACGCTCGCCTCGCTGCGCCGCGAGGACTGGGACGTCCCGGCATCGATCGAGCGGCTCGCCGGGACGGTGTCCCTCTCCCGGCGAGCGGACCGTGCCGCCCGGCGCGCGCACGCCCGTCCCGCGGTCGGCGCACGGGGCCGCCGATGAGCGCGGACCGGCCGGGGTCCCTGGACCTCGACAAGCTCTTCGCCGCCCGGCTGCAGGCGGCCAGGGCCCGGCCCTACCTGGCGACGGCCCTGTTCGCCCTGCACACCGTCGAGTCCCGGCAGGTGCCGACGATGGCCGTGGACCGGCACTGGCGCTGTTACGTCTCCCCCGGTTTCGTGGACCGGACGCCGGTGGAGGAGCTGGCGGGCGTCTGGGTGCACGAGGTGTCGCACCTGCTGCGCGACCACCACGGGCGCAGCGACCGGGTCGCGCGCCAACGCGGTCTGACCGGCGCGGCGGAACGGCTGCGGATGAACATCGCCGCGGACTGCGAGATCAACGACGACGTGTTCGGCGACGGCCTCGTACGGCCGGAGGGCGCCGTCGCCCCGAGGGACCTGGACCTGCCGACCGGGGAACTCATGGAGGACTACCTGCGGCAGTTCCGGCTCGGCCCGCACACCCAGGATCTCGCGTGGCTGGACTGCGGCAGCGGTGCCGACGGCCGGGAGCGGGAGTGGGACCAGGGGCCGGACGGCGCGCACGGGCTCAGTGCGCAGGAGCGGGACGGGATCCGGTTCCGGGTCGCGCAGGGGATCACCGCGCGGCCGGGCGACGCCCCGAAGGGGTGGCAGCGGTGGGCGGAGCAGGCGTTCCATCCGACGCAGCCGTGGCGGGAGCTGCTGGGGGCGGCCATGCGGTCGGCGGCGTGCGCTCCCGGTGTCGGCGAGGACTACACGTACGGCAGGCCGTCGCGGCGCTCGGCGTCCGTGCCCGGCGTCGTCCTGCCGAGCCTGCGGCGCACTCCCCCGCGGGTCTGCGTGATCATCGACACCTCCGGTTCGGTCAGCGACGCGGAGCTGGGCAGCGCGCTCCTGGAGGTCACCGCGATCTCCCGTACCGTGGGCGGACGCCGTGATCTGGTCACCGTCATGTCGTGCGACGCGGCGGCGGGCACCGTGCGTCCGCTGTGCCGGACCGAGGGCATTCCGCTGGTGGGCGGCGGGGGCACGGATCTGCGGACGGGTTTCGCCGAGGCGCTGCGGTCCCGGCCGCGCCCCGACGTCGTCGTGGCCCTGACCGACGGGCAGACGCCGTGGCCGGAGCGCCGTCCGCCGTGCCGGACGGTGGTGGGTCTGTTCCCCCGGGGGCGGTCGTCCGCCGCGTACGACGAGGACGACCCCGACTACGTGCCGGACGCGCCGCCCTCCTGGGCGCGCGTGGTCGACATCGGATGACCGCCCGCCGATGCCGGTGAGGGGCGTCCGGGTCGGCCCCGCGGGGCCGACCCGGACAGCGTGCTCAGGACCCTCGGACGAGGTCGAACCGGTCCAGTTCCATGACCTTGGTCCAGGCGGCGACGAAGTCCTTCACGAACTTCTCCTTCGCGTCGTCGCTCGCGTAGACCTCGGCGACGGCGCGCAGTTCGGAGTTCGAGCCGAAGACCAGGTCGGCGCGCGTGCCGGTCCACTTGACCGCGCCGGAGGCGTCGCGGCCCTCGAACTCGTCCTGCGCCTCGGACGTCGACTTCCACTGCGTGTCCAGGTCGAGCAGGTTGACGAAGAAGTCGTTCGTCAGCGTGCCCGGCCGGTCGGTCAGGACACCGTGCTTGGACCCGGCGTGGTTGGCGCCGAGGACGCGCAGGCCGCCGACGAGGACCGTCAGCTCGGGCGCGCTCAGCGTCAGCAGGTTCGCCTTGTCGAGCAGCAGGAACTCGGCCGGCAGGCGGTTGCCCTTGCCGACGTAGTTGCGGAAGCCGTCGGCGGTCGGCTCGAGCGCGGCGAACGACTCCACGTCCGTCTGCTCCTGCGCGGCGTCCACACGGCCCGGCGTGAAGCGGGCCTGGATCTCGACGCCGCCGTCCTTGGCGGCCTGCTCGACGGCCGCGGTGCCGGCGAGCACGATCAGGTCGGCCAGCGAGACCTTCTTGCCGCCCGCGGAGTTGAAGGACTCCTGGATGCCCTCGAGCGTACGCAGCACGTGCGCGAGCTCGTCGGGGTTGTTGACCTCCCAGCCGCGCTGCGGCTCCAGGCGGATGCGGGCGCCGTTGGCACCGCCGCGCTTGTCGCTGCCGCGGAAGGACGAGGCGGCGGCCCACGCGGCGGAGACGAGCTGCGGGACCGTGAGGTCCGAGCCGAGGACCTGCTCCTTGAGGGAGGCGATGTCCGCGGCGTCGATCAGCTCGCCCTCACGGGCGGGCAGCGGGTCCTGCCACAGCAGCTCCTCGGAGGGGACCTCCGGGCCGAGGTAGCGGACGACGGGGCCCATGTCACGGTGCGTCAGCTTGTACCAGGCACGGGCGAAGGCGTCCGCGAACTCCTCCGGGTTCTCGTAGAACCGGCGCGAGATCGGCTCGTAGATCGGGTCGAAGCGCAGCGAAAGGTCGGTGGTGAGCATCGTCGGCAGGTGCTTCTTCGACGCGTCGAACGCGTCCGGGATGATCGCCTCGGCATTCTTCGCGACCCACTGGTTGGCACCGGCCGGGCTCTGGGTGAGCTCGTACTCGTACTCGAAGAGGTTCTTGAAGAAGAGGTTGCTCCACTTGGTGGGCGTCTCGGTCCAGGTCACCTCCAGGCCGGAGGTGATGGCGTCCTTGCCCACGCCCGTGTTGTACGTGCTCTTCCAGCCGAGGCCCATCTGCTCCAGCGGCGCGGCCTCGGGGTCGTCGCCGACGCTGTCCGCCGGGCCCGCGCCGTGGGTCTTGCCGAAGGTGTGGCCACCGGCGATCAGCGCGACGGTCTCCTCGTCGTTCATCGCCATGCGGCGGAACGTCTCGCGGATGTCACGGGCCGCGGCGATCGGGTCCGGGTTGCCGTTGGGGCCCTCGGGGTTGACGTAGATGAGACCCATCTGGACGGCGGCGAGGGGGTTCTCCAGCTCGCGGTCGCCGGTGTAGCGGGCGTCGCCGAGCCACTCGGTCTCGGGGCCCCAGTAGACGTCCTCGTCGGGCTCCCACTCGTCCACGCGGCCGCCGGCGAAGCCGAAGGTCGTGAAGCCCATGGTCTCCAGGGCGACGTTGCCGGTGAGGACGAACAGGTCGGCCCAGGAGATGGACTGGCCGTACTTCTTCTTGACCGGCCACAGCAGACGGCGGGCCTTGTCGAGGCTCGCGTTGTCCGGCCAGCTGTTGAGCGGGGCGAAACGCTGCTGACCGCCGCCGGCGCCGCCGCGGCCGTCGCTGATGCGGTAGGTGCCGGCGCTGTGCCAGGCCATGCGGATCATCAGCGGGCCGTAGTTGCCGAAGTCGGCGGGCCACCAGTCCTGCGAGGTGGTGAGCACCTCGGCGATGTCGCGCTTGACGGCCGGGAGGTCGAGGGCGTTGAAGGCCTCGGCGTAGTCGAACTCCTCACCGAGCGGGTTGGCCACGGCGGGGTTCTTGGCGAGGATCTTCAGGTTGAGTCGCTCCGGCCACCACTGGCGGTTTCCGCCGCCCTGGGTGGGGTGCGCCGCGCGTCCGTGCGCGACCGGGCAGCCGCCTGTCTCCTCAGGCTTCGGGTCGGTGACGATCGCGTCGTGGTTCTCGGTCATGGGAATCCTTCCGGACGGGGCGGATCACGGTGCTCAGGTGCTCTGAGGACGGTGGAACAGCCAGGACACAGGGCCACCGTACGACCGGTGCACCAGGTCGCGGCGGAGGAGCGCAGACGCGGCGTGAGGGAGAGAAAACGGCCGCCCGACAGCCGGGCGACGGATGCCGGGCCGCACGGACCCGCCCCCTGAACTCACGTAGCTTCCCGAACTCACGTGCTCTTCCCTGATGTTGCTCTGTCCCTGTCCCTTGGCTGTCGGCCGGAACCGATCCTACGATGGACGAAATCCAAGTCAATACGACCGACAGGCCCGGACGGAATCATTCGTCGGACGACGCAAAAGTTAGGCTGGTGGCCATGAGTGACCTGCTGCAACGGCTCCGCGGACGCGGCTGGCGGATGACCGCCCAGCGCCGCGTGGTCGCCGAGGTGCTCGACGGCGACCACGTGCACCTCACCGCGGACGAGGTGCTCGCCCAGGCCACCGCCCGGCTGCCGGAGATCTCGCGGGCGACCGTCTACAACACCCTCGGCGAGCTGGTCACGCTCGGCGAGGTCATCGAGGTGGCCACCGGCGGTCGCGCCAAGCGGTACGACCCGAACGCCCACCACCCCCATCAGCACCTGGTCTGCTCGGGCTGCGGCGCGATCCGCGACGTGCACCCGACGGGCGACCCGCTCTCCGCGCTGCCGCCCGCCGAGCGGTTCGGCTTCACGGTCTCGGCGGCCGAGGTGACCTATCGGGGGCTGTGCCCGGACTGCGGCCCGGCGGCCTGAGACCCGGGGTGTGCCGCTGGAGCCGCATCACCGACAACACGGCCCCAGCCCCGCCCTCTGGTGGAGCGAACCTCCCGCGTCCTCCTCCCGGAGGGCACCGCGTGAGGAGCCGTACAGGGGGAGCCTCGCTCCTCACGCCCCTTCGACCGCCACCATCCGGACGGGCGGCGACCGCCCCGAGGGCCCCCGGCCGGCCCGACACCAGGCTAGGCCTGCCGTCCGGGCCCGTCTGCCCGGACGCAAAGAATCACGGCGGTTCCGACGAGCCGGGCAGCACCGCCGTCGCGGCGCTCGGGCCGGCCGTCACCCGAGGAACGACAGCCGCACCTCCCGGCGGGGATTGTCGACGTTCGTGTCGACCAGGCACACCGACTGCCAGGTCCCCAGTTCCAGCCGGCCGCCGATGACCGGCAGCGTCGCGTGCGGCGGGACCAGGGCCGGCAGGACGTGGTCGCGGCCGTGCCCGGGGCTGCCGTGCCGGTGCTGCCAGCGGTCGTCCGCCGGGAGGAGCGTGTGCAGCGTGGCGAGCAGGTCGTCGTCGCTGCCCGCCCCCGTCTCCAGGACGGCGATGCCGGCCGTGGCGTGCGGGACGAAGACGTTGAGGAGGCCGTCGCGGCCGGCCGCCGCTTCCCGCAGGAAGGCCTCGCAGTCGCGGGTGAGGTCGTGGACCACCTCGGCCGAGCCGGTGGTGATCTGCAGGGTCCGGGTGGTGAACGCGTCGGGCATGCCCCCATCCTCCCGCACCCCGCTTCCCATTCGGCGATACGGGGAGTCCAGCTGCCGAGACGCCATTGACCGTGTGCACACCATCTGGCTACGTTCAGCGGCATGTTGCGTTCAGCCCTGCTCACCACGCGCGGTCACATCGACCTGCTGCGGGTGGCCTCCTCCGCGTGTCGCCGCGGCCGCTGACGCCCTCTCACTCGTTCTTCACTCCTCTCCGGCAGTTCCGGCGCTTCCCCTCGTCGCTTCGCCGTCGCTCTCGCGCATCCTCCTTGCGGGCCCTCTGATCCGCATGTCCGAGCGCCGCTGAAGCGCGCCGCAGCACGTCGCCGTCTGCCGGGGCACCCCCTCCCCTCCAGCCGTGGAGCGCCCATGAGCATCAGCCATGCCCCGCCACACCCACCGTCACCCGATATCTCCGACATATCCGGTGAAGCGGCCGCGTCCGGCAACGGGTCGGCCCCTCCCGCCGAAGAAGCCGCCGGGACCGGCCCCGCGCTCGAAGCACTCGTCCCCGCCTCCAGCCGCCGCGCCCGCGTCCCCCGCTGGCTGCGCCGCACCTCCGGCCCCCTCCTCCTGCTCGCGCTCTGGCAACTCCTCAGCGCCACCGGCGTGTTGACCAGTGATGTGCTCGCCTCCCCCGGGACCATCGCCCAGGTCGGGGGCGACCTCGTCCAGGACGGCTCCCTGCCGTCCGCCATGGGTGTCTCGCTCCAGCGCGTCGCCGTCGGGCTGCTCGTCGGCACCGTCATCGGCACGGCGCTCGCGCTCGTGTCCGGGCTCTTCCGCATCGGCGAGGACCTCGTGGACGCCGGGGTGCAGATGCTGCGCACCGTGCCGTTCGTGGGACTCATCCCGCTCTTCATCATCTGGTTCGGCATCGGCGAGGCACCCAAGATCGCCATCATCGCGCTCGGCGTCTCCTTCCCCCTCTATCTGAACGTGTACGCCGGGATCCGGGGCGTCGACGCCCATTTGATCGAGGCCGGGGAGTCGCTCGGCCTGTCGCGGTGGGGGCTCGTGCGGCACGTCGTCCTGCCGGGCGCGTTGCCCGGCGCCATGACGGGGCTCCGCTACTCGCTGGGCATCGCCTGGCTCGCCCTCGTCTTCGCCGAGCAGGTCAACGCCGACGCCGGCATCGGCTTCCTGATGGTGCAGGCCCGCGACTTCCTGCGCACCGACGTGATCGTGGTCTGCCTGATCGTCTACGCCTTCCTCGGCCTCCTCGCCGACTTCGTCGTCCGTACCCTCGAAAGGCTGCTGCTGCAATGGCGACCGACGTTCACCGGCCGGTGACCCCCGCTCCGCGCACGTCGTCCGCCGTGCGCGTCGACGGCCTCACCCGTTCCTTCGACGGCCGCGCCGTCATCGAGGACCTGCACCTCGACGTGCGGCAGGGCGAGTTCGTGGCGCTGCTCGGACGCAGCGGCTGCGGCAAGTCGACGCTCCTGCGCATCCTCGCCGGGCTCGACCGCGACATCGAGGGCACCGTGCTCGTGCCCCGCCGCAAGGCCGTCGCGTTCCAGGCGCCCCGGCTGATGCCCTGGAAGCGCGTGTGGCGCAATGTGCTGCTCGGCCTGCCGGGCAGGCCCGACCGGGACGTCGCCGAGCAGGCCCTGGCCGAGGTGGGGCTCAAGCACCGCACGAACGCCTGGCCCAAGACGCTCTCCGGCGGCGAGGCCCAGCGCGCCTCGCTGGCCCGCGCGCTGGTGCGCGAGCCCGATCTGCTGCTGCTCGACGAGCCGTTCGGCGCGCTCGACGCGCTCACCCGGATCAAGGCGCAGCGGCTCGTCGACGAGCTGTGGCAGCGGCGCGGCTGCGCCGTGCTGCTCGTGACGCACGACGTGGAGGAGGCGGTGCTGCTCGCCGACCGCGTGCTCGTCATGGACGACGGCGTCATCGCGTACGAGAAGGAGATCGATCTGGACCGCCCCCGCGGGATCTCCGACCCGCGCTTCGCCGAGCTGCGCGCGGAACTGCTCCAGCGGCTCGGGGTCGAGACGCCCGAGAGCGACGCGCACGACGCCCGGTCCTCCGAGGTTCCCGCGGCCGAGCCCGTACCCGCCGCCAAGAAGCTCACCGAAGCCACCGCCTGACATCCCCGTCCTCTCCCCGCCCCGCCCCGATCGCACCGAACGGAACCCCATGCGACGACCACATCTCGTCCCCGCCGCCCTGCTCGTCCCCCTGGCCCTGCTGCTCGCCGCCTGCTCCGGTACCTCCTCCGCCGGCACCTCGGTCGGCGGCTCGGGCGGCGGTACCGACGGAAAGGGGTCGCTCACCCTCAACGTCGGTGACCAGAAAGGCGGTTCCGAGGCCGTGCTGCGCGCGGCCGGGGAGCTCGACGACCTCAACTACAAGATCCGCTGGTCGACCTTCACCTCGGGGCCGCCGCTCCTGGAGGCGGTCAACGCCAAGGCCGTCGACGTCGGGGCCGTCGGCAACACCCCGCCCGTCTTCGCGGCGGGCGCGGACTCGAAGATCTCCGTGGTGGCCGCGAGCCACGGCACGGCGGACGGCGAGACGATCCTCGTCCCCAACGGCTCGTCCCTGAAGAAGACCGAGGACCTCAAGGGCAGGTCCGTGGCGGTGGCCCAGGGTTCGTCGGCGCACTTCCAGCTGATCGCGTCCCTGAAGGAGGCCGGGCTCGACTTCAAGGACGTCAAGGTCACGTACCTGCAGCCGGCCGACGCGCTGGCCGCGTTCACCGGCGGCAAGGTGGACGCGTGGGCCGTCTGGGACCCGTACACCTCGCAGGTCCTGCGGGCGAAGAAGGGCCGTGTGCTGACGGACGGCAACGGCGTGGTGAACGGCCTGAGCTTCCAGGTGGCGGCGCCCGCCGCGCTCAAGGACAAGAAGAAGTCCGCGGCGATCGACGACTACCTCAAGCGGCTGCGCCGTGCGCAGGACTGGGTCTACAAGCACCCGGAGGCGTGGGCGAAGGTCTGGGCGAAGGACACCGGCCTGCCGTACGAGGTGGCGCTCGACGCGGTCAAGCGCACCAACGGCACCCGCGTCCCGGTGGCCGTGGACAAGAACGTCATCACCTCCGAGCAGCAGATCGCGGACACCTTCACCGACCTGAAGCTGATCCCGCGCCGCGTCGACTTCGGCGACTACGTCGACACCCGTTTCAACGCCGACCTGCCGCCCTCCACCACCAAGCCGCGCTCGTACAGCAAGGAGTCCTGAACCATGACCGTCCACCTCCACTGGTTCCTGCCGACGGGCGGCGACGGCCGCACCCTCGTCGACCGGCACGCCTACACCGACGGCGGCATCACGCGCTCCCGCGTCACCCCGGTGAGCGGCGTGCGCGCGCCCGACATCGAGTACCTGGCGCAGATAGCCAAGGCGGCCGAGCAGCTGGGCTTCGAGGCGGTGCTCACGCCGACGGGCACGTGGTGCGAGGACGCCTGGCTGACGACGGTGGCACTCGCCCAGCACACCGAGCGGCTGAAGTTCCTCGTGGCCTTCCGTCCCGGCGTGATCTCGCCGGTGCTCGCCGCGCAGATGGCGGCGACGTACCAGCGCATCACGCGCGGGCGGCTCCTGCTCAACGTGGTCACCGGCGGCGACTCGACCGAACAGCGGCGGTTCGGCGACCACTTGGACCACGACCGCCGTTACGCGCGCACCGACGAGTTCCTCTCGGTCGTACGCGGGGTGTGGAGCGGGCAGCCGTACGACTTCGACGGGGAGCACTACCAGGTCGAGGGCGGGCTGACCGCACTGCCGCCGGACCCGCTGCCGGAGATCTTCTTCGGCGGCTCCTCGGCGGCGGCCGGTCCGGTCGCGGCGCGGCACACCGACGTCTATCTCACCTGGGGCGAGCCTCCGGAGCAGGTCAAGCGGAAGATCGACTGGATCCGGGAGCTCGCGGAGAAGGAGGGGCGCACGGTCCGCTTCGGCATCCGGTTGCACACGATCTCCCGCGACTCGTCCGCCGAGGCGTGGGCGACCGCGAACCGGCTGCTCGACGACCTCGACCCCGACACCATCGCCGCGGCCCAGGAGGCGCTCGGCCGCAGCGAGTCGGTGGGCCAGCAGCGGATGCTCGCGCTGCACGGCGGCTCCCGCGACAAGCTGGAGATCTCGCCCAACCTGTGGGCGGGCGTCGGTCTCGTGCGGGGCGGCGCGGGCACGGCCCTGGTCGGCAGCCACGCCGATGTGGCCGACCGCATCGAGGAGTACCACGCGCTCGGCGTCGAGCACTTCGTGCTGTCGGGCTATCCGCATCTGGAGGAGGCGTACTGGTTCGGGGAGGGCGTCATCCCCGACCTGGCCGCGCGGGGCCTGCTGCCCCGGATCCCGGCGGCTCCGCTCGCCGGGGTACCCGCGGCGAACGGCCGTCCGGCCTCCGCTCCGGGCGGTGCTCCGCTGCTGGTGGCCGGGGGCCGCTGAATCCCCGCCCCGGGCGGGAAGATCTCGCACCCCGACGGAGTTAGTAGAAGCGTGAACGACATCGGGGTACGAGACGCAGCCGCCGCGGCGGCGACACAGGACGTCGACGTGGTCGTCGTGGGGGCCGGGCAGGCGGGTCTGTCCGCCGCCCATCACCTGCGACGGGTCGGTTTCGAGCCGGGCCGGGACTTCGTGGTCCTCGACCACGCGCCCCGGCCCGGCGGCGCCTGGCAGTTCCGGTGGCCTTCCCTCACGTACGCGAAGGTCCACGGGATGCACGCGCTGCCCGGCATGGAGCTGACGGACGCGGACCCCGCCCGGCCGTCGTCGGAGGTCATCGGGGAGTACTTCGAGGAGTACGAGCGCCGCTTCGACCTGCGGGTGCGCCGCCCCGTCGACGTGCACAAGGTCCGGGAGGGCGACGGGGGCAGGCTGCTCGTCGAGACCTCGGCGGGCACGTGGTCGACACGCGCGCTGATCAACGCCACGGGCACCTGGGACCGGCCGTTCTGGCCGCGCTATCCGGGCCAGGACACGTTCCGGGGGCGGCAGCTGCACACGGCGATCTATCCCGGCCCCGAGGCGTTCGCCGGTCAGCGGGTGATCGTCGTGGGCGGTGGCGCGTCCGGCACGCAGCACCTCATGGAGATCGCCCCCCACGCGGCCTCGACCACCTGGGTCACCCGGAGCGAACCGGTGTTCCGCGACGGCGCCTTCGACGAGAACTGGGGGCGTTCGGCCGTCGCCATGGTCGAGGAGCGCGTCCGCCAGGGTCTGCCGCCGCGCAGCGTGGTGTCGGTGACCGGCCTGCCGGTGAACGACGCGATCCGGCGGGCGCGGGCCGACGGTGTCCTCGACCGGCTCCCGATGTTCGACCGGATCACCCCGACGGGCGTGGAGTGGGACGACGGCCGAAAGGTGGACGCGGACGTCATCCTCTGGGCGACGGGCTTCCGCGCGGCGATCGACCACCTCGCGCCGCTGCGGCTGCGGGAGCCGGGCGGCGGCATCCGCATGGAGGGCACCCGCGCCGCCGCCGACCCGCGCGTCCACCTGGTCGGCTACGGCCCCTCGGCGTCCACCATCGGTGCCAATCGCGCGGGCCGCGCGGCGGTGCGCGAGATCCAGCGGCTGCTGGCGGAGGCGCCGGTCACGGTGTGACGCGACGCCCCCCACCAGCTCCTCAGGGCAGGTAGAGGGTGTAGAGGAGCTTGTCGGGCGTGACCGGCGGGGTGCCCTGCAGCGCACCCGTGGTGGCGTTGTCGACGAGCCCCTTCTTCACCTGGGCCGGCGTGTCCGTCGGCCGGAAGGCCAGGTGGAGCGCCGCCGCGCCGGCCACGTGCGCCGTGGCCATCGACGTGCCGCTCAGCGTCGTGCTGGAGGTGTCACTGTCCTTCCAGGCGGACGGGATCTGCACACCGGGCGCGAACAAGGAGACACACGCACCGTAGTTGGACGACGACGCCCGACGGTCGCCGCTGTCAGTGGCGCCGACGCCGATCGTCTCCGGTACCCGGGAGGGCGAGGTGTCGCAGGCGCCGCCGGACTGACCGGAGCTGCCCGCCGAGACGGTGTAGGTGACGCCGGACGAGATCGAGTTGCGCACCGCCGTGTCGAGGACCTGGCTGGCCCCGCCACCGAGGCTCATGTTCGCGACGGCGGGCCGCTTCGCGTTCTTCGTCACCCAGTCGATGCCGGCGACGACCCCCGACGTGGTGCCCGAGCCCTGGCAGTTCAGCACGCGCACCGCCACCAGCTTGGCCTGCTTGGCCACCCCGTACGTCTTGCCCGCCGCGACGCCGCCCACGTGAGTGCCGTGGCCGTTGCAGTCGTTGCCGTTCTGGCCGTCGCCGACGGTGTCGACGCCGACCGAGGCACGGCCGCCGAACTCCGCGTGCGTGGTCCGCAGGCCGGTGTCGATGACGTACACGCTCACACCGGGGGCGGTGGTGCGGTAGGTGTACGTGGTGGACAGGGGGAGGCGCCGCTGGTCGATGCGGTCGAGGCCCCAGGGCGCGTTGGGCTGCGTGGTGTCCGCCGCGGGCCGCACGGCCTGAGGAGTGTCGATGCTGACGCGGGTGTCCTGCCGTACGTAGGCGACGCGGGGGTCCGTCGCGAGGCGCTCCGCCTGCGCCCGGCTCATCCGGGCGGAGAAGCCGTGCAGCGCCGCCCGGTACACGTGCCCGAGCCGCGCTCCTTCGGCCCGACCGACGAGCTCGCGCGCCACGGAGGGCGCGGCGTCGGCGGCCGCTGCCGAGCGGTCGCCTTTCAGTACGACGATCCAGCCGTCCGGCACGGCGGTCTCGGAGCCGCTCGCGAGCCGCACGTCCCCGGCGGAGCCGCCGGAAGCCGCGTGGGTGACGGAAGGGGCGACGCCGAGCTGGAGTCCTGCGGCCAGCAGAGCGGCGGGCAGCAGCACCGCTGCCGGCCGCCGACGGGAGGGCATTCTCATTCCCGGTGCACCTGAACCTTTCGTTGACCAGGGGTGGGGTCGGATCATGTGCGGTGCGCGGTGCGGTCGTTGCCCGTGGTGCGGCGCGGAGCGCATGCCAGCGTCTCGTGCCGCCCCGCCCGGCACAAGAGGCCGGGGCCGCCCTCCCGGCTCAGGGCGCGGGGATGTTCACCAGGCTCTTGTGCGGGAAGTAGCGTGGCACGTCGAGACGGGCGTGCACGGGGGTGACACCCTCCAAGGTGCCGATGACCGTGCGCAGTTCATTGGTGCCGCCGTCCTGGGCGAAGCGCCGCCAGGCCGCCATGTCCTCCCACTCCGCGTGGTTGAGCACCCGCCGGCCGTCCTTGCTCACGAGGAAGTGGGCCCCGAGCAGCCCGTCGGGCCCGAGCCGCTCCAGGATCCCGACGACGGCGTCGGCGAGCGCGCGCTGGCTGTCGGGGCCCTCGGTCTCGAACGTGGGGGTGACCAGCACTCCGGGCGTGCGGCCCGCGCTCTCCTCGGGTGCGTAGCTGCGGTGCAGCGCGTAGCGCACGAGGCGGGGGCGCTCGATGCCCGGGACGATCCGGTCGACCTCGCTGATGCCCTGGGGGCGCCGGGCGCGGGCCCAGGCGAGGTGGGAGTCGTCGTCCGTCCACTGCGCGTGGTTGAGGACCTCGGTGCCGTCCACGCTCAGGAACGTGGTGAGGGAGAGCATCGCGTCGGGGCGGTCCTCCTGCTCCCAGCCCTCGATGACGAGGTCCGCGGCCTGCCGCTGGACCTCCGGTGCGGGCACGATCCAGGAGCTGACGAGGATCGTCCCGGCGTCCGCGCGCCGGACGTCGGGGAAGGCCTCGGGGGTCGTCGTGGTCATGGTCGGCTCCTCCTGAGCGCTGCTGCGATGCGGTCGGAGCACAGCGTCGTACCTGAACCGCGGTCGAGGTCAAGAGGAGGCCGACCAGAAAGGGGAAGGGGCGCCGGAAAGGGCAGCGGGCCTCGGAGTGGGCCTGCTCGGGAGCCTACTTGGGGTGGGTCTTGTTGAACTCCGCGACGTTCTTCTGGTGTTCCTCGAAGCTGGCGGTGAAACGGGTGTCCCCCGGTTTCACGGTCACGAAGTACAGCCAGTCCCCTGCCGTCGGACTGGTCGCCGCGCGCATCGCCTCTTCGCCGGGGTTGCCGATCGGGGTGGGCGGCAGGCCCATGCGCGCGTAGGTGTTGTACGGGCTGCTGATCTTCGTGTCGCGCCCGCTGGTGGCCAGCGTGGAGCGGTTCAGCGCGTAGTTGATGGTGGAGTCCATCTGGAGGGGCATGCCCCGGTCGAGACGGTTGTAGATGACCCGGGCCACCTTGCCCATGTCGGCCTTCGTGCCCGCCTCGGCCTCGATCATGCTGGCGATGGTGACGGTCTGGTAGACGTTCACGGCATTGCGGTCGGCGCCCGCCGTGACCTGGCCGCCGCCGAACTTCTTGTTCGCGGTGTTCACCATGTACGACAGGACGGACGCCGGCGTCGACTGGGAACTGATCGGGTACGTCGCCGGGAAGAGATACCCCTCGGGGTTGCCCCCGGCGTCGCCGGGAAGTTTGAGGTCGGCCTTCGGGAGCGCCTTCTTCGTGGTGCCCGCGGGCACCTTGAGCGCCTTGTCCACGGCCGCGTACACCTGGCCCGAGCGCCAGCCCTCGGGAATGGTCAGCGTCTCGGGCCGTGCGTCGTCGTCGGGGAGCAGCAGCGGCACCGTCACGGCGGTGGCCGCCGCGACGGCCCCGGTGGCGATCAGGGCGATCCGGCCCCGACGCGTCAGTCGAATCGTGCCCCGTCGCGGAGTCTTGGTCTGCATGCGGGCACGGTAACCCGCAAATGCGGGCATTACCGGCATATCTTCATGCAAACATTCCGGTCGTCATGCGGTCGGCTCCAGCTGTGCGTCCCTGCGGACGAGCGCGGCGTAGCGGCCGTCGCGCGCCAGGAGCTCCTCGTGGGTGCCGCGCTCGGCGGTGCGCCCGGCGTCCAGGACCACGATCTGGTCGGCGCCGCGGACGGTGGAGAGCCGGTGGGCGATGGTGAGGGTGGTCCGGTCGGCGGACAGGGCGTCGATGGCCTCCTGCACGGCCCGCTCGGTCCGGGTGTCCAGGGCGCTGGTCGCCTCGTCGAGGATGAGGACCGGCGGGTCGCGCAGGATGGTCCGGGCGATCGCCAGGCGCTGCTTCTCGCCGCCGGAGAAACGGTGTCCGCGCTCGCCGACGACCGTGTCGTACCCGTCGGGCAGGGACGCTATGTGGTCGTGGATCTGCGCGGCGCGGGCCGCGGTGACGAGTTCCTCGTCGGTGGCGTCGGGCTTGGCGAAGCGGAGGTTCTCGGCGACCGAGGCGTGGAAGAGGTACGTCTCCTGGGAGACCACGCCGACCGCCCGCGCGAGGGTGTCGAAGTCGAGGTCGCGCACGTCGACGCCGTCGAGGGTGACCCGGCCGCCCGTGACGTCGTACAGCCGGGGCACGAGGTGGCTGAGGGTCGACTTGCCGGAGCCGGTGGGGCCGACCACGGCGAGGCTGCCGCCGGCGGGTATCGCGAGGTCGATGCCCTGGAGGGTGGGGCCGGACTTCTCGTCGTAGCGGAACTCGACGTCCTCGAAGCGGATCTCGCCCTTGATCTCGTCGAGCCGCACCGGGTTCTCGGGCTCGGTGATGTCGACGGTCAGGTCGAGGTACTCGAAGATGCGCTGGAAGAGCGCGAGCGAGGTCTGGATCTGCACGCCGGTGGAGAGCAGGCTGACGGTCGGCCGGAACAGGCCCTGCTGGAGCGAGACGAAGGCGACGAGCGTGCCGATGGAGACGGTCGGCCCGCCCAGCTGGAAGGCGAGGCCCGCGGTCCAGTAGATGACGGCGGGCATGGCGGCCATGACGATCGTGATGACGGCCATGCGCCAGCGGCCCGCCATGTTCGACCGGATCTCCAGGTCGACGAGCCGCTCGGACTCGGCGGCGAAGGACGTGGTGAGGGAGTCGGCGCGGCCCATCGTGCGGCCGAGGACGATGCCGCTCACGGAGAGCGACTCGGTGACGGTCGCGGCCATGACGGCCATCTGCTTCTGCCGCTCCGTGGCGATCTTCTTGCGCTCGCGGCCGACACGGCGGCTGATCCACACGAAGACCGGCAGCAGGAGCAGTGAGACGACGGTCAGGCGCCAGTCGAGGGCGAGCATGGCGACGACGGTCGCGATCACGCTCGTGAGGTTGGAGACGAGCGAGGTGGCCGTGGAGGTCACGGTCGCCTGCATGCCGCCGATGTCGTTGGCGATGCGGGACTGGACCTCGCCCGTGCGGGTGCGGGTGAAGAAGGCCAGGGACATGCTCTGCAGCCGGCCGTACACGGCCGTGCGCAGGTCGTGCATGACGCGCTGCCCGACGGACGTGCTGATCAGCGTCTGCAGGACGCCGAAGACGCTCGTGACGACCGCGCTGAGGATCATGCCGAGCGCCAGCAGGCTGAGCAGCCCGGTGCGCCCCTGCGGCAGGGCGGTGTCGAGGATCTCCTTCAGGAGGAAGGGTGTGGCGACCGAGACGAGGGACGCGGCGCAGACCAGCAGGCCCACGAGCGCGAGGCGACCTCGGTAGGGACGGAAGAGGCGGAGGATGCGGCGCAGCTGGCGCGGCGGTTCCTGGTCGGGGGCCTGGGGCGGCGGCGTCCAGGTCGGTTCGTCGTGATGCATGGGCTCCTACGGGGTGCGGGCCGGTGGGATGCGCGCCGGGGACCGGGAGGCGCATCCCGCGGGCGGATGCGTACTGCGTGTTCGGTGCGCGCCGTGTCCGGTGCGCGATCCGAGTCGGATGCGCCGCTCCTGATCGATGCGCACTCCGTGTTCCGTGCGCGACGTGCGATCGGACGCATACGAGCGGGACGATGAAGGACTCAGGGAGCATAGCTCACTGTTACCTATGTTCACAATGCACAAGGTCCTGATAATGTTCCCGGCATGACCACCCCGGACACCGACGGCCCCCTCGCCGAACAGTTGCTGCGGCTCACCCGCAGGCTGCACCGCATCCAGAAGCGCCATCTGGAGCCGGTGGGCGTCACCCCGGCCCAGTCCCGGCTGCTGCGCACCCTCGCGCACTACGAGGCCCCGCCGCGCATGGCCGATCTCGCCCAGCGCCTCGAAGTGGTCCCGCGCGCCGTGACGAGCCTGGTCGACGGCCTGGAGTCGGGCGGTCTGGTGCGGCGCGTGCCGGACCCGAGCAATCGCCGGGTGATCCGGATCGAACTCACCGACGCGGGGCAGGACGCGCTGAAAAAGCTGCGCAGCGCGCGCCGGGCCGCCGCAGAGGACATCCTGGCTCCACTGACCGCCGAACAGCGCGAGGTGCTCGGCGGCCTGCTGTCCGCCCTGGTCGACGGCCCCGGAGGTCGTTGCTGACACCCGTCGAGGGAGAGCCATGCCCCTGCTGGAGCCCGATCCGGACGCCCTGCGCCCCACGTCGCGCACGGAGGGACCGTCACCCGACCGCGTGCCCGACCGGCAGGCCCTGGGCACACCGGAGCCCCTGCGCTCCGAGCTGACCGCGCTCCTCGGCGCGGACAAGGTCCTCACGCACGTATCCGACCTGGTGCGCTACGCCTCGGACGCAAGCCCCTACCGCTTCGTACCGCAGGTCGTGGTCGTCCCCGAGGACATCGACGACGTCTCGGCCGTCCTGTCGTACGCGCACGGCAGGGGCCGCGAGGTCGTCTTCCGCGCCGCGGGAACGTCCCTGAACGGCCAGGCCCAGGGCGAGGACATCCTGGTCGACGTGCGCAAGCACTGGTCGGGCATCGAGGTGCTCGGCGAGGGCGAGCGGGCACGCATCGGGCCCGGGACGACGGTCGTGCGCGCCAACGCCACCCTCGCCCGGTACGGCCGGGTGCTCGGCCCCGACCCCGCGAGCGCCATCGCCTGCACCCTCGGCGGCGTCGTCGCGAACAACGCCTCCGGCATGACCGCCGGCACCACCCGCAACTCCTACCGCACCCTCGCCTCGCTGACCTTCGTCCTGCCCACCGGGACGGTCGTGGACACGGCCGAACCGGACGCCGACGATCGACTGGCCCACGCCGAACCCGCCCTGTGCGAGGGCCTGCTGGCGATCAAGCGCGAGATCGAGGCGGACGCCGACCTGGTCTCCCGTATCCGTGCCAAGTACGAGATCAAGAACACCAACGGCTATCGCCTGGACGCCTTCCTCGACGGCACGACCCCCGTGGAGATCCTGCGCGGGCTCATGGTCGGCTCCGAGGGCACCTTCGGCTTCATCTCCGAGGTCGTCTTCGACACCCTGCCGCTGGACCGGCGCACCAGCACCGCCCTGCTCTTCTTCCCCTCGCTCCCCGCGGCCGCCGCGGCCGTGCCGGTGTTCAACGCGGCGGGCGCGCTCGCCGTGGAGCTGATGGACGGCAACACTCTGCGCGCCTCGGTCAGCGTCAAGGGGGTGCCCGCCGACTGGGCCGACCTGCCGAAGGCGACGGCCGCGCTCCTGGTGGAGTTCCGCGCCCCGGACGAGGCCGCGCAGGAGGCGTACGAAGCCGCCGCGGCCACGGCGCTCGACGGGCTCGACCTGGTCGCGCCCGTCCCGTCGGTCACCAACGCCTTCACCCGCGACGCGAAGACGATCGGCGGCTACTGGAAGGCGCGCAAGGCGTTCGTCACGGCCGTCGGCGGCTCACGCCCCTCGGGCACGACGCTGATCACCGAGGACTTCGCGGTCCCTCCGGGGCGCCTCGCCGAGGCCTGCGAGGCGCTGCTCGCCCTCCAGACGCGGCACGGCTTCGATGCCGCCGTCGCCGGTCACGCCGCCCACGGCAATCTGCACTTCCTGCTCGCCTTCGACGCGGCGGTCCCCTCGGACGTGGAGCGCTACGCCGCCTTCATGGACGACTTCTGCCGGCTGACCGTGGAGCGCTTCGACGGCTCCCTCAAGGCCGAGCACGCCACCGGCCGCAACATCGCGCCCTTCCTTGAGCTCGAATGGGGACCGAAGGCCACGGAGTTGATGTGGCGCACCAAGCAGGTCATCGACCCGGACGGAGTGCTCGCGCCGCGCATCGTCCTCGACCGCGACCCGAAGGCGCATCTGCGCGGCCTCAAGACCATCCCCAAGGTGGAGTCGATCGCCGACCCGTGCATCGAGTGCGGCTTCTGCGAACCCACCTGCCCCAGCGAGGACTTGACCACGACACCGCGCCAGCGCATCGTGCTGCGCCGCGAGATGATGCGCCAGCCCGTCGGCTCCCCCGTCGAGGACGGCCTCGTCGAGGCGTACGGCTACGACGCCGTGGACACCTGCGCGGGCGACTCGACCTGCAAGCTGGCCTGTCCGGTCGGCATCGACACGGGTGCCCTGATGAAGGACTTCCGGCACGCGCGCCACTCGGCGCGCGAGGAGAGGGCTGCGGCGCTCGCGGCCAAGAACTTCAAGGCCGTCGAGGCCTCCGCGCGGCTCGCGGTGGCCGCCGCCGACCGGATCGGCGACCGGCTGCTGACCGCGGTGACCCGCGCCGCCCGCAAGGCCGTGCGCCCCGACCTCGTACCGGAGTGGCTGCCGCAGATCCCCGGCGCCGCCGCCCGCAAGCTGCCGCGCACGTCGCGCGTGGGCGCCGCCGCCGTCTACTACCCGGCGTGCGTCAACCGCATCTTCGGCGGCCCCGGCGACCGCTCCCTCGCGCAGGCCGTCGTCGCCGTCTCCTCGCGCGCGGGCAAGCCGGTGTGGATTCCGGACGACGTGGCGGGGACGTGCTGCGCGACGATCTGGCACTCCAAGGGGTACGACGCCGGGAACAGGGTGATGGCCAATCGCATCGTCGAGGCGGCCTGGGGCTGGACGGCGGGCGGGCGGCTGCCGCTGGTCGTCGACGCCTCGTCCTGCACGCTCGGCATCGCGCATGAGGTCGTGCCGTATCTGACCGACGACAACCGCGCGCTGCATCGGGAGCTGACGATCGTCGACTCGATCGTCTGGGCCGCCGACGAACTGCTCCCCCATCTGACCGTCCACCGCACGATCGGCTCCGCCGTACTGCACCCCACGTGTTCCATGCGGCACCTCGACGACGAGGACCGGCTGCGCGCCGTCGCCGAGGCCTGCGCCGACGAGGTGGTCGTGCCGGACGACGCGGGGTGCTGCGCCTTCGCGGGCGACCGCGGCATGCTCCACAAGGAGCTCACGGAGTCGGCCACCCGCAAGGAGGCCGAGGAGGTCACCGCCCGCTCCTACGACGCGCATCTGTCGGCGAACCGCATGTGCGAGGTCGGCATGGACCATGCGACGGGACGCGGCTACTACTCCGTCCTGCTGGAACTGGAGCGTGCGACGCGTCCCTGACCTCTCTGGGACCGCTGCGGGATCTCTGCGAGATCTCTGCGGGACGTATCCGGGACCGCTGCGAGACCGCTGCGGGACCTCTCCGGTGGCTTCGACGCCTCGCCCCTTCGGGGCGGGGCGTTCTGCCGTTCGGGGGCGGGCGTTCTTCCCCTCGATGGCGGGGCGTTCCGTCGTAGCCACGCGTCGCGCGCCACCCGGGAGTCCATGGACGGTGCGAGAAGTCCAACTCCCTGACCACTTCGGTCCCTTGCGCCCCGGGCGTGCCCCCACCAGGGTGACTTGCGCGCAGTGGTAGAGACCAGCCGACATTGAACTACGGAGGTCCGATGCACGACGAGAACGCGACACCGACCCCTGACGGAACCACCCCCGACGCCACCGCCGAGGGCACGACGGGAGACGGCCACTCGCGTCGCGCGGTGCTCCGCACGGCCGGCATCGCCGGCGCGGGACTCGGACTCGGCACGTTCGCGGGCGGCACGGCGCACGCCGACGCCCCGGCGGCGGCCGCTGCCGCCCCGGACACGGCCAAGGCGCCCGCCCGCAAGGGCGCCACCATGATCGGCGTGCCGTTCGAGCGCCGCTCCACCGTCCGCGTCGGGATCATCGGGCTCGGCAACCGCGGCGGCAGCATGATCGACCTGTTCCTCGCGATCCCCGGCGTGCGCGTCGTCGCGCTCTGCGACCCGGTCAAGGAGAAGACCGCCGCCGCCGCGAAGAAGGTCACGGCCGCCGGGCAGCCCGCCCCAGCGACGTACACCAAGGGAGAGCACGACTACGAGAACCTGTGCAAGCGCCAGGACATCGACTTCGTGTACGTGGCCACGCCCTGGGACTTCCACTTCGACATGGCCAAGTCGGCGATGCTGAACGGCAAGCACGTCGGCGTGGAGTGTCCGATCGCCCTGCGCCTGGACGAGCTCTGGGAACTGGTGGACCTGTCGGAGCGCACCCGCAAGCACTGCATGCAGCTGGAGAACTGCTGTTACGGCAAGAACGAGATGCGGGTGCTGCGCATGGCGCACGCCGGCAAGTTCGGTGATCTGCTGCACGCGGCGGGCGCGTACAACCACGACCTGCGCGGCCTGATGTTCGACCCCGACTACTACGAGGGGCCGTGGCGCCGACTGTGGCACACCCGCCTGCGCGGCGACCTCTACCCCAACCACGGCTTCGGTCCGACGGCCAACTACATGGACGTCAACCGCGGCGACCGCGTCACACACATCTCCAGCTTCGGCACGCCCGCCCTCGGCCTCGCCGAGTACCGCAAGGAGCACATGCCGGCGGGCGACCCGAGTTGGAAGGAGACGTACATCGAGAGCGACCGCACCATCAGCCTCGTGCAGACGGCGAAGGGGCGGGTGATCCGGCTGGAGCACGACGTCTCGACCCCGCACCCCTACAGCCGCATCAACAGCCTCGGCGGCACGCGGGGCGTCTTCGAGGACTACCCCGAGCGCATCTACATCGAGCCGGACCACACGAACGACGAGTGGGGCGACTTCGGCAAGTACGCCGCCGAGTTCGACCACTGGCTGTGGAAGGAGCACTCCAACCCGCCGGGCGGGCACGGCGGCATGGACTACATCATGATCTTCCGGCTGATGCAGACCATGCAGCTCGGCCTCGTCCCGGACTTCGACGTGTACGACGCCGCGACGTGGACCGCGCCCGTGCCGCTGAGCCATCTGTCGATCAAGGCGAAGGGTGCGCCTCAGGCGATACCCGACTTCACTCGCGGGCTGTGGAAGAAGGCGCGTCCGGGAGTGGACTCGGAGAAGCCGAAGGCGTAGCTCCGGTCAGGGGCTTGGAGGCGGCGGGCTCGGCGGTGCCATCATCGGCACGGCCGGGCCCGTCGGCCTGCTCCGGTCGCTCCTGCCGGCCCTGCCGCGCCGCGTGCTCGGTCGGCTCGCCCTGCTCGGCCTCCCCGGCCTGCTCCGGTACGAACGCGATCTCGCCGCCGAGGACCTTCTTCGCCCGCGCCGTGTCCAGCGCACCCTCCCAGCACGAGACCACGAAGACGGCCACGCAGTTGCCGAGCAGGTTCGTGGCGACGCGCATCGCGTCCATGATGCGGTCCACGCCGAGCAGCAGCGCGACCGCCCCCGCCGGAATGACCCCGAGGGCGGACGCCGTCGCGGACAGCGCGAGGAACGCCGAACCCGGCACGCCCGCCATGCCCTTGCTGGTCAGCATCAGCACGAGCACGACGGTGATCTGCTGCCCGATGGTCAGGTCCACACCGACGGCCTGCGCGATGAACAACGTACCGACGGAGAGATAGATCGAGGCGCCGTCGAGGTTGAAGGAGTAGCCGGTCGGCAGGACCAGGCCCACGGCGTCGTCGCGGCAGCCGGCCTGGCGCAGCTTCTGCATCATGCGCGGCATGACCGTCTCGCTGGACGCCGTGCCGAGCGCGAGCAGCATCTCCTCGCGGGTGTAACGCACGAACTTCCACAGGCTCAGGCCGGTCAGCGCCTTGAGAGCCAGGCCGAGCAGCACGAGGAAGAGCAGGGCCACGGCGTAACAGACCCCTATGAGCTTCCCGTACGTCGACAGGGCGCCCAGACCGTACTCCCCCACCAGATGCGCGGTGGCACCGAACACGGCGAGCGGCGCCAGCTTCATGATGAAGCCGACGATCGCGAAGACGACCTCCTGCGCCTGCTCGATGGCGGGCAGGATCGCGGGCACCTTGGTGTGGCCGAGGTGCAGCAGCGCCGCGCCCACCAGGCAGGAGAGCACGAGGACTTGGAGGAGGGAGTTCTCCGCGAACGCGCCGACGGCGCTGTCGGGCAGCGAGTGGAGGAGGAACTCGCTGGTCGAGGGCAGTTCCCCGCCTCCGGTCTTCTCGTCGACTGCGGAGGCGTCGAGCGAGTCGGGGTCGACGTTCATGCCGACTCCGGGGCCCGCGAGGTTCCCCGCGAGCAGGCCGACGACGAGGGCGACCGTGGTCGCGACCTCGAACCAGATGAGGGCCTTCAGGCCGATGCGGCCGAACGCCTTGAGGTCACCGGCCTTGGTGATGCCGGCGACGACCACGCAGAAGACGAGCGGCGCGATCATGGCCTTGATCAGACGTACGAAGCCGTCGCCGAGCGGTTGGACGGCCGTGCCCGCGTGGGGCCACAGGCGTCCGACGAGGACTCCGATGACAAGGGCGCAGGCGACCTGCGCGAAGAGAGAGGTACGCAATGTGCGTGCGACGCGTCGCGGCAGGGACGGTACGGACTGCGGCACGGGCACTCCTGAAGGAAGTGGCTTCTGGGATACGGAAGTTGACTTCCAGCTTCCGAGAGCCGCCACTATGGCCGGACGCGTGCCCGCACAGAAGACCTCGGTGTCACATCGGCGTAAATCTTGGATCTTGCTCCAAAACCGAGCCGGCCCACGGCAGTGACTGCCGCGGGCCGGGTGGGGAGAGGGGAGGGTCACGTGATCAGCAGCGCCGCCTGTCCTCCGTCAGCGTGCCCTGGGCCGTGGCCAGTGTGCGGTCGTAGCAGCCGTGGTCGCCGATCAGGCGGTAGCGCTCGCGCGAGGTGCCCACGGCGTGCCGCTGGTCGCGCGGGACGTTCGCGGTGTACGTCGCGTCGCCGTCGTAGCGGTCGTCGAGCACCGACCGGCCCGTGCGCCGGACACCGTGCCCGGTGACCCGCTCCGTGACGTGCTCGGCACGGTCGCCGAGGGAGATCTTGGTGCGCAGCCGGTCACCGGCGCCGAGGGTCGTGGTGCCGTCCATCGTGTACGTCCGGTCGGTGCGCGCGGACCGGCCCGAGGCGGTGACCGTCTCCCGGTCCGCCCAGGTCGCCTTGAGCGCGTCCATCGCCTCGCCCTCGGTCCAGCGGTGGACGGAGGTGTTGGCGAGGGTGCGGGTCACGGTCGTCGCGACGCGCCCGTGCGAGGTGTTCACATAGCCGGAGACGCTGAGCCGGTGACCGCCCTTCGTGTCGAGCCGGTGCGCCTCATCACCCGAACCGGGCGTGTACGTCGCCTTGTCGGCGAGGTCGCTCTCCTCGTGCCGGGTCAGCGCGCCCGTGACGTGGTCCCTCTTCTCGTCCTGCCAGACCAGGACGTTGACCGGGGCGTTCCAACCGGTCTGCGCCTTGGGGACACCGACGACGGAGACCTCCACCTGATGCGGTCGACCGTCGTTCAGGATGCCCGCGAACGGCGTCAGGTCGTACTCGATGGGCTTGATGTCGAAGGCGCGGGGCCCCGGAATGACGTACCAGAGGAAGGGGTTGGACCAGCCGCCGGTCCACACGGTCGGGAACGGCGCGGCGATGCCCGCGAGCTTGCCGTCGACCTTCACCTGCACCTCGCGGTACGGCCCCTGATCCGCCTTGCAGGAGTAGGGCGCGGCGTCCGGCACGGTCAGGTACCAGTACTCCTCGCAGCCGCCGCCGGACCCGGTGGCGTACACCTCGGCGACGATGCGTTCGCTGTTGCGGGGCGTGGTGAGGGTGGTGCCGTCACCGAGCGGGAGCACGCGGTCGGGCACCGTCGCGGGGGTGTTCTTGCTCGGTGCGCTGCTGCTCGTACTCCGCGCGGCGGCGCTCCTGTTCGACGCGGCGCCGCGCTTCTCCTGCGCGTAGAACGTCAGCGTCGCCTTGACGTCGATGATCCCGGTGTACGTCTCGTTGACGACGTTGCCGATGAGCATCTCGACCTGCTGGTCGCGGCCCAGCGTCTCGCTGTAGCGCGTGACGTCCTTCTCCACGGACCAGGTGATGCCGTCGACCGACGGTTCGGGGGTGGACGTGCGGAAGACCTCTACGCCGCCTATTCGGAGGTAGCCGAGGCGGTCGTACTGCCTGCCCTTCACCTTGCCGTCCAGACGGAGGACCACCTTGCCCCAGCGGCCCTCGCCGCACTTGTCGGGCGGTGTGTAGTCGCCCTTGTAGGGCGTGAAGTCCTTGAACTGGGCCTCGGCGACCGTCACTTCGCAGGACCTGGTGTGCGGCTTGGGGACCGGGGGCGCGGCGGTGACCGGGTCGTGCCAGTCGTTGCCGAACTCGTCGGGCGGCGTGTCGGCGGCGGCCGGACCCGCACCGGCACCGAAGAGGGCGCTCGCCGCGAGGGTGGCCCCGACGAGCATGGACATGACGCGTCTTCTCATGGGGGATTTCTATGGGGAGTCGACGATCACCGCAATGGTGTCGACCTTCCGAGCCCCGGCATGCGGACGACGGCCGCGCCACCGGCTGCCTCGCGTCTCACGCCTCGTGTCTCACGCCTTGAGGTTCAGCCTGTCCCCCATCACCACGACCGGGTGCTGCTTCGGGTCGAGCGTGCGGAGCAGGTACTCCATCCCCGACTTGGACAGGCTCACGCAGCCCGACGTGCCGCTGCCATGGTCCATGTGCAGCCAGATGCTGCCACCCTTGGACTGGCCCTGCGGGCGCGTCGGGTCGTTCGGCGGAGTGCCCTTGGCGCGGTTGTAGTCGATGGCGATGACGTAGTCGAAGTCGTGCCAGTGGGTCTTGGGCCAGTAGTGCGGGGCCTGCATCGACGACGACTGCGTGTACGGCAACTTGGCGCCCGGATCCGGAAGGACACCGCCCGCGTCGGTCAGCGTGAACACGCCGACCGGGCTGCGCTTGTCGTTCTCCCGGTGGTCGGTGGTCCAGCCCTTCTTGCCGTTGTGCCCGCTCCAGCTGCGGGTCTTCTCCCAGGTGTCGTCCGACGCGCTCGACTTGGTGTAGAGGACGATCGTCGACTTCACCCAGTCCTCGCCGTCGCCGTACACCGCGACGACCTGGCGCGAGTTCTTGGGGATCTGGGACTGCAGGCGGTCCCCGACGTCGGGGATGCGCTTGAGGTCGGCCGCGCGCGCGTTGGCCCCGCCGTCCGCTTCCTTGCGCTGCGACCCGCCGTGATCATCCTTGGTCGTCGCGTTGTCGCTCCCGCCCCCGCAGGACGTCAGAAGGACACCGCAGGCCGCCGCCACGACCGCCGCTCGCACCGCACCCGCTCTACGCATCCGTCCATGGTCGCACCCTGCCCACGATCCCCCTGTCCGCCCCCGCGCCCCGCGGGGAGAA
>NZ_LIRJ01000301.1 GCF_001419745.1 Streptomyces silaceus | reverse complement strand
ACCTCTCTATTCGTCGGCGGCATCAGATGTCTCTAAGAGACGGCCTCACGGCCCCGAGCCCCCGAGCATCCCGCCTCACGGCAGCCGAATCCCCGGATCCATCCCGCCCAGCGCCCCCGCGCACAGGCAGTCCCGCGCCTCGCTGCCCTCCGGCAGCCCCGCCACGGTGTCGAACAGCACGCCCCGCAGCCGGTCCACGTTGGCGGCGAACACCCGCAGGACCTCGTCGTGCGAGACGCCCTCGCCGGTCTCCGCGCCCGCGTCCAGGTCCGTGACCAGGGTCAACGACGTGTAGCAGAGCTCCAGTTCACGGGCGAGAACCGCCTCGGGGTGCCCGGTCATGCCCACCACCGACCAGCCCTGGTCGGCGTACCAGCGCGACTCCGCACGGGTCGAGAAGCGCGGCCCTTCGATGACGACCAGCGTCCCGCCGTCCACCGGCTCCCAGTCGCGGCCCCGCGCGGCCTTCAGGGCGGCGGCGCGCCCCGCGGGGCAGTACGGGTCGGCCAGCGACACGTGCACGACGTTCGACACGCTGCCGTCGGGCAGCGGCACCCCGTCGAAGTACGTCTGGGGGCGTGACTGCGTGCGGTCCACCAACTGGTCCGGTACCAGCAGCGTCCCGGGCCCGTACTCGGACCGCAGCCCGCCGACCGCGCACGGGCCGAGCACCTGGCGTACGCCGACGGACCGCAGCGCCCAGAGGTTGGCGCGGTAGTTGATGCGGTGGGGCGGCAGATGGTGGCCGCGGCCGTGCCGGGGCAGGAAGGCCACCCGGCGGCCGGCGATCTCGCCGAGGAACAGGGAGTCGCTGGGCGCCCCGTAGGGGGTGTCGACCTGTATCTCGGTCACGTCGTCGAGGAAGGAGTAGAAGCCGGAGCCGCCGATCACGCCGATCCCGGCCTGCGAAGCGTTCGCCGTGTTCACCATGGAGCGCACAGTATCCGCCCCGGAAAACGCCGAGGACCCCGCCGACGTGGGACGGCGGGGTCACACCGGACGTGTGTGCGGGCCGCTGTTACGCGGCGGAGGTCGACGACGTGGACGTCGACGAGGTCCCGGACGACTTGGAGTCCGAGGACGAGGAGGACGACGACGAAGACGACTTCGTGTCCGAGGAGGACGACGAGGACTTCGACGACGAGCCGGCCGGCGTGCTGCTGGACGACGAGCCGCGGCTGTCGTTGCGGTAGAAGCCGGAACCCTTGAAGACGATGCCGACGGCCGAGAACACCTTCTTGAGGCGTCCGTCGCAGCTGGGGCACACGGTCAGGGCGTCGTCCGTGAACTTCTGCACCGCCTCGAGGCCCTCGCCGCACTCGGTGCACTGGTACTGGTACGTCGGCACTTGCTTCCTCCTGGCACTCTCACTCGATGAGTGCTAACGACGGTCCATAGTGACGTATTCCGCGAGATCAGTCCACCGTGACCGGAACTCGGTGACCGACGCCACGCGCCACCGTGCGGGCCGGGACCGTGGGGACGAGCCGCGAGCGCAGCGTCAGAAGGACCGCGAGGGCCAGTGCCGTGCCGCCGAGCGGGACCAGGAATCCGGCCCCGTCCCAGAAGCGGTCCTCCAGCTGTCCGGCGACCGTGACGGCCGCCGCCTGCCCGAGCGCTACCGCGCCCGTCAGCCAGGTGAAGGCCTCCGTGCGGCCGGTCGGCGGGACCAGCTTGTCCACCAGCGTGTAGCCGGTGATCAGGGCGGGCGCGATGCAGACGCCGACCAGCAGGCCGAGCCCGGCGAGCAGCGGCACGGAGTGCGCGGCCCACAGGCCGGAGGCCATCAGGGTCAGCGCCGCGTACCCGACCAGGAGGCGCCGCTGCGGGGAGACCTTCCAGGCGATGGCGCCGCAGACGATGCCGGAGAGCATGTTGCCCGCGGCGAACGTGCCGTACAGGACGCCGTTGAGGCCGGGCTCGCCGATCGACTCGGTGAAGGCCGCCAGCGAGACCTGCATGCCGCCGAAGACGGCGCCGATGCCGAGGAACGTGACGATGAGGACGCGCACTCCGGGGACGCGCAGCGCGGAGGCGTGCTCCACGCGCGCGTGCTCCCCGTGATGGGCGGACGGCTGGGGCTGGGTGCTCTTCTGCGCGGCGAACAGCAGACCGCCGACCAGGGTGAGGCCGGCCTCGGTGAGGAGTCCGGCGGCGGGGTCGATGGTGGTGCACAGCGCGGTCGCGAACAGCGGGCCGAGGACGAAGGTCAGCTCGTCGGTGACCGACTCGAAGGCGGCCGCGGTGGTGGCCAGGGGCGAGTCCTGGAGCTTGACGCCCCAGCGGGCCCGCACCATGGGGCCGATCTGCGGCGTCGAGGCGCCCGTGGGCACGGCGGCGACGAAAAGGGCCCACAAGGGGGCGTCGGACAGCGCGAGCACCGTCAGGGTGACGACGGACGCGGAGTGGATCAGCACGCCGGGCATCAGCACGGCGCGCTGTCCGAACCGGTCGGCGAGCTTGCCGCTGAAGGGGGCGAACAGCGCCATGGAGACGCCGGTGACGGCCGAGACGGCGCCCGCGGCGCCGTACGAGCCGGTGGTGTGCTGCACCAGCAGGACGATGGAGATCGTCAGCATCGCGAACGGCTGTCGTGCCGCGAAGCCGGGCAGCAGGAACGTCCAGGCCCGCGGGGTGCGCAGGAGCTGTCCGTAACCCGGGCGGGATTCGGTGACCGTGGATGCCACGGCCCGTGCCTTTCTGCCGCCTGGTAGCGCGCCCGTGCGGGGGCGCCGAGAGCTGTCCTCTTGCGCGGAACTGCGGTAGATGCCGGGCTCCACTGCGAGGACGCCCCGGCCGCCATACGGTCGCGCCAGCTCTGCTTCAGGCAGAGTTGGTTCGATCAGGTGCCTTCATCGTACAGGGGACGGTGTGATCCGCCCCTGTGATTACAGCCGATGAGACGCCTGACACCTACGATGCTCAAGACGTTTAGTGCTTTTCTCCATCGGTTCCCAGCCATCCGGCGAGCTTTCCGCCGTGACCGACCGCACGCAGCCGCTTCTCGGCGGCGTCCCGCACCGGATCGGTCGCCACCACCAGGAGCTCGTCGCCCCGGCGCAGCACCGTGGCGGGCAGCGGAACGAACGATTCGCCGTCGCGCACGACCAGCGTGACCGCCGCCCCCGTGGGCAGCCGCAGCTCCGCGACCTCGACGCCGTGCATGCGCGAGCCCTCCGGGATGGCCACCGACAGCAGATGCCCCTGGAGCCGCTCCAGAGGGGCGGACTCGATGCCGAGGTCGGCGGCCTCCGAGCCGTCGCCGAGCCGCAGCTTGCGGGCCAGCCAGGGCAGCGTGGGGCCCTGGATGAGGGTGTAGACGACGACGAGGACGAAGACGATGTTGAAGATCCGCTGGCTGTCCTCGACGTCGCTCACCATCGGGATCGTCGCCAGGATGATGGGCACCGCGCCGCGCAGGCCGGCCCAGGACAGCAGCGCCTTCTCCTGCCAGGGCATGCGGAACGGCAGCAGGCTGATCACGACCTCCAGGGGCCGTGCCACCACCGTCAGGACCAGGCCGATGATGATCGCGGGCCAGGTGTCGTCGAGCAGGTCGTGCGGGGTGACCAGCAGGCCGAGCAGCACGAACATGCCGATCTGGGCGATCCAGCCGAGCCCCTCGGCGAAGCCGCGGGTGGCGGGCCAGTGCGGCAGCTTGGCGTTGCCGAGCACCATCGAGGCGAGGTAGACGGCGAGGAAGCCGCTGCCGTGGGCCATGGCCCCGGCGGCGTACGCGCTGACCGCGATCGCCATGACGGCGATGGGGTAGAGGCCGGAGGCGGGCAGGGCCACGTGGCGCAGGCCGTAGGCGCCGAGCCAGCCCACCGCGAGGCCGATCGCGGCTCCGATCGCCAGCTCCAGGGCGATCTTGCCGATCAGTACGTACCAGTCGTCCACCGGTCCGGCCGTGGAGAACGCCACGACGAGGATCACCACCGGGGCGTCGTTGAACCCCGACTCCGCTTCCAGCACACCCGTCACGCGTGAGGGGAGCGGCACCTTCCGCAGTACGGAGAAGACCGCCGCCGCGTCCGTGGAGGAGACCACCGCGCCGATGATGAGCGCCTGCCGCCATTCCAGGCCGACGATGTAGTGCGCGCCCGCGGCCGTGACGCCGACGCTCACCGCGACACCGACGAGCGACAGCGCGGCCGCCGAGGGCAGCGCCGGCTTGATCTCTTTCCACTTCGTCCCGAGGCCGCCCTCGGCGAGGATCACGACCAGGGCCGCATAGCCGATGACCTGGGTGAGCTCGGCGTTGCTGAACTGGACGTCGCCGATGCCGTCCTGGCCCATGGCGACGCCGATGCCGAGGTACAGCAGCAGGCTGGGGAGCCCGCTGCGCGACGAGATGCGGACCGCCGCGACCGCGACGAGCAGAACGAGCGAGCAGACGAGCAGGAGCTGGTTGAGGTGGTGGACAGTCAGGGGCCGTTCCTTCCTCGTGTGGCCGAGTACTTCGTTACCTTACCTAATTGTTAACGACTTCTTGACGCGATCGAATAACTATTCGATCTTCTGGGAGGCGGGTTCCTGACTCCGCGTCCGGAGTCGCAACTCCCTGCGCCTATGGTTGCTCCAGCGCTCCCAGAGCCGCCCACTCGACAGCACAGCCCGCCCTGCCGCTCGCGTAAGGACAGCAAGGACAGCGATGCCCTCCAACACCACCGCCTCTTCCGGTCATAAGTCCGGCAAGAAGAAGGGGCGCCGAGCCCGACTCGTCGTGATCGTCCTGGTCCTGGCCATCGTCGGAGGCATCGGCTTCGGCGCGTACTGGAGCATCAGCACCGTGCGCGCCTCCTTCCCGCAGACCAAGGGGACGATCAAGCTCGACGGCCTCTCCGGACCCGTCGACGTGAAGCGGGACGGGAACGGAATCCCGCAGATCTACGCCGAGTCCGACGCCGACCTCTTCATGGCACAGGGCTTCGTCCAGGCGCAGGACCGCTTCTGGGAGATGGACGTCCGCCGTCATATGACCTCCGGTCGGCTCTCCGAGATGTTCGGCAAGGGCCAGGTCAAGACCGATGAGTTCCTGCGCACGCTCGGCTGGCACCGGGTGGCGAAGAAGGAGTACGAGTCCAAGCTCTCGCCGGAGACGAAGAAGTACCTCCAGGCGTACGCCAAGGGAGTCAACGCCTACCTCGCGGGCAAGGACGGCAAGGACATCTCCGTCGAGTACGCGGCGCTCGGTTTCGAGAACGACTACAAGCCGGAGAAGTGGGATCCGGTCGACTCCGTGGCCTGGCTCAAGGCGATGGCCTGGGACCTGCGCGGCAACATGCAGGACGAGATCGACCGCTCCCTGATGACGAGCCGCCTCGGCCCGTCGCAGATCAAGGACCTGTACCCCGAGTACCCCTACAAGCGGAACAAGCCCGTCGTCCGGGAGGGCGCCTACAACAGCGCCACCAAGGAGTACGACGCCAAGGGCACCTCCACCCAGTCCGGCACCGGTACGGGCGGCACCGCGGGCACGGGCCTGGCGGGCGGCACGCAGGCGCCCCAGGGCCTCCAGACGCAGCTCTCGGGCCTCTCCGACGCCCTGGACGAGGTCCCCGCGATCCTCGGCCCGAACGGCAACGGCATCGGCTCGAACTCCTGGGTCGTCTCCGGAGAGCACACCATCACCGGAAAGCCGCTCCTGGCGAACGACCCGCACCTGGCGCCGCAGCTGCCCTCGGTCTGGTACCAGATGGGCCTGCACTGCCGGTCGGTCTCCTCGAAGTGCCAGTACGACGTCTCCGGCTACACGTTCTCCGGCATGCCGGGCGTGGTCATCGGCCACAACAACGACATCGCCTGGGGCATGACGAACCTGGGCGCCGACGTCACGGACCTGTACCTGGAGAAGTTCACCGGGGACGGCTACCTGTACGGCGAGAAGGTGCTGCCCTTCACCTCCCGCGAGGAGACCATCAAGGTCGCCGGCGGCAAGGAGAAGAAGATCACCGTCCGCGAGACCAACAACGGTCCGCTCCTGTCCGACCGCGACGACGAACTGGTCAAGGTCGGCAAGAAGGCGGGCGTCGACACCGCGGCGCCCGACCGGGGCGACGGCTACGGAGTGGCGCTGCGCTGGACCGCGCTGACCCCCGGCAAGTCCATGGACGCCGTCTTCGAGCTGAACCGGGCGAAGGACTTCACGGACTTCCGCAAGGCGGCCGCTTCTTTTGAAGTGCCCTCCCAGAACCTGATCTACGCCGACACCAAGGGCCACATCGGCTACCAGGCGCCCGGCAAGATCCCGGTCCGCGGCAAGGGCGACGGCTCGCTCCCGGCCCCCGGCTGGGACCCCGACTACCGCTGGACCGACTACATCCCGCAGGACGCCCTGCCCTACGAGTACGACCCCAAGCGCGGCTACATCGTCACCGCCAACCAGGCCGTGATCGAGGACGGCGAGGGCAAGTACCCGTACAAGCTCACCTCGGACTGGGGCTACGGAGCGCGCAGCCAGCGGATCGACGACCTCATCCAGTCGAAGATCAAGAACGGCGGCAAGATCTCCACCGAGGACATGCGCCTCATGCAGATGGACAACAGCAGCGAGATCGCCAAGCTGCTCGTGCCCAAGCTGCTCAAGATCGACGTCAAGGACAAGTACGTCCGCGAGGCCCAGCAGCTCCTGGAGGGCTGGGACTACACCCAGGACGCCGACTCGGCGGCCGCCGCGTACTTCAACTCGGTCTGGCGCAACATCCTCAAGCTCGCCTTCGGCAACAAGCTCCCCAAGGAGCTGCGCGTCAAGGGCCAGTGCCTGAACGTCGAGCCGGCCGGCAACACCCGTCCCGCCGACGAGGGCACCAAGGTCCGCGAGTGCGGCGAGCGCGAGGCCGACTCGGCGCAGCCGGACGGCGGCGACCGCTACTTCGAGGTCGTCCGCAAGATCCTCGACGACCAGGACAACGACTGGTGGAAGGCGCCCTCGACCCGCAGGGACGAGGAGACCAAGACCCGCGACCAGCTGTTCAAGCGGGCCATGAAGGACGCGCGCTGGGATCTGACGGCCAAGCTGGGCAAGGACGTCGACACCTGGAGCTGGGGCCGCCTGCACCGCCTCACGCTGAAGAACCAGACGCTGGGCACCGAAGGCCCCGGCTGGCTGCAGTTCGTGCTCAACCGCGGCCCGTGGAACCTCGGCGGCGGCGAGGCCGCGGTCAACGCCACCGGCTGGAACGCGGCGGGCGGCTACGGCGTGGTCTGGGTGCCGTCGATGCGGATGGTGGTGAACCTCAAGGACCTCGACAAGTCCAAGTGGATCAACCTCACCGGCGCCTCGGGGCACGCGTACAACGACCACTACACCGACCAGACGGACAAGTGGGCCAAGGGCGAGCTGCTCCCGTGGGCGCACTCGGAGAAGGCGGTCGAGACCACCACGAGCGACAAGCTGGTGCTCCGCCCCTGATCCCGTACGGCTGATCCCGCACGCCACACGCCGCATCCGAAAGGGCCCTCCACGCACGCGTGGAGGGCCCTTTCGGTGTCGCGGGGGGGCATCGGTGTCACGGGGGTCAGCGGAAGCGGCGCACCCCCGACGGCGTCACGACGGCGTGCACCGGCCGGTCGTGCGCCTCTTCGGGGACGTGGGCGACCACTTCGGAGTCGTACAGGAGCACCACGAGAGCGGGATCGGCCTCCGCGCGCTCCAGCCGGGCGAGCACCCGGTCGTACGAGCCGCCGCCGCGCCCGAGCCGCATCCCGCGCGTGTCCACGGCCAGGCCCGGCAGCAGCACGGCGTCCGCCGCCAGGACGGCGTCCGGGCCGAGCCGTGCCCCCGAGGGCTCCAACAGCTGCATCTTTCCCTGGTGTTGCACGCGGGACAGGGAGCCCTCCCCGTCGTACACGCCCCAGTCCAGGTCGTTGTCCGCGAGGAGGACCGGCAGCAGGACGCGCGTCCCGCGCGCGTGGAGGGTGTCCAGGAGGGCGCGCGTGCCGGGCTCGGCGCCCACGGAGACGTACGCCGCGACGGTCCGCGCCCCGGCCAGCTCCGGGAGCTCCAGCGCGCGTTCGGCGAGAACCGCGGCCGCCTTCCGTGCGTCATCCTCAGTCAACCCGCTTCTCACCGCGAGGAAGTCTCGCCGCAACATGCGCTTGGTTGGCTGGCCGCCGGCTTCGCTCGTACTCATGGGTTACTCACAAATCCTTCCTAGCGGGCGCATATGCCTCTCAATTATCTGGACCCACAGATTCCGCACATACGCACCGGATATGGTTGTCGGCATGACTGAGTCTCACCCCCCCACGCCCAGGATCACCAAGGCGGTCATCCCCGCGGCGGGCCTCGGCACACGCTTCCTGCCGGCGACGAAGGCGACGCCGAAGGAGATGCTGCCGGTCGTCGACAAGCCGGCGATCCAGTACGTGGTCGAGGAGGCCGTGTCGGCGGGCCTCGACGACGTCCTCATGATCACGGGTCGCAACAAGCGCCCCCTGGAGGACCACTTCGACCGCAACTACGAGCTCGAGTCGGCCCTGGAGAAGAAGGGCGACGAGGCCCGGCTCGCCAAGGTCCAGGAGTCCAGCGACCTCGCGACGATGCACTACGTCCGCCAGGGCGACCCCAGGGGACTCGGTCACGCGGTCCTGTGCGCCGCCCCGCACGTCGGCCACGAGCCCTTCGCCGTGCTCCTCGGCGACGACCTCATCGACCCGCGCGACCCGCTCCTGGCCCGCATGGTCGAGGTCCAGGAGCAGCGCGGCGGCAGCGTCATCGCGCTGATGGAGGTCGCCCCCGAGCAGATCCACCTCTACGGCTGCGCGGCCGTCGAGGCCACCGAGGACGGCGACGTCGTCAAGGTGACCGACCTGGTGGAGAAGCCCGAGACGGCGGACGCCCCCAGCAACTACGCGATCATCGGCCGCTATGTCCTGGACCCCCACATCTTCGGCATACTGCGCAAGACCGAGCCGGGCCGCGGCGGCGAGATCCAGCTCACCGACGCCCTCCAGCAGCTCGCCGCGGACGAGAAGGTCGGCGGCCCGGTGCACGGCGTGGTCTTCAAGGGCCGCCGCTATGACACCGGCGACCGCGGCGACTATCTGCGTGCCATTGTCAGACTCGCGTGCGAACGTGAAGATCTGGGCCCGGACTTCCAGGCCTGGCTTCGCAGTTACGTCACCGAGGAGATGTAGCACTTTGAGCAGCAGCACGACGACACCGCCCACCGGCCAGGACCACCTCTGGTCGGTGGAGGAGCATCTGGACGACATCCTCGCGACCGTCCGCCCGCTCGAACCGATCGAGCTCCAACTCCTCGACGCCCAGGGCTGCGTCCTGGTCGAGGACGTGACGGTGCCCGTCTCGCTGCCGCCCTTCGACAACAGCTCCATGGACGGGTACGCGGTGCGGGTCGCCGACGTCGCGGGCGCGAGCGAGGAGTTCCCCGCCGTCCTGCGCGTCATCGGTGACGTCGCCGCGGGCGCGGGCGAGCAGCCCACCGTCGGCGCGGGCCAGGCCGCCCGCATCATGACCGGCGCCCCGCTGCCGCCCGGCGCCGAGGCCGTCGTCCCGGTGGAGTGGACCGACGGAGGCCTCGGCGAGGGCCCCGTCTCCGGCATGCGCGCCCACAGCGCCGCTCCTGAGGGCGCCTCCGGAGAGGTCCGCGTGCACCGCCCCGCCGAGGCGCGCGCGCATGTGCGCGCGCAGGGCAGCGACGTCCGGGCCGGCGACCGCGCCCTGACCGCGGGCACGGTGCTCGGACCCCCGCAGATCGCCCTGCTCGCCGCGATCGGCCGCGGCACGGTGAAGGTGCGCCCCCGCCCGCGCGTGGTCGTCCTGTCCACCGGCAGCGAACTGGTCCAGCCCGGCGAGGAATTGGCGAGCGGCCAGATCTACGACTCCAACAGCTTCGCCCTCACCGCCGCCGCCCGCCACGCCGGAGCCATCGCCTACCGCGTGGGCGCGGTCGCCGACGACGCCGAGACGCTGCGCTCCACCATCGAGGACCAGCTGATCCGCGCCGACCTCGTGGTCACCACGGGCGGCGTGAGCGTGGGCGCGTACGACGTCGTCAAGGAGGCCCTGACCTCCATCGGCGACCCGGACGAGGAGGAGGGCATCGGGGCGGGCAGCGGCGTGGAGTTCCGCAAGCTCGCCATGCAGCCGGGCAAGCCGCAGGGCTTCGGCTCCATCGGCCCCGACCACACCCCGCTGCTTGCGCTGCCGGGCAACCCCGTCTCCTCGTACGTCTCCTTCGAGGTCTTCGTCCGTCCCGCGATCCGCACCCTCATGGGCCTGCCGGACGTGCACCGGCCCACCACGCGCGCGAAGCTGCGCTCCGACAAGGCGCTGAACTCGCCCGCGGGCCGCCGTCAGTTCCTGCGGGGGCGCCACGACGCGGAGACGGGAAGCGTGACGCCCGTCGGCGGCTCGGGCTCGCACCTGATCGCGGCGCTCGCGCACGCGGACGCGCTGATCGTCGTCCCCGAGGACACCACGTCGGTGGAGCCGGACGCGGACGTCGAGGTGGTCCTGCTCGGCTGAAAGGGCCGTTCGCGAGGTACCGTGTCGCGCACAACAGGCCCGCGCGCGCCGCACCGCGCGGGGCCCGGACCGGGAGCGCCACAGCACATGACCGCGATTTCCCGGGGGGAGACCCCCGGCCCTGAGCAGCAGCGACTGACCCACATCGACGAGGCGGGCGCGGCCCGCATGGTCGACGTGTCCGCCAAGGACGTCACCGCGCGCACCGCCCGCGCCAGCGGCCGCGTCCTGGTCGCGCCGCGGGTGATCGAGCTGCTGCGCGGCGAGGGCGTGCCCAAGGGAGACGCCCTGGCCACCGCGCGGATCGCCGGGATCATGGGCGCCAAGCGCACCCCGGACCTGATCCCGCTCTGTCATCCGCTGGCCGTCTCCGGAGTGAAGCTCGACCTCTCCGTGGCGGACGACGCCGTCGAGATCCTCGCCACGGTGAAGACGACGGACCGCACGGGCGTGGAGATGGAGGCCCTCACCGCGGTGAGCGTGGCGGCCCTCACGGTCGTCGACATGGTCAAGGCCGTCGACAAGGGGGCCGTCATCACGGACGTACGCGTCGAGGAGAAGACCGGCGGCAAGTCGGGGCACTGGACCCGCGAGGGAGCAGAGGGTCCCGAGGGACCCGAGGGAGCAGAAGGATCGAAGGGAGCAGAGGGATGAGCGAGCACGGCGCGTCCTACCGCGCCCTCGTCGTGACCGCGTCGAACCGCGCCGCCGCCGGCGTCTACGCCGACAAGGGCGGCCCGATCCTCGCCGAGGGCCTGACCGCGCTCGGCTTCGCCGTGGACGGCCCCCAGGTCGTCCCGGACGGCGACCGCGTCGAACTGGCCCTGCGCGCGGGCGTCGAGGCCGGCTACGACGTCGTCCTCACCACCGGCGGCACCGGCATCTCGCCCACCGACCGCACCCCCGACGTCACCCGTCACGTCATCGACCACGAGGTGCCCGGCATCGCGGAGGCGATCCGCGCGTACGGCAGGGACAAGATCCCCACGGCCGCGCTCTCCCGGGGCCTCGCCGGAGTCGCGGGCCGGACCCTCATCGTGAACCTGCCGGGCTCCACCGGCGGCGTACGCGACGGCCTGGCCGTCCTGGAGCCGCTGCTGAAGCACGCCGTCGACCAACTGCGCGGCGGCGACCATCCCAGACCTTCCCCCAGTGCCTCGAAGGCCTGGGAGGTACCCCCTGGGGGTGCGAGCTGAACAGCCCTTCCTGGCCCGTCGAGCTGACGGACGGCGACATCGTCCTCCGTCCCATAAAGATGCGCGACCAGCGGCCCTGGCGTGAGGTCAACCGGCGCAACCGCGACTGGCTGCGCCCCTGGGAGGCGACGATCCCGCCGCCCACGGCCAGCGGCCCCATCGTGCACCGCCCCACCTACCGCCAGATGGTCCGTCACCTGCGCGCGGAGGCCAACGCGGGCCGGATGCTGCCCTTCGTCATCGAGTACCAGGGCCGTCTCGTCGGGCAGTTGACCGTCGCCGGGATCACCTGGGGATCGATGTGCTCGGGCCATGTCGGCTACTGGGTCGACGAGTCCGTCGCGGGCCGCGGTGTGATGCCGACCGCCGTCGCGCTCGTCGTCGACCACTGCTTCCGCTCGGTCGGGCTGCACCGTATCGAGGTCTGTATTCGCCCCGAGAACGCGCCGAGCCGGCGGGTCGTGGAGAAACTCGGATTCCGCGAGGAGGGGCTCCGGCCACGCTATCTCCACATCGACGGCGCCTGGCGGGATCATCTCGTCTTCGCGCTCACGGCCGAAGAGGTACCGGAAGGGTTGTTGCGCCGCTGGCACCAGGCGCGACCTCGGAACACCGCGTAGACCGGCCCTCGAACCTCATAAATGAAATACATGTTCGAAATTGATCGCCGAACGACCGTCCGAGGCTCGTATGAGTCTTGTCTCAGGCATTAATTTCACGCTGTCGACGGCCTGTTGATCGCATCAGTCACAAAAAAAGTTCGAGATATCAGCCAGATCGTGCGACACACCGGCCCAATTGGCAGATGGCCTCACGGAAACCCCTCTACCGTGTGAGCGTGAGCAGCAGCGGCCTCATCTACGCAGTCATCGTCGGGGCCTGGGCCGCCTACTTGGTGCCGATGTGGCTCCGTAGGCAGGACGAGCTGAACGAAGCCCGTCCGACGGAACGCTTCAGCACCGCCATCCGGCTGCTGTCCGGACGGGCGGGCATGGAGCGCCGATACGCCAAGGACCTGCAAGCGCGCTCGCCGGAGGACGGGGAGTCGCGCGACGAACCGGACGAGATCACCGACTCGGTGGACGTCCGGGCCTTCGTCGCGCCCCCGGCCGGAACGGCGGAGCGCGAACCCGAACGCGAGCGCGAGCGGGAGCGCGAGCCGGAACCCGCCCCCCGGGCCAAGGCCCCGGCCAAGGTCCCGGTCAGGTCCGCGGCCCCGGCGCACCCCGCGCGGCGCGTCCCCTCCGCGGAGGCCGCCGCGCGCGCCCGGCGCTCCAAGGTGCTCGCACGGCGCCGACGCACGACGGTGCTGCTCTTCGTCGCCTTCACGGTCGGCGCGGTCGTGGCCGCTGTCGGCGGACTCGCCTTCCTGTGGGCGCCCGCCGCGCCCGCCGTGCTGCTGAGCGCGTACATCGTCTATCTGCGCGGCCAGGAGCGGAAGCGCTTCACGTACACGATGGACCGGCGCCGGGCCGAGGCCGCGGCGCAGCGGCTGCGCGAGCGGCAGCCGCGCCGCAGGCCCGCGAGCGCGGAGCCCGTCGTCGACGAGGCGGAGGAAGGGCCGGCGCCCGAGACGGAGACCGGTCTGTCCGCGCTCGCCGCCGACCGCCGCGCCCTCGTCGAGCAGACCGACCACGCCGAGTGGGTGGACCAGCAGCGCGAGCGGCAGCGCGGCCCCGGGCGCGGCGACAGCTGGGACCCGGTCCCGGTGCCGCTGCCCACGTACGTGACCGCGCCGGTCGCCCCGCGCGCCACCGGTAGCGTCGACCTGGGCGCGCCCGACGCCTGGAGCTCGGCGCGGTCGAGCACGGCGGAGCCGGTCGCGGAGTCCGCGGCCGACGGGGCGCGGGCGGACGCCTCCGCCGAGGGCGCCGGGGGCGAGGGCGCGGACATCGACGGGGCCGAGGGCTCCGACGCCTCCGGAGGGCGCAGCGACAAGCGCCGGGCGGCCTCCGCGCGGCGCGCCCGCGAGCGCGGCCGCACCCCGCTCTTCGACCAGTACGCCGACGGGGACCGGCCTCGCGCGGCCAACGAGTGAGGCCTCGTGAGATCCCCCTGGCTGACCAGCCAGGAACGGATTTCCAAGCACCCGGATGGGGATGCTAGAGTTTCACTCGTTGCAAGGGCCTGTGGCGCAGTCCGGTAGCGCACCTCGTTCGCATCGAGGGGGCCAGGGGTTCAAATCCCCTCAGGTCCACTGCACATGAGATCCCGTCCAGTTCATCGAACTGGGCGGGATCTTTGCTGTGTGCGTGCCCCCGAGGGTGACTGGACGATTTCCTTCCCCATGTGTGCTTCATGCCGGTGTGGATACATTTGATCCATGCCGCGCCCCGTCATGACCTCCGTCACCGCCTGTGGCGCCGCGCTGGCCGCCGTCCTCGTCGGCGGCTGCGGCGAACCCGGCGGGCTGCGCGTCGAGGGGCCCGCGCTCCAGCCCTCCAAGGTGACCGGGCCCGTCTATCTCGCCGACGCGCTGGGGCAGCCGCTGCAACGGCCGACGTCCGTGGGGCTCACCGAGTCCGTCGCGCTCTCCGAGCTGAGCTGGAAGGAATGGGGCGGGCCGACCGCGCGGGCCACCGGGAAGCTCGGCGGCGACTGGTGCCTGCCCGGGTGCGCGAACCGTCCGTACGCCGCGACGCTGACGCTCAGCGGACTGGAGCGGCAGGAGCGGGTGGCGTACTACCGGCGGGCGACCGTCGAGCCGGCGAGACCGGAGGAGCTTCCCGCGGCGGCGGTGAACGTGCAGTTCCAGGGCATCCGGCTGTCGGTTCCGGAGTTCTGAGGGGCGGGGAGCGGCATGGGACTGCGTACGAAGATCGGGATCGCCATCGCGGGCACCGCGGCCGTGGTGTCCGTCGTGATGGGGCTCCTCGTGCACCATCGCACGGTCGAGGCGCAGTACGCGGGCGCGCGCAGCCAGATCGGGGACCGGTTGCAGACCGCCGTGCAGGACCACGCGGCGGGCATCGACGGCGACCGGACGCTCATCAACCCCGCCGACCTGCCGGCGCCGCTCGCCGCCGCGGTGGGCAAGGGGAACTGGGGCGTCTATCTGGACCGCGGCGGGCGGGTGCCGCAGCTGTGGGCGGCGAGCAAGTACGGCAAGGAGGTCGTCGCGCTCAAGCGGCCCTACGACAGGGAGGCGGCGACCGTACGGGACCTGGACCGGGTGCTGTGGATCTCCGGGGGCATCGGGACGGCGCTCGCGTGTGTGGCCGGGCTGCTGGTGGCCACGCGGCTCGGGCGGCGGCTCACCAGGAAGGCCAGGGCGGCGCGGCGCATCGCGGACGGCGATCTGACGGCGCGGCTTCCGCTGCACGGCAAGGACGAGATCACCCAGCTCGCGTCCGCCGTGAACACCATGGCCGACGCGCTCGCGGCGCGGCTGCAGGCCGAGCGCGAGGTGACGGCGAACATCGCGCACGAGCTGCGGACGCCGGTGGCCGGCATGGTGACGGCGGCCGGGCTGCTGCCGCCGGGGCGGCCGTCGGAACTGGTGCGGGAGTCCGCCGGGCGGCTGCGGGAGCTGGTCGACGACGTCATCGAGGTGGCGCGGCTCGACGGGGCGGGGGAGCAGGTCGCGGCCGAGGCGTGCGGGCTGGGGG
>NZ_LIRJ01000300.1 GCF_001419745.1 Streptomyces silaceus | reverse complement strand
GCCCCACCGGACGCGGTGCCCCCGACGCCCTCACCGACGCACACCCCTCGCAGGAGCAGGACGTGACAACAGCCCACGAGAACCCGGCCGTCGCCGAGCCGGCCAAGCCCGTCACCGGCTGGAGCGGCACCCCGGACTACTTCACCATCCGCGAGTACACGACGTTCGAGCCGCGGGCCGTCGTGGACGTGCTCCACGGCAGGGTCGCGGGCGCCATGTTCCGCGGCATGCTCGCCCCGGAGACCTGCCGGACCGTCGCCGAACGGTTCTGGGACAGCCCGCACCGCAGGACCCGCGGCGTCGAGGCCCCCGGCTACTTCCTGGGCGCGTACCACTACCACAAGACGACCCGGGCCTATCTGAGGGAGTCCGCCGAGATGGCCGAGGCCCTCTCCGCGGTCGTCGACGTCCCCGACAACCCGCTGCGGCGCTTCTACGGGGGACTGGCCGACGCCCTCGCCCCCGACGGCGTCGACGTACGCCTGGCCCGGCACGACGGCGCCGAGGCCTGCCGGGGCCTGCTGCGCTCCTGGCACGGACAGGGCGAGTACGCCCTCGCCCCGCACGACGACCGCTCGCAGTGCACCGAGCCGCAGCAGGCGGACTTCGAGATCCAGCGGGTCGCCGACCGCCATGTGGTGGCCTTGAACATGTGCCTGGAGAACGGCAGCGGCGGCCGCCTCGCCTACTGGAACATCCAGCCGGACGAGGACAGCAAGCGGCGCCTGGGACTCCACTACACCGGTTCCCCCTACCCGCTGGAGTCCCTCGACGGCATCGAGATGAAGTGGCTCGACGTCGACCCCGGTGACGTGTACGTCTTCAACGGCGCCCATGTGCACGCCGTGGAGCCCAACACCGACCCGGAGCTGCGGCGCACCACCCTCGCCGGCATCTTCGGCTTCGCCGACGACACGACCGTGGTCTCGTGGACATGAGTACGCCGCCGCTCTTCCCGCGCTGGCTGCTCCGCAAGCCGTCCGAGGACGCCGTCGCCCGCGTCTTCTGCTTCCCCTACTCCGGCGTCGGCGCCTCGATGTTCAATCAGTGGCCGCAGACGTTCGACGGGGTCGAGGTCTGCCCGATCCAGCTGCCCGCCCGCGAGAACCGCATCCGCGACGCCCACTTCGGCACGTACGAGCAACTGGCGGCCGACGTGGTCGAGGCCCTGCTGCCCTACCTGGACCGCCCGTTCGCCTTCTTCGGCCACTGCGCGGGGTCCCTGCCGGCCTTCGAGACGGCACGGCGCCTCGCGGACCTCGGACTGCCCACACCCCGGCGCCTCGTGGTGTCCGCGCAGGTCGCGCCGCACCACTGCCCCAACGACCGGTTCCTGGACATGGACGACGCCGCGCTGGGCGCCGAGCTCGCCGAGATCACCGTCGCCCGGGGCGGCGAACCCCACCCCCTGCTCATCGAGCTGACCCTCCAGGTGCTGCACCAGGACCTCGCCGCCAACCGCGTCTACACCCGGCAGGAGCCGGTGCGGCTGCCGTCGCCGGTCACCGTGCTCCAGTGGTCCGACGACCGCGAGATCACCCCCGAGCAGATGGAGGGGTGGCGGCACTACGCCGACGACGTGCGGTTCACCGAACTGGAGGGCGGGCACTACGCGTTCCTCTCCGCGCCGCCCGCGCTGCTGTCCCTGCTCGGGGACCTCGCCGCGCCGACTCCCCTAGGAGGCCCTTGATGGCGGACACGATCGTCTCCGTATTCGAGAGCGTCGCCCGCGCGCACCCGGACCGGGTCGCCGTGAGCGCGGCGGACGCCGAGCTGACGTACGCCCGGCTGGACGCGCGCGCCAACCAGGTGGCCCACCACCTGCGGGCCGCCG
>NZ_LIRJ01000030.1 GCF_001419745.1 Streptomyces silaceus | reverse complement strand
GTGGGGAGGGGCGCCGGGGAGGTGTGGGGAGCGTGCCCGGAAAGTGGTCCGTAGGACGGGACCCGCCCGGTGGGACACGCCGGTCTGATAGATGTGGACCCTCCAGTAGACCCCCGAGCAGATACGGGACGACGGACATGAGCGCCCCAACTCCGGCCCCAGGCGACGACCGGCCGCGCGAAGGCTACTACCCCGACCCGTCCATTCCCGGATATGTCCGGTACTGGAACGGTGCCGCCTGGGTGCCCGGTACGAGCCGTCCCGCGCCGTCCGACGGCGAACCGCTGCCGGCCCCGCCCGGCGCGGGCTCCGGGGCGGGCACGGGGGCCGCGGGGCCGCCCGCCGTGGAGGAGACGGGCCCGCACTTCTTCGACGAGGACCCGCAGACCGACCAGGCCGCGCAGTCCGCGCAGGCCGCGCGGCCCGAAGCGGCCGACCAGCACGGCGCCCGGCCCGAGCCCGCCTCCGCCTGGCAGGCCGACGCCGCCCGTCAGTCCGGCCTCGGCGGCGACCAGGAGCGCCGGGTGTCCTGGGGCTCCCCGCCGGGCCAGGCCGCCGACCCGCGCGTGCCGGGCGACACCGCGCCCCGCGCGGAGGCCGCCCCCGCGTCCCCCGAGCCCGGGCACGACGACGGCAACCCCGGCACCGTCGCGATCCGCGCCATGAAGCCGGGCGCCGCGAAGCCGGGCGCCGCGCAGCCGAACGTGAAGCAGCCGGGCGCGGCCCAGCCCGCCGCCACGCCCCCGGGCGCCGCCCAGCCGCCCTCGGGCGAGGGCACCGTGACGTTCCGTCGGCCCACCGGGCCGGTGCGGCCGTCGGCGTCCGCCCCCGCGGCCCACAAGCCCGGGGGACAGGCCACGCCCGCCGCCTCGGCCGGCACCGACGGCACCATGGCGATCCGCGCCATCCGCCCCACGTCCGGACAGCGGGGCGCCCGGGCCGCCGCCGCGCAGTCGGCCGTGCCCCAGCAGACCTCCGTACCGCCGCAGACGCCCGCGCCCGCGCAGCCCCAGCAGGCCGCCGCGCCCGCGCAGCCCGCCGTCCCGCAGCAGAGCGGCCTGCCCGCGCCCGTCACCTCCGGGCCCGGCGGCGGCTCGCCCTCCTGGGCCCAGCAGGTCCACCAGCTCGCGCAGCCCCCGGCCGCGCCCGCCGCCGGCGGGCAGGACGAGGGACAGCCCGTCGTGCCCTGGAAGCCGGTCACCCAGGACCCGTTCCTCGCGGCCGCCCAGGCCCAGGCCGCCGCCCGGCCCGCCGGACTCGGCCGGCGCCTTGCCGCGCGGCTCGTCGACACCGTCGTCCTCGTCGCCGTCACCGGCGCCGCCGCGCTGCCGCTCGGCACCAAGGCCGCCGACCACATCGACGGCAAGATCGACGCGGCGAAGCTCTCCGGCGAGAAGACCACGGTCTGGCTGCTCGACGGCACCACGGCCGGCTACCTCGGCATCATCCTCGCCGTCCTGCTGCTCTTCGGCGTCGTCTATGAGGCGCTGCCCACCGCCAAGTGGGGCCGCACCCTCGGCAAGAAGGTGTGCGGCATCGAGGTGCGGGACATCGAGGAGCACGAGCCGCCGGCGTTCGGGGCGGCGCTCAAGCGCTGGCTGGTGTACAGCGTGCCCGGCGTCCTGGTGATCGGCGTCGTCGGCGTGCTGTGGTGCGTCTTCGACCGGCCGTGGCGGCAGTGCTGGCACGACAAGGCGGCGAACACCTTCGTCGCGGGGTGAGCGCCGGGTGACCCGGACGGCCGCCCGGTAACCCGGTCAGCCGCTCGCCGGATGCGGAGCGGGGGCCGTCGCGGTCGACTCGGGCCATGAGCACCGAACCGCCGCAATACCCGCCGCCGGACGACGACCCGTTCGGCAAGCAGCCGCCGCAGCAGCCTCCGCAGGGCGGCGGATCCCCCTACGACACCCCGCCCCCGGGCGGCGGCTCGCCCTACGGCAGCCCGCCGCCGGGCGGTGGGACCCCGCCCCCGGGTGCCGGTGGCGGTTCCCCCTACGGCGCCCCGCCGCCGCCCTACGGGGGCGACCCCTACGGCGGTGGACAGGGCGGCTACGGCGGCGGGGATCCCCTCGCCGGAATGCCCCCTCTGGCCGACAGCGGAAAGCGTGTCCTCGCCCGCATCATCGACATGATTCTGGTGGGCATCGTCGTCAGCCTGCTGTCGTGGCTGTTCGGCACGGCCGAGTACGACATCGACCCGGACAAGGTGAACACGGGCAAGTCGTTCGGCCAGTCCCTGCTGGCCGCCGTGCTCTACATCGCGTACGACACCTTCACGATGTCCAGGACCGGGCAGACGCTCGGCAAGAAGTGGCTCGGGATGCGCGTCGCGAACCTCAGCGACGGCGCCACGCCGACCCTGCAGACCGCGCTCGCCCGCGCGGCCGTGCTCTGGCTGCCGTTCGCCTTCTGCTGCGCCTGCATCTGGACGGCGATCAGCGGCGGCTGGAGCTTCTTCGACAAGCCGTACAAGCAGGGCCTGCACGACAAGGCCGCCAAGACGGTGGTGGTCAGCGTCTGACAGGTGCTGGTCCGGGGGTCACCCGGACGCGGCGGCGTCTCTTCCGGCGGGCTCGTGGTACACGGGCCCGCCGTCTCGTGTCACGGACCCGCGGGTTCGCGCACGGACTCGGCGAGCACGGCGCGCTGCGCCGGGACGCGGTCGTGCGCGGGCGCCGTCTTGGACGACGCGCGGGCGGCCGAGGGGGCCGGCCCGGGCAACGGGACCGTCATCGCGACGAGTAGGCCGAGGCCGAGCGCGGCAAGGGCTATCACCATGATTCCCACGCCCGAACTCGTCTGGGACAGAAGCAGCATGGCGAGTGTGGAGAAGACGACGGTCACGGCGCCGTAGGCGATCTGCGCGGCGGTCGGACGAGGCATGGGACGAGGCATGACGGGATCCGTCCTCGGGACAGCAGATGGTGATCTGGTCATTTGCGAATCAAAGGGTGCTCGACGGCGACGACTTGGGATGTGCCGCCTCGCGCTGTGGCGCACCGTCGATTGACTCTGTTCCATTGACTCTATTCCGCTGTCTGCCCGACGGGAACGAGCGGTAAGCGTGACCTTACCCACGGTGCCGGAGCACAGGGGGCGCACGGGTTCATGGCGTCCATCAAGTGGACGGTCCGGCGCGCCCGTTGGTCTTCTCCGTGGGGGAGTGCCCCACGTCCGGATAGCGGACCCGGACGTCTACATAGTGCACTTGGCCTGTTCAAGTCAAGGTCTGTCTTTTCTCCCGTACTTCCGGTCGAATGTCGTCACTTGTGACGCGTACATCGCGCGCGGACCTCCTCCGACCGGGATCTCGGTCCGGCCATTTTCGCGCGGGCGCGGGGGAGGATCTCATCAAGTGACAGCCAGAACACGGACGTTCAGAGCCACCGCGGTGGCCGTGGCGATGGCCGCGGCCGCCGCGACGTACTCGGCGGCGACCGCCACGGCCGACACCGGCACCTCGGGCGGGGCGCCGGCCGTCGACCGGCAGGACCCCTCACGGGCCAAGGCCCAGGTCGACCACGACCTCGACGGACCCTTCAGCAAGCAGCAGGCGCAGCAGCGCAAGGCCGCCCTGCAGCAGGTCGTCGCGGGCGACGCCAAGGTCCAGAAGAAGGGCGCCTCCAAGGTCGTCAAGCTCGACGACAAGAAGTACGTCGAGCTGGGCCGGGAGAAGACCGACAAGATCTTCACGATCCTGGTGGAGTTCGGGGACAAGGTCGACGACACGACCATGTATGACCCCGACGGGCCCGAGGGCCCGGAGCAGCCGGTCAAGAAGTACGGCGGCAAGCCGGGACCGCTGCACAACAAGATAGCCAAGCCGGACCGTGCCAAGGACAACAGCACGGCCTGGCAGAAGGACTACAACCAGAAGCACTTCCAGGACCTGTACTTCGGGAAGGGCAAGGACTCCAAGGGCAAGCAGAAGGAGTCCCTGAAGACCTACTACGAGAAGACCTCCTCGGGCCGCTACTCGGTCGACGGTGAGGTCTCCGACTGGGTCAAGGTCGACTACAACGAGGCCCGGTACGGCTCGAACTACTGCGGCGACACCAACTGCCCGAACGTCTGGGACGCGGTCAAGGACGGCGTGACCGCCTGGGCCAAGGACCAGAAGGCCAAGGGCCGCACGGACGCGCAGATCAAGACGGACCTCGCCAAGTACGACCAGTGGGACCGTTACGACTTCGACGGCGACGGCGACTTCAACGAGCCCGACGGCTACATCGACCACTTCCAGATCGTCCACGCGGGCGAGGACGAGTCGGCCGGCGGCGGCGTCGAGGGCGAGAACGCCCTGTGGGCGCACCGCTGGTACGCCTACGGCAACGACGCGGGCAAGACCGGCCCCTCGAACAACAAGGCCGGCGGCACCCAGATCGGCGACTCGGGCATCTGGGTCGGCGACTACACGATGCAGCCGGAGAACGGCGGCCTCGGCGTCTTCGCCCACGAGTACGGCCACGACCTCGGGCTGCCCGACCTGTACGACACCACGGGCAAGGGCGAGAACTCGGTCGGCTTCTGGTCGCTGATGTCGGCCGGCTCCTGGCTCGGCACCGGCAAGGACGCCATCGGCGACCTGCCGGGCGACATGACCGCCTGGGACAAGTTCCAGCTGGGCTGGCTCGACTACGCCAAGGCCAAGGCCGCGACGACGTCCGAGCACAAGCTGGGCGTCTCGGAGTACAACACCCGGCACCGCCAGGCGCTCGTCGTCGACCTGCCGAAGAAGTCCGTCACCACCAACGTCGTGAAGCCCACCGAGGGCGCCAAGCAGTGGTGGAGCGACCAGGGCGACGACCTCAAGAACACCCTGACCCGCCCGGTCGACCTGACCGGCAAGTCCAAGGCCGAGCTCTCCCTGGACGGTTGGTGGGACATCGAGGCCAACTACGACTACCTCTACACCGAGGTCTCCACGGACGGCGGCGCCAACTGGGCGCCGATCGACGGCACCGCGGACGGCAAGCCGATCACCCGTGACGCCGGCGACAAGCCCGCGTTGACCGGCGCCTCGGCCACGTACAAGAAGCTCGTCTTCCCGCTGGACGCCTACGCCGGCAAGAAGATCGACGTCCGCTTCCGTTACTCCACGGACGGCGGCGCGGGCGGCAAGGGCTTCGCGGCCGACGCCCTCGCGGTCACCGCGGACGGCACCAAGCTCTTCGAGGACGGTGCCGAGGGCGACGACAACGGCTGGACGGCGAAGGGCTTCTCGCGCATCGGCGAGTCCTTCACCAAGAAGTACGACCAGTACTACCTCGCCGAGAACCGCCAGTACGTCTCGTACGACAAGACCCTGAAGGTCGGCCCGTACAACTTCGGCTTCTCGCAGTCGCGTCCGGACTGGGTCGAGCACTACCCGTACCAGACCGGTCTGCTGGTCTGGCAGTGGGACACCTCGCAGAAGGACAACAACACCAGCCAGCACCCCGGCCAGGGTCTGATCCTGCCGGTCGACGCGCACGCGAAGCCGCTGAAGTGGAAGGACGGCACGCTCCTGCGCAACAAGATCCAGCCGTTCGACGCGCCGTTCAGCAGGTACGCGACGGACAAGCTCACGCTCCACAACGCGGACGTGGCGCTGAAGATCAAGTCCCAGAAGGGCGTCCCGGTCTTCGACGACCGCAAGGGCACCTACTGGTACAAGGAGAACCCCACGGGAAGTGTCAAGGTCACTGACACCAACACCCAGATCAAGATCATCAAGCAGCCCAAGGACGGCTCGACGATCACGGTCCAGGTGGGTCCCTCGAAGAAGTAATTAGCGTTATCGCAGGTCAAGCCATGATCGGCCGTCGCCCTCTAGCGGGCGGCGGCCGATCGTGTTTAGGTGCGTGCTGTGGATTTCTTATTGACGCGGGGTCCGGCCAGGGATCCGGCGCGATGTCTCACGGGGGTGTGACGACGCATGTCCGCAGGAGGTTTCTGCAAGCTGCCGAACGGCAGCGTGGTGGTGGCACTGACACTGCCGAACCCGTCGCCGGGCGGCGGCACGGTCCGCATGATCGTGCACGCCGTGAACCGGGCGAGGGCCCTGACCAGGCTCCGCAATCTCGGCCTGAGGGCGGTCTACCTGCGCGGCAACACCCACCCGCCGACGCCGGACGAGGTCACGGCGGTGCTGCACCACCCGGACGGCCTGATATGGCGGACGGCACCGGACGACGCGCGGGAGCTGTGGCACCCGATCAGGGCGCTGAAGAGACAGGGGCGAACCACATCCAGCCCCTCCGGCGTCTGAGGGCGGGGTCCGGGGCGGAGCCCCGAGGCGGTCACGGGGCCGGGGTCACATCACGGGCTTCCCGGTGAGCTCGACCCCGGCCGAGCCCATCTCGGCCATCGCCGACTCCGTGGTCGCCTCCGAGACCCCCGCGGTGAGGTCCAGCAGGACGGTGGTCCTGAACCCCTCCCGCGCCGCGTCCACCGCCGTGGCCCGCACGCAGTGGTCCGTCGCGAGGCCCACCACGTCGACCTCCGTGATCTCCCGGGACCGCAGCCAGTCCGCGAGGGACACCCCGTTCTCGTCGACGCCCTCGAAGCCGCTGTACGCCGCCGCGTACGCCCCCTTGTCGAAGACCGCGTCGATCGCGCCGGAGGCGACCGCGGGGGCGAAGTTCGGGTGGAAGCCGATGCCCTCCGTGCCCGCCACGCAGTGCGGCGGCCAGGAGTCGATGTAGTCGGGGTGGTCGGAGAAGTGGGAGCCGGGCTCGATGTGGTGGTCGCGGGTGGCCACGACGTGGCGGTAGCAGGCCGGGGTCTGCCCGATCAGCTCGGTGATGGCGGCGGCGACGTCCGCGCCGCCGGCGACCGCGAGGCTGCCGCCCTCGCAGAAGTCGTTCTGCACGTCTACGACGATCAGTGCGCGGCGCATGGGCGGTGTCCTTCTCCTGGGAGACTACGAGCGTAGGGACTTCGAGTATGGGTCGGGAAGGGGCGGTTGGCGCACCCGGCCGGAGCGCCCGGCGCCGCGGGGCGGCGGTTCACGGGTACTCGGCGGGGTTCAGGCGCACTCGGCTGGATTCACGCGTACTCGGTGGGAATGACCGCTTCGCCCCGTGACAGCTGCGTCGCCGAGAGCGGGAGTCCGGCGCGGGCGGCGGCGTGCCGGTCGCGCACCGCGTCCAGCGGCTCGCGGGCGACGACCTCGCCGCCCTTGACCAGCTCGACCAGGAGCTGCCGGTCGGCGAGGTCCGCCGGCACGGGCCCGGTGCCGATCACCTCGGCCTCGGCGACGCCCTGCGCGTCGGTCCGCCGGGCGGCCCACTTGCGTCCGCCCATCGAGGACTTGGCGCCGAGCGACTTCTTCGCGACCGGCTCCAGGGGCGCCTTGGGGTCCGCCGAGTGGGCGCGGGCCACCAGCTTGTAGACCATGGAGCAGGTGGGGTGCCCGGAGCCGGTGACGAGCTGGGTGCCCACGCCGTACGCGTCCACGGGCGCCGCCGCGAGCGAGGCGATGGCGTACTCGTCCAGGTCGGAGGTCACGACGATCTTCGTGTTCGTGGCGCCGAGGTCGTCCAGCTGCTGGCGCACCCGGTGGGCGACGAGCAGCAGGTCGCCGGAGTCGATGCGCACCGCGCCGAGCTCGGGTCCGGCGACCTCGACGGCCGTGCGGACGGCCTCGGCGACGTCGTAGGTGTCCACGAGCAGCGTCGTGCCGCGGCCGAGCGAGTCGACCTGGGCGCGGAAGGCGTCGCGTTCGTTGTCGTGCAGCAGCGTGAAGGCGTGGGCGCTGGTGCCGACCGTGGGGATGCCGTAGCGGAAGCCGGCGGCCAGGTCCGAGGTGGTCGCGAAGCCCCCGACGTACGCGGCGCGGGAGGCGGCGACGGCGGCCAGCTCGTGGGTGCGGCGCGCGCCCATCTCGATCAGCGGGCGGTCGCCGGCGGCCGAGGACATGCGGGAGGCGGCGGCCGCGATGGCGGAGTCGTGGTTGAGGATGGAGAGGATCACGGTCTCCAGGAGCACGCACTCCGCGAAGGAGCCCTCGACGCGCAGGAGCGGCGAGCCGGGGAAGTAGACCTCGCCCTCGGGATAGCCCCAGATGTCGCCGCTGAAGCGGTACCCGGCGAGCCATTCCAGGGTGGCCTCGTCGACGATGGCGCGCTCGCGCAGGAAGCCGAGGACGTCGGCGTCGAAGCGGAAGTTCTCGACGGCGTCCAGGACGCGTCCGGTTCCGGCCACCACGCCGTAGCGCCGGCCCTCGGGCAGCCTGCGGGTGAAGACCTCGAAGACCGAACGCCGGTCGCCGGTGCCCGCCTTCAGCGCGGCCTGCAGCATCGTCAGCTCGTACTGGTCCGTGAAGAGCGCTGTCGACGGAACATCCACCGGCAGGCCAAGGTCCGCTGTGTTCATACGAGGGATGCTACCCCGCATCTCGTCACTCTGACGATTTCAAGGAGGTCTTCGGGAGGCCATTTGTGCGAGGCCCCCCTCGGGGTGGCAGCATGGGGCGTGTGAGTACGGCTCCCGCAGAGATCACCCGTCCGGAATCGGCCGAAGAGACGTTCGCGGCCCCCGAGCCGGACGTCCCCTGGATCACGCTCGTCCACAACGACCCGGTGAACCTGATGAGCTACGTGACGTACGTGTTCCAGACGTACTTCGGGTACTCGAAGGACAAGGCCACGAAGCTGATGATGGACGTGCACCACAAGGGCCGCGCGGTCGTCTCCACCGGCACCCGCGAGGAGATGGAGCGCGACGTGCAGGCCATGCACGGGTACGGGCTGTGGGCCACCCTCCAGCAGGACCGCACGTAGCGCCCACCGGGCGGCCCAGGCAGCGGCACCCACCAAGCAACGCCCGCCGCGCGCGGCGGACGGACCGGAAGCAGCGACTCAACTGATGCCAGGACACTTCGAACCGATTCCCGGGGGCGGCGCCGCCGTCGCGCTCGACGAGGTCGAGATCTCGATCATCCGTTCCCTCGCCGTGCAGCTCCTGGAGCTGATCGGTCCGGGCCCCGGGGGCGAGGCCTCCGACGACCCCCTCGCGGAGCTCTTCGCGGAGGGCCCCAGCGAGCCGCCCGCCGATCCGGTCATGCGGCGCCTGCTGCCCGACGCGTACGGCGGCCCGGGGAGCGAGGAGGGGGCCGGCGACCCGGACGAACTGCGGGCGTATTCGGCCGAGTTCCGCCGTTTCACGGAGAACGACCTGCGGGCCAAGAAGCGCGACGACGCCCTGGTCGTGATCCGTTCGCTCGACTCGATGACGTCGTCGGGCGAGGGCGGAGCTGTCCTGAAACTGTCGGTCGAGGAGTCCCGGCACTGGCTCGGCTCCCTCAACGACCTCCGGCTCGCGATCGGCACGCGCCTGGACGTCACGGATGAAGAGGACACGGAGCTGCTCTACCGCCTGCCCGACTCCGACCCGCGCAAGCCGATGGTGATGGCGTACCTGTGGCTCGGTGGACTGCAGGAAACGCTGGTGGAGACGTTGCTGGGCTGAAAATGGGTGCAACAGACACCTTTTGTTCAGTCGGCGGTCCGTTCGCTCAGCGGATGCTCAAATCCGGATAACGATCGCGTCACTTCATTGCCCGCGTTTATCACAGCAAGGGACTTTTGTCCGCTTCTCCCTGTGGCGTGCACCACAAGTGGCTCATTCCCTCACTGTTGCCACCGTGATAAATCTTCACGACCGCTCGGCGACGCCACCCATGTCGCCGAGGGCGCTCGGGCCGGCAGACCGCCGGTAGCACTCCATTCCATATCCGGGGGGATCAGGACCTGATCCGCAGTCACAACGCAGATGTGCGGGCGCGGATCAGCATGGAGAAAGGCGTCACCATGACCTCAGTGCAGGTCGAAGAGCACCACGACGGCAATGAGGCCGTGCACGCCGCCGGGCAGTCCGGCGACGGCGAGGGGTACCAGCGCGGGCTCGGCGCCCGGCAGATCCAGATGATCGCGATCGGCGGTGCCATCGGCACCGGCCTGTTCCTCGGCGCGGGCAAGGCCATTCACAAGGCCGGACCGAGCCTCATCCTGGCGTACGCCATCGCGGGCCTCGTCATCTTCTTCATCATGCGGGCGCTCGGCGAGCTCCTCATGTACCGGCCCGTCTCCGGTTCCTTCTCGGAGTACGCGCGGGAATTCATGGGCCCGTTCTTCGGATTCGTGACCGGCTGGACGTACTGGCTCTTCTGGGTCGTCACCGGCATCACCGAAGTCACCGCGGCCGCCCAGTACATGCAGTACTGGACCCACGACTCATTCCCGCAATGGGCCTACGCGCTGGTCTTCACGGTCATCCTGTACGGCGCGAACCTCATCTCCGTGAAGCTCTTCGGTGAGCTGGAGTTCTGGTTCTCGATGGTCAAGGTCACCGCGATCATCGGCATGATCCTGATCTGCGTCGGCATCCTCACCGTCGGTTTCTCCGACGCCGGTGACACCGCGACCGTCGCCCACCTGTGGAACCAGGGCGGGTTCTTCCCGAACGGCATCGGCTCCACGCTGATGACCCTGCAGATCGTGATGTTCGCGTTCCTCGCCGTCGAGCTCGTCGGCGTCACCGCGGGCGAGTCCAAGGACCCGAAGACCGTCCTGCCCAAGGCGATCAACACCGTGCCGTGGCGCATCGCCGTCTTCTACGTCGGCGCGCTCATCATGATCCTCTCGGTCGTGCCGTGGACGGAGTTCGTGCCGGGCGTCTCCCCGTTCGTCGCCGCCTTCGACAAGATGGGTCTCGGCGTCGGCGCCGCGGTCGTGAACTTCGTGGTCCTCACCGCCGCGCTCTCCTCCTGTAACTCCGGCATGTACTCCACCGGCCGCATGCTGCGCGACCTCGCGCTCAACGGCCAGGGCCCGAAGTTCTTCACCAGGCTCACGAAGAACGGCCTGCCGCTGATCGGCACCACGGTCTCCGCCGGCTTCATGCTGTTCGGCGTCTGGATCAACTACCAGTGGCCGGGCGAGGCGTTCAACTACGTCGTCTCCTTCGCGACCATCTCCGGCATGTGGGCCTGGATCATGATCCTGTGCTGCCAGATCCGCTACCGCCGCAAGGCCGACCGCGGCGAGCTGCCGCAGTCCACCTTCCGGGCGCCCGGTGCGCCGTTCACCAGCTGGTTCGCGCTCGCCTTCATCGGCATGGTCATCGTGATGATGGGCGTCGACAAGGACGCGCGGATCTCGCTGTACGCCGCGCCGGTCTGGGCCGCGATCCTGGTGGCCGCGTACTACTTCCTCAAGAAGCGCAACCCGCAGGCCGCCGCGTTCAGCAAGCGCAAGGTGGGTGTCATCCACCCCGCCGACAGCGCGCCGGCCGACAAGGACTGACCGCTCCGGCAGGCCGGGGAGCGACCTCCCCGGCCGCGTGCCGCCGAAGGCCGCTGTCCAGCATTCGGGCCCGCCCGTACCATCCCTCGGTACGGCGCGGGCCCTCTGCTTATCCTGGCTCCCATGCTGACCATCACCCAGGCCCTCCACGACCAGATCGTCGCGCACGCGCGGCAGGACCACCCCGACGAGGCCTGCGGCGTGGTCGCGGGGCCGGCCGGCACCGGCCGCCCCGAGCGCTTCATCCCGATGCTGAACGCCGCGCGCTCGCCCACGTTCTACGAGTTCGACTCGGGTGACCTGCTCAAGCTCTACCGCGAGATGGACGACCGCGACGAGGAGCCGGTGATCGTCTACCACTCGCACACCGCCACCGAGGCGTACCCCTCGCGCACCGACATCACGTACGCCAACGAGCCCGGCGCGCACTACGTCCTCGTCTCCACCGCGGACACCGACGACGCGGGCCCCTTCCAGTTCCGCTCGTTCCGGATCGTGGAGGGCGAGGTCACCGAGGAAGAGGTACAGGTCGTCAAGGCATACTGACCCCGACACCTTGAGGCGGCAGGAGCCAGGAAGCCGGTGCGAACCCGGCACGGTCCCGCCACTGTGACCCCGCCCTTCCCCCCTCTCTCGGCTCCGCTCGAGAAGGGGAGACCCCACTCCGGGGCGGGGGAGTCAGGAACTGACCTGCCGCCTTCTCCACGCAACGCAGGGGACGCGGAAATCCCCTGGAGGAGGCAGTTCAGCATGTCCCGCCGTCACACCGGCATACGCGCGCTCGCCGCGGCCGCCCTGCTCGTCCCGCTCGCCGCGTGCTCGTCCTCCGGCGCCGGCTCCGACGGCGAGCCCGCGGCCAAGGCCGCCGGATTCCCGTACACCGTCACCAACTGCGGTGTGAAGACGACGTACGAGGCGCCCCCGAAGCGCGCCGTCACCATGAACCAGCACGCCACCGAGGTGATGCTGGAACTGGGCCTCCAGGACCGCATGGCCGGCACCGCCTACCTCGACGACAAGGTCCTGCCGAAGTACGCGAAGGCCTACAAGGCGCTCCCCGTGCTCGCCAAGGAGTACCCCTCCTACGAGAAGCTGCTCGCCGCCAACCCCGACTACGTGTACGGCGGTTACGCCAGCGCCTTCCTCGCGGGCGACGGCCGCAGCCGCGCCGCGCTCGCCAAGTCCGGCATCGAGAGCCGCCTCAACGTCGAGGGCTGCGCCAAGCGCCCCGTCTCCATGAAGGACGTCTACCGCGAGGTCCGCGAGGTCGGCTCGACGTTCGGGGTGCGGGACCGCGCCGACCGGTGGGTGCGCGGCGCCGAGCGCGAACTCGCCGCCACCGCCGAGCAGGCGAAGGGCAGGAAGCCCGCGAAGGTCTTCGTCTACGACAGCGGCGACAAGACCGCGTTCACCGCGGGCGGCCGGGGCATCGGCAACGACATCATCGAGCGCGCGGGCGGCCACAACGTCTTCGCCGACGTCGACAAGTCCTTCAGCGACGCCTCCTGGGAGTCGGTCGTCGAGCGCAAGCCGGACGTCGTCCTGATCCTCGACTACGGCGCCACGACGGTCGCCCAGAAGAAGAAGCGCCTCCTCGACGACCCGGTCCTCCAGGACGTCCCGGCGATCAAGAACAAGCGCTTCGCGGTCCTGCCCCTGTCGGACACCGTGACAGGGGTACGAGCACCGGAGGCGGTGAGGAAGCTGGCGGCGCAGCTGTGAGCCGGATGACCACGCCCGGGAAGGTCACGCCCGTCCGGCGCTCGGGGACGAGCCCGAAGGGCGACCGGCGGAGCACGGGGAGCCGGCGCCTCCTCACCCTGACGGTCCTCACCGTGGCCCTGGCGGCGGCGACCGTCGCGGGACTCGCACTCGGCTCCGTCAGGATCCCGCCGGGCCAGGTCGTCGAGATCCTCACGGGACGGGCGGAGCCCTCCCCGTTCCGCACCATCGTGCTGGACGTGAGACTCCCGAGGATCATCCTCGGGGCAGTGGTGGGCGCGGGTCTCGCGGTGATCGGCACCGTCCTCCAGGCCCTCGTCCGCAACCCCCTCGCCGACCCGTTCCTGCTCGGCGTCTCCTCCGGCGCCTCCGTCGGCGCGGTCGTCGCGATCGTGCTCGGCGGCCTCTTCGGCCTCGGCGCGAGCCTCGCGACCACCGTCACGATCCCGGCCGCCGCCTTCGTGGGCGCGCTGATCTCGCTGGTCCTCGTCTACGCCCTGGCCAGAGGCGGCGGCGGGCAGTTCGCCACCGGCCGCCTGATCCTGGCCGGAGTCGCCGTCTCGTACATCCTGACCGCCCTGACCAGCCTCATCCTGGTCACCGCCGACAGCGCCGACCACCTCAAGGAAGTCCTGTACTGGACGCTCGGCGGCCTCGGCAGCGCCCGCTGGAACATGCTCGCGCTGCCCTGCGTCTGCCTGGTCGTCGGCACGGCCCTCCTGGTCGCCCTGGCCCGCCCCCTCGACCTGCTGCTCGCCGGGGAGGAGGGCGCCACCGTCCTCGGCCTGGACACCGCCCGCTTCCGCGCCGGCGTCTTCGTCCTCGCCTCGCTCCTGACCGGCGTCCTCGTCGCCTACAGCGGCGCCATCGGCTTCGTCGGCCTGATGGTCCCGCACGCCGCCCGCATGCTCGTGGGCGCCGCGCACCGCGCGCTGCTCCCGGTCGTGGCGCTGATGGGCGCGGTGTTCCTGGTGGTCGCCGACCTCGCGGCGCGCACGGTCGCCGCCCCGCAGGACATCCCCGTCGGCGTGCTGACCGCGCTGACCGGCGGCCCGTTCTTCCTCTGGCTGCTGCGGCGGCGTACCGAAGGAGCACCGGCATGACGCACCCGCCCGCGCCCACCGGCGAACTGCGCGCCGAAGGCCTCTCCTACGAGGTCGACGGCAGGCTCCTCGTGGACGGCGTCGACCTCACCGCCGCCCCCGGCGAGACCGTCGGCGTCGTCGGCCCCAACGGCAGCGGCAAGACGACGCTGCTGCGCTGTGTGTACGGCACCCTCCGCCCCACCGCGGGCCGCGCCCTCCTGGACGGCGAGGACCTGCACACGATGACCCCGAAGGCCCGCGCCCGGCGCCTGGCCACGGTGCCGCAGGACGGGCAGGGCGCGTTCGAGCTCACGGTCCGGCAGGTGGTCGCCATGGGCCGCTCCCCGCACAAGCGGTTCTGGGAGGCGGACACGGCCGCCGACGAGGAGTTCGTCGAGGCGGCGCTCGCCCGCGTCGGCGTCGCGGACCTCGCCGGCCGGACCTTCCCCTCGCTCTCCGGCGGCGAGCGCCAGCGCGCCCTGGTGGCCCGCGCCCTGGTGCAGGAGCCCACCCTCGTCGTCCTCGACGAGCCCACCAACCACCTGGACATCCGCTACCAGCTCGACATCCTCACCCTGGTGAGGGAGTTGGGCACCACCAACCTCCTCGCCCTGCACGACCTGAACCTCGCCGCGTACTACTGCGACGTCCTGCACGTCCTCGACGGCGGCCGGCTCGTCGCCTCAGGTGCCCCGAAGGACGTCCTCACACCCGAGCTGCTCGCCGGTGTCTACGGCGTGACGGCCGAGGTCAGCACCCATCCCGTCACCGGCGCCCCGACCGTCGTCTATCTCCCGCCGACCGCATCCTGAACGGAATCCGTCCGGTATCTGAGATCACATTCCAGGACCCGGACCGGGAATCGATACGATGACCGCATGGTTCCCCATGACGTGAGCGTAGAGACGCCGGGCACATTGCTGCTTGTCGCGCGGCTGCACGTCGACCTGTGCCGCCTCGCCAGCGCGATCTGTTCCCGCTGAACCGTTCCGCCGCACGGCCGTGGGCCGCGGCGCCGTACCCGCGTACGACCACGCACCACCCGCACGACAGCGCCGCCGCGCGCCCATCACCTGCACTTCTCGACTCCCGACAGGAGCCCTCAGCATGGCCATCGAGGTCCGCATCCCGACCATTCTCCGCACCTACACCGACGGCGAGAAGGCCGTCCAGGGCAGTGGAGACACCCTCGCCGAGCTCTTCACCGACCTCGACTCGCGGCACGCGGGCATCGCCGAGCGCATCGTGGACGACGGCAAGCTGCGCCGCTTCGTGAACGTGTACCTGAACGACGAGGACGTCCGCTTCCTGGACGGCATCTCCACCAAGCTCGCCGACGGCGACAGCGTCACGATCCTGCCGGCCGTCGCCGGCGGCATGCGCTAGGCCCGATCCCGGATGCCTCGCTACGACTCCCCGCTCGCCGCGGTCGGCAACACCCCGCTCGTCCGCCTGCCGCGTCTTTCGCCCTCGGACGACGTCCGCATCTGGGCCAAGCTGGAGGACCGCAACCCGACCGGTTCCGTCAAGGACCGGCCGGCCCTCCACATGGTCGAACAGGCCGAGAAGGACGGCCGGTTGACGCCCGGCTGCACGATCCTGGAGCCGACCTCCGGCAACACCGGCATCTCGCTCGCCATGGCGGCCAGGCTCAAGGGCTACCGCATCGTGTGCGTCATGCCGGAGAACACCTCGCAGGAGCGGCGCGACCTGCTCGCCATGTGGGGCGCCGAGATCATCTCGTCCCCGGCGGCGGGCGGCTCCAACACCGCGGTCCGCGTGGCCAAGGAGCTCGCCGCCGAGCATCCGGACTGGGTGATGCTCTACCAGTACGGCAACCCCGACAACGCCGGTGCCCACTACGCCACGACCGGACCGGAGATCCTCACCGACCTCCCCTCGGTCACCCACTTCGTGGCGGGCCTCGGCACGACGGGCACGCTCATGGGCGTCGGCCGCTATCTGCGCGAGCACAAGCCCGACGTCAGGATCGTGGCCGCCGAGCCGCGCTACGACGACCTCGTCTACGGCCTGCGCAACCTCGACGAGGGCTTCGTCCCCGAGCTGTACGACGCCTCGGTGCTCACCACCCGCTTCTCCGTCGGCTCGGCGGACGCGGTGACCCGCACCCGTGAACTCCTCCAGCAGGAGGGCATCTTCGCGGGCGTCTCCACCGGCGCGGCGCTGCACGCGGCGATCGGCGTCGGCAAGAAGGCGGTCAAGGCGGGGGAGTCCGCGGACATCGTCTTCGTCGTCGCCGACGGCGGCTGGAAGTACCTGTCGACGGGCGTCTACACCGCGGCCACCACGGAAGAGGCCATCGAGACGCTCCAGGGCCAGCTCTGGGCGTAGGGCCCGGCCGCCCGGGGAGCCGTCGCTCACCGGCTCCGCCGATTCCGTCCTCGCACGCCGGACGGGCCGGGACTCCCGGCCCGTCCGGCGTTCCGGCTATCCGGCCAGATACCTGACCTGGTCCCAGAGGACCGGATCCACCACCCCGGCCCTGCGCCGGAACTCCTCCAGCGGCACGTCCCGCAGCTCGTCCGTCTCCAGGAAGCTCGGCCGGCCGTGCGCGTCGCCCACCGAGCCCGGCGGCAGCGGGATCACGCCCGCGCGCTCGTCGTGGTACTTGCTGGTGATCTTCGCGACCAGCGCGCTCTCCCCGCGCACGGACAGCACCAGACACGGCCGGTCCTTGCCGCCGGGCCCGTCCTCGTAGGGCACCCTCGCCCACCAGATCTCCGCCGGCCGCGGCGCGGGCAGCCGATGCCGGGGCCCCCGCGGCGGCCGGGCCCGGCCCGGCGGCCGGGTACTCCGCTTCCGGGGCCCGCGCCCCCAGCCGTCCACCAGCGTGACGACCAGCGCGAGCACCACCACGGCGGCCAGCGCGAGCCACCAGGACGTGTCCATACGCATGACGGTACCGGCGTACGCCCCCTGCCGCCCACCGCATCCCGGGCGCCCCACAAGCCCCCCGAACCGGTGACACCGCAGGTGAGTTCCCCCACAACGGCCCGCGACGGAGGAGCGACCAGCCCTTTTGCGCCTTACGCTCGACGGACCGCACACCCCCCGGCTCTTCTGCCAGCCCCCCTGTCAGCGCGGAGGTTCCAGCTTCATGAAGCTCACCGTCGTCGGCTGCTCGGGCTCGTTTCCGTCCGCGGACTCGGCCTGCTCGAGCTACCTCGTCGAGGCCGACGGCTTCCGGTTGCTGCTCGACATGGGCAACGGCGCCCTCGGCGAGCTGCAGCGCCATATCGGTCTGTACGACCTCGACGCGATCTTCCTCAGCCATCTGCACGCGGACCACTGCATCGACATGTGCGCGTATTTCGTGGCGCGCTACTACCGGCACGAGGGCGGCCGCTGCGCCCCCATCCCGGTCCACGGCCCCGAGGGCACCGAGCAGCGTCTGACCACCGCGTACGCCGACACGCCCTCGGCGTCCTCGATGAGCGAGGTCTTCGACTTCCACACGGTCAAGCCGGCGTCGTTCGAGATCGGCCCGTTCTCCGTGCGCACCGAGAAGGTGTGCCACCCCGTCGAGGCGTACGCCATCCGCGTCGAGCACGGCGGGAAGTCCCTCACGTACTCCGGGGACACCGGACCGTGCGACGTCCTGGACGAACTCGCCGCGGGCACCGACCTGTTCCTGTGCGAGGCGGCCTTCACGCACGGCAAGGAGAACATCCCCGACCTGCACCTCAACGGCCGCGAGGCGGGCGAGTCCGCCCGGAAGGCGGGCGCAGGAAGGTTGCTGCTGACCCACATCCCGCCGTGGACGGACCCGCAGGTGAACCTCGCCGACGCGCGCTCGGCCTACGCGGGCCCCACGGCCCTCGCGGCGCCCGGCGCGACGTACGAGATCTGAGGTTCAGGCCGTGCGGTGACCGCGGCCGCCCAGGGCCATCCGGTTCCAGGTGTGGCGGCGGCCGCGGATCGCGACCGAGTAGTCGTACATGACCTCCGGGTCGCACATCCCCGGCAGGAACGAGTCCCCGAAGTGGTGGGCGTCGATGCCCACCTCCTTCGCGGTCAGCGCGAGCTGGGGCACCACGTTCGCGTGGCTGCCCTCCTGGCTGGTGCCGATCGCGCCCATCACCACCGCGCCCGCGTCCTGCGCGGCCGCCACGGCCTCGGCGGCCAGCTCCTTGGTGACGCCCGGCAGCGTGCCCGGCAGGGGCATCACGACGCCGTCCGCGCCCGCCGCCACCAGAGAGGTCAGCCGCTCCACCGTGACCCGCTCCGGGTGGCCCGCGTGGTGCATCTTGCCGCTCCACAGCGCCACGTCGTCGCCGAGGCCCGCGCGCAGCTCCTCGGTGACCCGCGCGAGGCCCTCGTAGGAGCCGCCCGTGCCCGGGTTCGCCGTCAGACAGAGCATCGCGGCGCCCATGTCCACGAGCCGCTTGGCGTACTCGGGCTTGGCGCGGCGGATCTCGGGGACGTCGCCCGGCTCCAGGTTGATGCCGACGGGACGGCCGATGTACGCGGCGAGGTCGGCGATCGAGGTGAAGGTGCCGAGTCCCGGCAGGTCGAGCCGCTCGCCGTCCCAGGCGCGCTCGATGAGGTTCAGCACGACGATGTCGGCGCCGAAGGCCGCGACGAGCTCGGCGTTGTGGACGCCGGGCATGCCCGGCACCGGGATCAGGGCGGCCCGGTCGGCGAAGACCTCGGCGACCATGGTGCGCCCCTCGGCGGCGGCCACGGCGGTGGTCAGGTCACGCCCGCGCAGGGCGGAGAGTCGTTCGCGGTCGAGGTCCAGAATGCGTTCGGTCGTCATACCTCGACCGTAATCGGCCGCACATGACGAAGCCCCGCGCCGTTGGTACCAACGGCGCGGGGCTTACGTCCCCAAGTGCGGGAGGAGACTACTTCGCCTCCGCCTTCTGGAGCTCCGCGAGCTCCTCGTCGGACTCGCGGCCCGGCGTCGGGAGGTTGAACTTGGTGATCGCGAAGCGGAAGACCACGTAGTAGACCGCCGCGAAGCACAGACCCACCACGGCCAGGCCGATCGGCTTGGTGGCCGCGCCGAAGTTCAGCGCGTAGTCGATGAAGCCGGCCGAGAAGCCGAAGCCGTCCTTCATGCCGAGCGCCCAGGTCAGGGCCATGGAGACACCGGTGAGCACCGCGTGGATCGCGTACAGGACCGGCGCGATGAACATGAAGGTGAACTCGATGGGCTCCGTGATGCCCGTGACGAACGCGGTGAGCGCGAGCGAGAACATCATGCCGCCGACGACCTTGCGGCGCTCGGGACGGGCGCAGTGCGTGATCGCGAGGCAGGCCGCGGGCAGCGCGAACATCATGATCGGGAAGAAGCCGGTCATGAACTGTCCGGCGCTCGGGTCACCGGCGAGGAAGCGCGGGATGTCGCCGTGGGCGCCGTTGTAGTCGCCCGCCTGCCACCACGGGAAGGAGTTCAGGAGGTGGTGCATGCCGATCGGGATCAGCGCGCGGTTGGCGACACCGAAGATGCCCGCGCCCGCGGCGCCCGAACCGACCAGCCACTCACCGAAGTTGTGCAGACCGGCGCCGAGGACCGGCCAGATCAGACCGAAGACGATGCCGATGACCAGGCCCGCGAAGGACGACAGGATCGGGACGAGACGGCGGCCGCCGAAGAAGCCCGCCCAGTCGGGGAGCTTGGTCCGGTAGAACTTCTGGTACAGCAGGGCGACGACGATGCCCATGACCACACCGCCGAGCACACCGGCGTTGACCGGGGCGGCGTTCTCGACGATCTTGCCGTCGACGACCGACTGGACCTTCGGCAGGTTGCTGTCGGTGAAGGTGGCGAGCACCTTCTGGAAGACCAGGTAGCCCGCGACGGCCGCGAGGCCGGTGGAGCCGTCGGACTTCTTGGCGAAGCCGATCGCGATGCCGACGCAGAACAGGAGCGCGATGTTGTCGATGATCGCGCCACCGCCCGCCGCCATGTAGCTCGCGATCTTGGTGATCCAGGTCGGGAACGAGTCCCGGCCGAGCATGTCGTCGGCGCCGAGCCGCACGAGGAGCGCGGCGGCGGGCATCACGGCGACCGGCAGCATGAGGCTGCGGCCGATCCGCTGCAGCACGGCCATCACGCCGGCGCCCTTTTTCTTGTCGGCCGCGGGGGCGGCACTGGCCGTGGACACAACTTCCTCCAGGGGGTACCCCCGGCCGGAGGCTGGGGGAGGGCAAGGCGCCGCCTGGGGACAAGGAAGTGGGGGACGGCGGCGTCTCCGGGGGACGCGGCGAGAAGGCCGCGTGGTCTACACCAATTAGTGGTGTAGACCTGTTGTAGCACGGTGAAGGTGGCGTAAGGAACCCGCGATTCCTGTGGCCTGAGCCATATCCGGAAATGGCAGACCAAAGGCCCCCGGATCCGAGGTCCGAGGGCCTTGTGGAAGGGGCGGGGCGGCGGTCCCGCGCCGGGCTCTACGCCTTGGTCTGCTCCGCGTCCAAGGCCTCTGCCTCCTCCTCCGGTTCGCGTCCCGGGGTCGGCAGATTGAACTTCGTGATGACGAAGCGGAATACGACGTAGTACACGACGGCGAAGCACAGACCGATCGGAATGATCAGCCATGGCTTGGTCGCCAGACTCCAGTTGATGACGTAGTCGATCAGTCCCGCGGAGAAGCTGAAGCCGTCCTTCACGCCCAGCGCCCACGTCACCGCCATCGAGACGCCGGTGAGCACCGCGTGCAGCGCGTACAGCAGCGGCGCGATGAAGAGGAACGAGTACTCGATCGGCTCGGTGATGCCCGTGACGAACGACGTCAGGCCGACCGAGAGCATCATGCCGCCGACCACCTTGCGGCGCTCCGGGCGCGCGCAGTGGGTGATCGCGAGGGCCGCGGCGGGCAGCGCGAACATCATGATCGGGAAGAAGCCCGAGGTGAACTGGCCCGCCGTCGGGTCGCCCGCGAGGAAGCGGTTGATGTCACCGTGCACGACCGTGCCGTCCGGCTTGGTGAAGTCGCCGAACTGGAACCACACGAACGTGTTCAGGAACTGGTGCAGACCCACCGTGAGCAGCGCGCGGTTGGCGACACCGAAGATGCCCGAGCCCAGCCAGCCGAGGTCCACCAGCCACTTGGAGAAGCTGGTCAGCGCGTCACCGATGGGCGGCCAGATCCACACGCAGATCCCGGCGAAGATCAGGCCGACGAAGGCCATGATGATCGGCACGAGCCGGCGGCCGTTGAAGAAGCCGAGCCAGTCGACCAGCTTCACGCGGTGGTACCGCTGCCAGAACCAGGCGGCGAGCAGGCCCATCACGATGCCGCCGAAGACCCCTGGATTCTGGTACGCGGCCTGCGCCACCGTCCCGTCCTCGGCGACGCACACCCCGCTCCACATGCCCGCGCCGCCGAAGGTGGTGTCCGCCGGGCAGTCGTCGGGGAAGGCGCGCAGGACCGCGTAGTAGACGAGGAAGCCGGCGACCGCCGCGAGGGCCGTGGAGCCGTCCGCCTTCTTCGCCATGCCGATGGCGACGCCGATGCAGAACAGCAGGGGCAGGCCGAGCGAGGAGTCGAGCAGGGAGCCGCCCGCCGCCGCGAAGACCTTCGCCACGTTCGTCCAGCCCAGGCCGTCGTCGCCGAACACGTCGGGCTGGCCGAGCCGGTTGAGGATGCCCGCGGCGGGCAGGACCGCGATGGGCAGCTGGAGGCTGCGGCCCATCTTCTGGAGGCCTTGGAACAGGCCGTTCCACCACTTCTTCTGTGGCACCGCTGCGGCGTCGGAACTCATCGGCGTCCCTCCCGGAACAAGCCAGGTTTGGCGGTCGTTGAAAACTGGTGTAGACCAGTTGCGGAACGGGTGGGAGTGCCGACCGATGAGGGACGGCACCGTGATCGTCATCATTGGGCACGACTGCCGTAACCGCCCGCGAAGATGGTCCAACCGTGCGTTACCGTGGCAAAGCGGACCTACGGTGCGTCGAGGCCGCATCCTTTAAAAGCAGGGAGAAACACCATGGCCAGCAAGGCTGAGAAGATCGTTGCCGGGCTCGGCGGCATCGACAACATCGAAGAGGTCGAGGGCTGCATCACCCGCCTCCGCACCGAGGTCAAGGACCCCGCCCTGGTCGACGACGCCGCCCTGAAGGCCGCCGGCGCCCACGGCGTCGTCAAGATGGGCACCGCCGTCCAGGTCGTCATCGGCACGGACGCCGACCCGATCGCCGCGGACATCGAAGACATGATGTGAGTTCCTGAACTCACCACCGAGGGCCCCCTCCCCGCTCAGGGGTGAGGGGCCCTCAGCCATGTCCGGATAGGCTCAGCCCCATGTCCTCTACGCCCCGCATCGACGGCCGCACCCCCGAACAGCTCCGCCCCATCACCATCGAGCGCGGCTGGAGCAAGCACGCCGAGGGCTCCGTCCTCATCTCCTTCGGCGACACCAAGGTCTTCTGCACGGCCTCCGTCACCGAAGGCGTCCCGCGCTGGCGCAAGGGCAGCGGCGAAGGCTGGGTCACCGCCGAGTACTCCATGCTGCCGCGCTCCACCAACACCCGCGGCGACCGCGAGGCCGTCCGCGGCAAGATCGGCGGCCGCACCCACGAGATCAGCCGCCTCATCGGCCGCTCCCTGCGCGCCGTCATCGACTACAAGGCCCTCGGCGAGAACACCATCGTCCTGGACTGCGACGTCCTCCAGGCCGACGGCGGCACCCGCACCGCCGCCATCACCGGCGCCTACGTCGCCCTCGCCGACGCCGTCACCTGGGCCCAGGGCAAGAAGCTCGTCAAGCACGGCCGACAGCCCCTCACCGGCACCGTCAGCGCCGTCTCCGTCGGCATCGTCGGCGGCGTGCCGCTGCTCGACCTCCGCTACGAGGAGGACGTGAAGGCCGACACCGACATGAACGTCGTCTGCACCGGCGACGGCCGCTTCGTCGAGGTCCAGGGCACCGCCGAGGCCGAGCCCTTCGACCGCAAGGAGCTCAACGCCCTGCTCGACCTCGCGGTCGGCGGCTGCGAGGAACTCGCGGCCTACCAGCGCGCCGCGCTCGAGGGCACGCTCACCACGCCGTAGTCACCGGTACGCGACAGCCACCGGTAGAGGCAACCAACGACCCCTTGGCGGGCGTTGTTAGGAGTACGGGCGCGCGGGCAGAACCGTGCGCCCGTCCGCACCCCTGGGGAGGGACCGAACCATGGCCGCGCGCCACCGTCGTATCGCCACCACCGTCGCCGCAGTCCTGATCGCCGTACCGGCCGGCGTCGGACTCATCGGCTGCAGCGCCGTCGACAAGGCGCTCGACTGCGTACAGACCGCAGACACCATCGCCGACAGCGTCACCGACCTGCAGCAGGCCGTCGAGAACGCCGGCGACAACCCGGCCGAGGCGGACAAGGCGCTCGACGACATCGGCAAGAACCTCGACAAGATCGGCGACAAGACCGACAACACCGACATCAACAAGGCCGTCGACGACCTCGACAAGGCCGTGGACAACGTCCGCGACTCCATCAAGAACGGCGACTCCACCCCGGACGTCAGCCCGGTCACGGACGCCGCCGGCGAACTGACCAAGGTCTGCACGCCGTGACGGACGCGGGTCGCGCCCCCGGGATACTGGGGGCATGACCCGCCTCATCCTCGCCACCCGCAACGCCGGCAAGATCACGGAACTGAAGGCGATCCTCGCCGACGCAGGCCTCGCGCACGACCTCGTCGGCGCGGACGCCTACCCCGAGATCCCCGACGTCAAGGAAACCGGCGTCACCTTCGCCGAGAACGCCCTGCTCAAGGCGCACGCCCTCGCCAAGGCCACCGGCCTGCCCGCCGTCGCCGACGACTCCGGCCTCTGCGTGGACGTCCTCGGCGGCGCCCCCGGCATCTTCTCCGCCCGCTGGGCGGGCCGCCACGGCGACGACCAGGCCAACCTCGACCTGCTCCTGGCCCAGCTCGGCGACATCGCCGCGGAACACCGCGGCGCCCACTTCGCCTGCGCCGCGGCCCTCGCGCTGCCCGACGGCACGGAGCGCGTGGTCGAAGGCCGCCTCCTCGGCACCCTCCGCACGTCCCCCGCCGGCACGGGCGGCTTCGGCTACGACCCGATCCTCCAGCCGGACGGCGACACCCGCACGTGCGCGGAGCTCACGGCGGCCGAGAAGAACGCGATCAGCCACCGCGGCAAGGCGTTCCGGGAGCTGGTGCCGGTGGTGCGGGAGCTGTTGGGCTGAGGAACGGCAGAGGGGGCCGTCCGATGCGGACGGCCCCCTCTGCTGTGTGTGCGGCCGATGGGAGTCGAACCCACATGGGCAAATGCCCCGAGGCACCTAAAACCTCTGCTTATACCATTCAGCAACGGCCGCGTGCCCGTCTATGGTACCGATGGCGCGGGGCGGCACTGCGGGCGACGCCGTTTCCCGCCTCTGCACCATGTGTCGGTGACCGCGTGGCAGTTGGGGCACAGCAGCCGAAGGTTCTCGCGCCGGTCGTCGCTCCCCTCTCCGTTGATGTGATCGATCTCCAGCGTCATGGGCCGACCGTTCCATTCGGGTGGGGTTCCGCACTCGGCGCAGAACTCGGGCACGCCGACCTCACGCAGGGCCCGGCGCAGGAGGGCGGTCTTGGTGCGACGTCGGCCGTCGTGTTTGACGAGCAGCTCGGTCGCCGTCTTCAGCGGCGTCGTCCCGGGCTTGTCCCGACGGTGGGCTTGGCCGAGGAAATGGGAGGTGCCGATCCCGTCCTCTGCCACCCATCGACGGAACAGGAGAGAGTGACGGCCATTCGTCGCGATACCCAGAATGCGCAGTGCTCCCGCGACGGACGAGGCCTGAGAGACCGCCTGCCGTAGTTTGTCGGGCGAAGGTCTGCGGCACGCTCCCCGCCGTGCACGGGGGAAGTGGGATACATCGATCCCGAAGTGGTCGAACCGCTTGAACAGATGGCTGCGGAGGCTCCCGTAAGGACGTGTTCCCAAGAAAGCGATGACCTCGTCGATGCCGGAACAGCTCTCGGCGGCCTCCGCCAGCAACTCCCGCGTATAGCGGACCGGCTCGCTCATGACCGGCGCCCCTTCCCGCGACCGCGATAGGTGTCCGTGGTCGAGTGGCAGTTGGGGCACAGCAGCCGAAGGTTCTCGATCCTGTTGTCGCGCCAGTCGCCGTCGATGTGGTCGACCTCCAGAGGCAGCGGATGCCCTCGCCACAGCGGTTCCGTTCCGCACATCGCGCACCGCTCTGCGACGCCGAGCTCGGTCATGGCCCGCCTGAGCCGGTCGCCCTGGATGCGTCGCGCGCTCGTCGGCTCCTGAGCGACCAGGAGGCGGTCCGGGCTGTGGCGCTGTCGGGGAATGCCGAGCCGGGACGGCTGCCGGAAGTGCGACGTATCGATGCCATACGCCTTGATGCCACGGGAGATGTTCGTGTGATGGCCGCCCACGACCTCGATTCCCAGGTGCCGCAGTACGTCGTTCACGCTCTTCGACGCGGCGACCGCAGGCTCGAGGACCTCACGGGTCCACCGCGTCCCCTCGCGCTCGAAGTGCGACATGTCCACCCCCAGCCTCCGCATCCGATCCCGCACGTACCCTCGCGTCGAACTCTTCGGATCCACCCCCACCTTTCCCAGCGCCTCGGACAGCGTCCGTGACGACTGGGCCGCCTCTTCCAGCCGCTCCTTGGTGTACCGACTGACCGGCATGTCGCCCTCCCTGTCTCGGCCGCACGTTCGCAGCCTCGTACAGAGCAACGAACCGCTTATCAGACAGTCACGCCCGAAAATGGAACGGCCCGCCCCGCTTGGCGGCGGGGCGGGCCGTTCCGGGCCGGAGGGGAGCGTCAGAACTTCGGCGCCGGGGCCTGGGCCTCGACCAGCTCTGCCGCCTCCTCCTTCGTCTCGACCGACGGAGGGGAGCCCGCCAGGGGCTTCTGGGCCGTTTCCTTCAGGCAGGCGACCGCGATGATGCCGACCAGCGCCGCTGCCATCGAGTAGTACGCGGGGACCAGGTCCGTGCCCGTGAGGCTGATCAGGGCCGTGATGACCAGGGGAGCCGTGCCGCCGAAGAGGGAGGCGGAGAGGTTGTAGCCCACCGAGAGGGAGCCGTAGCGGACCGGGGTGGGGAACAGGGCGGGCAGCGTCGCCGACATCGTGCCGAGCAGACAGACCAGGGAGAGACCGAGCAGCAGCATGCCGCCGGAGACCGCGAGCAGGCTGCCCTGCTTGATGAGGAGGAACGCCGGCAGGGACAGGACCAGGAAGCCCACCATGCCCGTCATCAGGAGCGGCTTGCGGCCGAAGCGGTCGGAGAGCTTGCCGACCTGAGTGATGATCAGCATCAGGACGACCATCGTGCCGATGAGGATCAGCAGGCCGTGCGAGTCGTCGTAGCCGAGTTCGTCGGAGAGATACGTCGGCATGTACGAGAGCAGCATGTAGTCGGTGACGTTGTACGCGCCGACCAGGGCGATGCACAGGAGCAGCGTCGGCCAGTACTCGCGGAAGATCTTCGCGAGGTCGCCCTTGGCGGTCGACTCGACGCTGGAGGCGCCCTCCGAGGCGGAGTGGTAGGTCTCGTCCTCCAGCTTCTGGAAGGCCGGCGTCTCGTCGAGGCGCAGCCGCAGGTAGAGGCCGACGAGGCCGAGCGGGCCCGCGACGAGGAACGGGACGCGCCAGCCCCAGGACTCCATGGTGTCGGAGCCGAGCGCGGAGTTGAGGACGAGGACGAGGCCCGCCGCGCCGGTGTAGCCGGCGAGGGTGCCCATCTCCAGGAAGCTGCCGAAGTAGCCGCGGCGCTTGTCGGGCGCGTACTCGGCGATGAAGGTCGAGGCGCCGCCGTACTCGCCGCCCGTGGAGAAGCCCTGGACGAGGCGGAAGAAGATCAGGAGGGCGGGCGCCCAGAAGCCGATCGTGTCGTAGGACGGGATCAGGCCGATGGCGAGCGTGCCGATCGCCATCATGATCATCGTCAGCGCGAGGACCTTCTTGCGGCCGATCTTGTCGCCCATCGGGCCGAAGACCATACCGCCGAGCGGGCGTACGAGGAACGACACCGCGAAGGTCGCGAACGACGAGATCAGCTGCGCCGTGTCGTTCCCGGACGGGAAGAACACATGGCCGATCGTGACGGCCAGATAACTGTAGATGCCGAAGTCGAACCACTCCATGGCGTTGCCGAGCGAGGCCGCCTTGACCGCTCGTTTGACCGCGGCCTCGTCCGTGACCGTGATGTCGGTGCGCCGCAGCGGTGGATTCCTGCGGCGTTTCACGGCCCGGAACAGGGCGCGATGGCGTTTGACCGCCTCGGCGTCGGCCTCGGTCTCTTCGTGGGCCGCCATGGAGTGGATCCTTTCGTTCTTCGGGCATGTTCCCCTGGGATCACTTGCTCCAAGATGGCCATGGCAAACGAAAGGCCCCCGGGAGGGGGCCTTCGTCACAGTGGGCGGCGCACGGCGCGTGCGTCACGGCGTGTCGGTCAGATGCCGAGGTCCTTGATGATCTTCGCCACGTGGCCGGTCGCCTTCACGTTGTAGAAGGCGTGTTCGACCTTGCCCTCCTCGTCGACGACGACGGTCGAGCGGATGACGCCGGTCACGACCTTGCCGTACAGCTTCTTCTCGCCGAAGGCGCCGTACGCCTCCAGGGTCTCCTTGGAGGGGTCCCCGACCAGCGTGACCTTGAGGTTCTCCTTCTCGCGGAACTTCGCGAGCTTCTCCGGCTTGTCGGGGGACACGCCGATGACGTCGTACCCGGCGGCCGCGAGCGCGTCGAGGTTGTCCGTGAAGTCGCAGGCCTGCTTGGTGCAGCCGGGGGTGAGGGCGGCCGGGTAGAAGTACACGATGACCTTGCGGCCCTTGTGGTCGGCCAGCGAGACGTCCTTGCCGTCGGCGTCGGGCAGGGTGAAGGCGGGGGCGGTGTCGCCGGGCTGGAGTCGCTCGCTCATGTCTCTCGGTCTCCTCGCGAGGGGGGCAGTGACGGTCACGAGCGTAATGGGGGTGCCGTGGGGTGCGGTGACCGTGAAGCTGACAGACTGTGGGGCAACAGACTGTGGGTCACACATTCACTCACTCTCGGATACGACCACGGAGGCAGCGCGGTGTCGGATGCGGATGCCAGGACCCCTGCGCAGATCGAGGCGGACATCAAGCGCCGGCGCGACCAGTTGGCCGAGACCCTCGACGAGATCGGGGTGCGGGTCCACCCGAAGACGATCGTCGGCGACGCGAAGGCGAAGGTCGTCGCGAGCGTGGACAACTCACTGGGCCGGGCGTACGTCGGGGCGAACCGCTTCGTCTCGGACGTCAAGGGGCAGCTCGTCACGGAGGACGGTTCGCCCCGTATCGAGCGCATCGTCCCGGTCGCCCTGGTGGCCGTGGGCCTCGTGGGGCTCCTCGTGGTGAGCTCGCGGCGGCGCGGCGACTGACCCCGTCCGGCACGGGAGCCGACCCGGGAGCCCACGGTTCCCGCCGGGACAGGTAGGTTCGGGGCGTGAGCGAGAAGACCCACCACGACGACAAGCTGCCCATCCGCATGCTGCACGACCGCGTGCTCGTGCGGCAGGACACCGGCGAGGGCGAGCGGCGCTCCGGCGGCGGCATCCTCATCCCCGCGACCGCGGCCGTGGGCCGGCGGCTCGCCTGGGCCGAGGTGGTCGCGGTCGGGCAGAACGTCCGTGCGGTCGAGCCGGGCGACCGGGTCCTGTACGACCCCGAGGACCGCGCCGAGGTCGAGGTGCGCGGCGTGGCCTACGTCCTGATGCGGGAGCGCGACTTGCACGCCGTGGCCGCCGACCGGTTCGAGGGCTCCGAGGACTCCACGGGCCTGTACCTGTAGACGGCGCCGCGCGCGTCAGCGGGCAGCCGTACGCGCAAGGGGCTGGTGACCATCGTCACCAGCCCCTTTTGCGCGGCCTTTGCTACCTTGGAGGGACCCCGACGAGACGCGCCGTACCGGGTTCCGCAAAGACGACGCACCCCCTTTCAAGCAACGCGTTCCGCGTTCCGTGTGTCGGAGGTGCCGTCATGGCCTGGGTTCTGTTGATCGTCGCCGGTCTGCTCGAGGTGGGCTGGTCGATCGGGATGAAGTACACCGACGGATTCACCCGGCTGTGGCCCAGCGTGTTCACGGGCGCGGGCATCGTCGCGAGCATGATGCTGCTGTCGCAGGCCGCCAAGACGCTGCCCATCGGTACCGCGTACGGCGTGTGGGTCGGCATCGGCGCGGCCGGCGCGGCGGTGCTGGGCATGGTGATCCTGGGTGAGCCCGTCACCGCCGCGCGCATCTTCTTCGTCTGTCTGCTGTTGGTGGCTGTGGTCGGCCTGAAGGCGACCTCCGGCCACTGACGCCCCCGAGGGGGCGGCGGCTAGCCGTCCGTGAGGCCGCCCAGCGCGCCGCCGTCCGTGGCGCCGCCGTCGGTGGCCGCGCCGCCCCCTCCCGTATCGGTGCCGCCGCCCGTCGGGCCGCCCTGGGTGGCGCCGCCGTCCGTCGCCCCGCCGTCCGTGGCGCCCCCGTCGGTGGTGCCCCCGGGGTCCTGTCCGCCGGTCTGGCCACCCGTCTGGCCGCCCGTCTGCCCACCGGTCTGGCCGCCGTTGTCCTGGCCCCCGGTGGTCGCGCCGCCGTTGTCCTGGCCGCCGGTCGTGGCGCCGCCGTTGTCCTGGTCACCCGTGGTGGCCCCGCCGTCCGTGGTGCCGCCGGTGTCCTGGTCGCCCGTGGTGGCGCCGCCCGTCGTCGGGTCGGGCACCGGCGGCAGGTCCGCGCCCTGCTCCAGCTCCAGGTCGAAGTCCTTGACGGGCTTGCCCTCCAGGGCGGCCTTGGTGAACTGCGCCCAGACGCGCGCCGGGTAGGCGCCGCCGTTGATGCGCTGCTCGCCGAGCGCGCCGTACAGCGGCGTATGCGCACCGGTGTCCGGGTCCTGGCCCATGACGGCGACCACCGTCGCGAGGTCCGGGGTGTAGCCGGCGAACCAGGCCGCCGTGTCGTTCTCCGCGGTGCCGGTCTTGCCCGCCGCGGGGCGGCCCGCGCCCTGCGCCGCCGTGCCGGTGCCGCCCTGGACGACGCTCTGCAGGATCGAGGTGGTGGTGTCGGCGGCCTCGCGGGACACGGCCTGCTCGGTGTCCTTGCCCGGCAGCTCGACCTCCGCGCCGTCCTTGGTGATCTTCTCGACGATCGTGTACGTGCCGTGCTTGCCGTGGTTGGCGAGCGTCGCGTACGCCTCGGTCATGTCCAGGACGCTCGCGGTGGACGGGCCGAGCGCGATGGAGGGGGAGGCGGTGAGGTCGGGGGTGCTCTCCGGGACGCCGAGGGCGATCGCGGTGTCCTTGACCTTGTCGGAGCCGACGTCGACGGCCATCTGCGCGTACACCGAGTTCACGGACTTGTCGGTGGCCTCGCTGACGGTGATGTTGCCGTAGGAGACCTGGTCCTCGTTCTCGGGGGCGTACGCGCCGCCGCTCCAGCCCTGCACGGGACGCTTGTTGGTGCCGTCGTAGACGGTGTTCGGGGTGATCGCGCGGCCGTCCTGGGTGACCGAGCCGTTCTCCACCGCGGAGGTGAACACGAACGGCTTGAAGGTCGATCCGACCTGGTAGTCGCGCCGCGTCGCGTTGTTGACATATTGCTTGGTGTAGTCGATGCCGCCGTACATCGCGACGACCTTGCCGGTGGCCGGGTCGATGGAGGCGCCGCCCGCGCGGACGTTGCGGTCGACCTTGCGCGCGTCCTTGTCGACCTTCGACATCACCTGGTCCTCGACGGCCTTCTTGAAGGCCTCCTGACGGTCCTTCTGGAGGGTCGTGGTGATGCGGTAGCCGCCCTTGGCCAGCGTCTCCTCGTCGATGATCTTGTTGGACGTCAGATAGTCCTCGACGGCCTTGACGACATAGCCGCGCTGCCCGGACAGGCCCGCCGCGCCCTTGGCCTCGTCGGGCATCGGGAACTTCATGCCGGCCCGGTCGGACCTGCTGAGCCAGCCCTCCGTGACCATGCCGTCCAGGACGTAGTTCCAGCGGCCCATGGCGCGGGACTTGTTCTCGGGGTGGGTGGCGACGTCGTACGCGTTGGGGGAGTTGAGCAGCGTCGCGAGGTAGGCGCCCTGGGCGACGGAGAGCTTCTCGACGTCCTTGCCGTAGTAGGCCTGGGCGGCGGCCTGGACGCCGTACGCGTTGCGGCCGAAGTAGCTGGTGTTCAGATAGCCCGCGAGGATGTCGTCCTTGCTCACCTCGCGGTCCAGCTTGATCGAGATGAAGAACTCCTTCACCTTGCGGGTGACCGTCTGCTCCTGGCCCAGGTAGTAGTTCTTCACGTACTGCTGGGTGATGGTGGAGCCCGACTGCTTGCCCTTGCCGGTGACGGTGTTCCAGGCGGCGCGGATCATCGCCTTGGGGTCGACCGCGGACTCCCCGTAGAAGTCGCGGTCCTCGGCGGCGAGCACGGAGTGCTGGACGGTGAGCGGGATCTGCTTGAGGGGCACCTTCTCGCGGTTGACCTCGCCGTCGCGGGCGATCTGGGTGCCGTCGGAGTACAGGTAGACGTTGCTCTGCTTGGTCGCCGCGGCGTTCGCCGGCGGGATGTCGACCAGCATGTAGCCAGCCATGAAGCCGCCGACGCAGAGCAGGATCAGCAGGATGAAGCCGCCGAGGACCATGCGCCAGGTCGGGAAGATCCGCCGCCAGCCCTTGCGCTTGGGGCGCTTGGCCTTTTTCGGCTTCTTCCCGTCGGTGCCGTCGGTGCCGTCGGCCGCGGGGCCGGAGGGCGCCGCCGCCGACGCGGCCGTCCCCGGGGCCGCCGCCCCGGCGCCCGCGCCCGCCGCCGCGCTCACGGCAGGGATCTGCGTGGTCCCGGCGTCGGGAGCAGCTCCGGCACCGGCTCCGTGACCAGCTCCGGTTCCGGCACCGGTTCCGGCTCCGGTCGCCGGGGAGTCGGCCCGGGGGCCCGTCCGAGGCCCCTCAGAGCCCGTCTCGGCGCCCTCCGAGCCCTTGGCCGCCGTTCCGGAGCCCGCCGCGCCCGCGGCGCCCGGGGGCGGCGTCTGCGCCTTCTTCGCGGCCGCGCCCTCCGCCGCTCCCTTCGCCCCCTCGGCCGGGTCCTCGGGGGTGCCGGCGGGCGTGTCCTGCGGCTCCCTGGGCGGCCGGCCCTGGTGTCCGGCAGGATCCTGCTGCTGCGGCTCGTCGCTCATCTCTCGCGGAACTCCCGGTTAGCGTCGTACGTCCAGTACGCCTCGTAAACCCCATTGCACACCGTCGCCACACCCCTTCGTGACCAGGCACGCGCCCCGGCGCCGAAAATGCCTGGCACGAGCGACACCGATCGCACTAGGCTCCGTCGCTTTGGTCCGATTCGGGACGAGGCTCACTGTGAAAGGGATGCTCGTGCGTACAGGACGGTTCCGTTTGTACGCGGCCGTCGCCGAAGGGGGCTTCCGGAGATACGCCACGTACCGGGTCGCGACGGCGGCCGGGGTGTTCACCAACACCGTCTTCGGGCTCATTCTCGCCTACACCTACCTCGCGCTCTGGGACGAGCGGCCCGGCCTCGGCGGATACGACCAGTCCCAGGCCCTCACCTACGTGTGGCTCGGCCAGGGCCTGCTCACCGTGATGGCGCTCATGGGCGGCGGCTTCGAGAACGAGCTGATCGAGCGAATCCGCACCGGCGACATCGCGATCGACCTGTACCGGCCCGTCGACCTCCAGGCCTGGTGGCTGGCGACCGACCTGGGCCGGGCCGCGTTCCAGCTGGTGGGGCGCGGGGTCCTGCCGATGGTCTTCGGAGCGTTCGTCTTCGACCTGACGCTGCCCCCGGACGCGCTGCGCTGGGCGGCGTTCCTGCTCGCCGTGGTGCTCGGCGTGCTGGTCAGCTACGCGATCCGCTTCCTGGTCGCGCTCTCCGCGTTCTGGCTGATGGACGGCGCGGGTGTGACGCAGATCGCGATGCTCGCGGGCACGTTCTTCTCCGGGATGCTGCTGCCGCTGAACGTCTTCCCGGGCGCGCTCGGCGAGTTCGCCCGCGCGCTGCCCTGGTCGGCGCAGCTCCAGGTGCCCGCCGACGTGTTCCTCGGCACGTACACGGGCGCCGGGCTGCTGCGCGCGTACGCCTTCCAGATCGGCTGGGCGGCGGCGCTGCTCACCGCCGGGCGGCTGCTCCAAGTGGTCGCCACACGACGGGTGGTGGTCCAGGGTGGCTGAGTCGACCCGCCGGCCCGCGGCGGACCGGGTGAGCCGGGTGCGGGACGGGCTGCGCGCCTACCGGCTGATCTCCGCCATGTGGATCCGCTCCCTCATGGCGTACCGCATGTCGTTCGCGATGACCGCGCTCGGCAACCTCGCGGTGACCGCCTTCGACTTCGTGGCGATCCTGCTGATGTTCTCGCAGGTGGACCGCCTCGGCGGCTACGCGCTGCCCGAAGTGGCGTTCCTGTACGGCGTCTCGTGCACCGCGTTCGGGCTCGCCGACCTCGTGATCGGCTCCATGGACCGGCTGGGCCGGCGGGTGCGCGACGGGACGCTGGACACGCTCCTGGTGCGGCCCGCCCCGGTGATCGCGCAGGTCGCCGCCGACCGCTTCGGGCTGCACCGGATCGGCCGCGTCACCCAGGGCGCGCTCGTCCTCGGGTACGCCCTCGTGGCCGTGGACGTCGACTGGAACGTGCTCAAGGTCCTGATGGTGCCGCTGATGCTGGTGTGCGGCGCGGTCATCTTCGGGTCCGTGTTCGTGGCGGGCGGCGCCTTCCAGTTCGTGGCGCAGGACGCGGCCGAGGTGCAGAACGCCTTCACGTACGGCGGCACGACCCTGCTCCAGTACCCGCCGACCGTCTTCGCCAAGGAGCTGCTGCGCGGCGTGACGTTCGTGCTGCCGCTCGCCTTCGTCAACTGGCTGCCCGGCCTGTACGTGCTGGGCCGGCCCTATCCGCTGGACCTGCCCCGGTGGGTGGCGTTCACGCCGCCGCTGGTGGCCGTCTGCACGCTCGCCCTGGCCGGTCTGGCCTGGCGCGCGGGCCTTCGTTCGTACCGCAGCACAGGGAGCTGAACCGCCGTGGAACCAGACCTCATCGAGCTCGAAGGCGTCGAGAAGGTCTTCGACGTACGCAAGAAGACCGGGTTCCTGCGGCGCGAGCGGCACCAGGTGCGGGCCGTCGACGGGATCTCCTTCACGGTGCCGCGCGGCGAGATGGTCGGCTACATCGGGCCCAACGGCGCCGGGAAGTCGACGACCATCAAGATGCTGACGGGCATCCTCACGCCGAGCGGCGGCCGGCTGCGCGTCGCGGGCATCGACCCGTCCCGCGAGCGCACCCGCCTGGCCCGGCGCATCGGCGTCGTCTTCGGGCAGCGCACGACGCTGTGGTGGGACCTGCCGCTGATCGACTCGTACCGCCTGATGCACCGCATGTACCGCATCCCCGACGGGCGCTTCGCCGAGAACCTCGACCGGTGCGTCGAACTGCTCGAACTGGGCGCGCTGTTGGACGTCCCCGTGCGCCAGCTCTCGCTGGGCCAGCGGATGCGCGGCGACATCGCCGCGGCGCTGCTGCACGACCCGGAGGTGCTGTACCTGGACGAGCCGACGATCGGCCTGGACGTCATCAGCAAGGCGAAGGTACGGGAGTTCCTGCGGGACCTGAACGCCGAGTCGGGCACGACGGTCCTGCTCACCACGCACGACCTGACCGACATCGAGCAGCTGTGCAAGCGCGTGATGGTGATCGACCACGGCCGGCTGATGTACGACGGCGCGCTGGCGGGGCTGCACGAGGTGGGGGAGAGCGAGCGCACCCTGGTCGTGGACCTGGAACGCGAACTTCCGCCGATCGAGGCCGAGTCGGCGCGCGTGGTGAAGGTGGAGGGTCCGCGCCAGTGGCTGGCCTTCCCGGCGGCGGAGTCGGCGGCTCCGCTCGTCGCGCGGATCGCGGAGCGCTACCCGATGGTCGATCTCTCGGTCAGGGAACCGGACATCGAGGCGGTCATCGCCAAGATGTACGGGGAGAAGGCTACCTCGTAGGCTGCACCGTATGAGCGAAGCCGCATCCTCCGGGGGGACGCCCCCCGAGCACCCCGGGCGTGACCTGAGGGCCTCCGACGCCGACCGCGAGCGGGTCGCCGAACAGCTCCGGGACGCGATGGCCGAGGGCCGTCTGGACATGACGGAGTTCGAGGAGCGCCTCGACGCGACCTACAAGGCGCGTACGTACGGCGAGTTGGAGCCGATCACCCGCGACCTGCCGTCGCACGGCGCCGCCAAGGTGTCCATGGTGAAGCGGCCGGTGGACGCGGACCCCGCCGCCATCGACTGGGACCAGCGGATGGTGACCGGCGAGCCGTCGTCGGTCGGCGGCTTCGCCTTCTGGAGCGGGTTCGGCCGCAAGGGCGGCTGGACGGTCGGGCGGGTGTTCACCGCGTTCGCGATGTGGGGCGGCGGCGAGATCGACCTGCGCGAGGCCTACTTCGCCTCGCCCGACGTGGAGATCCGCTGCTTCACGATCATGGGCGGCCTGCAGGTCATCGTGCCGCCGGAGATGAACGTCGTGGTCAAGGGCTTCGGCATCATGGGCGGCTTCGACGACCAGGCGACGGGCGTCGGTACGCCCGGCTCACCCCGCGTGGTCGTCAAGGGCGTGGCCCTGATGGGCGGCGTGGGCGTGGACCGCAAGATCCGCAGGACGGAGAAGCTGCGGATCAAGGAGGAGCGGCGCCAGGCGCGGCTGGAGGCCCGTGAGGAGCGCCGCGCGGCGCACTGGGAGCGCGCCGAGCAGCATCGCCTTCGGCAGGAGGAACGGCACCGCCTGGAGCGCGGGGACCGGGACTGAGGCGGTGCGCTACAGCTCCGCCGCGGCCGACCCCTTCAGGTGGGCCAGGTCGAACGTCTCCGCCATCCGGCGGTAGCCGGCGTCGGACGGGTGCAGGTGGTCGCCCGAGTCGTACAGCGGCCGCAGCTTGCGCGGGTCGTACGGATCGCGCAGCGCCCGGTCGAAGTCGACGTGGTCGTCGAAGACCTTGCCCGAGCGGATCTGCTCGTTCACCGACTGGCGGACCGCCTCCAGCGCGGGCTCGTACCCGCGGTGGCCGCCGAACGGCATCAGCGTCGCGCCGACCACGCGCAGCCCGCGGGTGTGCGCCTGCCGGGTCAGCTCGCGCAGGCCCTCGACGATGCGGTCCGGGTCGTTCTGGTGCGGGTTGCGCAGGATGTCGTTGACGCCGAGCGCTATCACGACGGCCTTGACGCCGGTGCGGTCCAGGACGTCGCGGTCGAAGCGGGAGAGGCCGGACGGGTTGGCGGCGGGGCTGCCGCGCCCGTCGGACAGGATGCGGTTGCCGCTGATGCCCTGGTTCACGACGCCGTAGCGCGGCGCGCCCGACTCGGCGCGCAGCCGGTCGGCGAGCACGTCGGTCCAGCGGCGGTTGGCGCCCATCGTGGAGGAGATGCCGTCGGTGATGGAGTCGCCGAAGACGACGACGGTGCCGTCCGTCTCGTTGCTGAGCACGTCCACCGCCGAGAGGTAGCGCCAGAACGGGCTCTGCTCGGTGTACGCGGCGCCGCTCTGGTCCTCGGTGCGGTCGCCGTCGGCGACGTAGCTGATCTGGCGCGCGTGCGGGTGGTAGGTGACCGGGCCCGACGGGGTGGGCGAGTAGGTGGTGACCAGGAGGTCCGCGTCGTGCGGGACGCGCAGCCGGGCCGCGTCGCTCATCACCTGGGCGCCCGGCGGGACGACCACCGAGGTGTTGCCGTTGAAGGTGAGGCGGCGCAGCGTGCCGGGCGCGGCGGCCGGGTCGTTCGTGGCGGAGGCCAGGGCGACCGAGGCGTGCGTGACGCTGAGCGGCGTGGTGCCGTAGAGGTTCGAGAGGGTGATGCGGGCGCTGGTGCCGCCGACGCTCGTGTGCACGACGTTGCGGATGGAGCGGCCGGCGAACCCCTTCTGCGCGGTGCCCGGTTCGGCGCCGGCGGGCGAGGCCGACCAGGAGCCGACCCAGGTGCCGGAGGAAGCGGGCGCGGCGGAGTTGCGCGGGGTGCGCGGACCCGCGCTGATGGAGTCCTTGGAGCTGTCGTCGGTGCCTGAGACACCGAGGTATATCGCGGCGGAAACCACCACTATGACCGCGAGGACCGCGGCGAGAAGGGCATAACCGTGACGCTTGGTCATGCGGGCTCTTTCTCCTCGGGCAGGGGGAGCCCCGAGGCTCCGGTGTGATCACCCCATGATGCGTCATGGGCCGTGAGGCGGCCGACACTGCCCCCCTCCGTCCTCTCAGACGCCGGGAACTTGTCGTCCGTTCCAGGAGTAGGTCAGGAAGGGGCGCATGACACACGGACATGGGGACAATCAGGACACAGGACGTGGGAACCATGCGGATGAGGACGAGGCGAACGGGCCGGGTGGAGTGAGTGGAACGCACAAAAGCGGAGGAAGTGACTGAAACGGACGAGGGGAGCCGTGGGCAGCATGCCCGTGAAGTTCGCTCTTCAAGCGGCGCCCCGTTCGGAGCAGGCGGTGCCCCCGTCGGCGTAGGAGGCGGTGCTCCTGTCGGCGCGGGCGGCTTCACGTACAGCGCGGCCGACGAGGAGAAGCGCCGCGGCGTCCGCCGGATGAAGATCACGGCGACGGGCCTGCTCGTCTTCGTCGCGCTCGTCTACGTCCTGGCGAAGTGGGCGCAGAACTCCGGCGCCGGCCCCTGGGCGGGGTACGTCGCCGCCGCGGCCGAGGCCGGCATGGTCGGCGCGCTCGCCGACTGGTTCGCCGTGACGGCTCTCTTCCGCCACCCGCTGGGCATCCCCATCCCGCACACGGCGATCATCCCGAACAAGAAGGACCAACTGGGCGCCTCCCTCGGCGACTTCGTCGGGGAGAACTTCCTCTCCGCCGACGTCGTGCGCGGCCGGCTGCACGCGGTGGGCATCGGCGGCCGCCTCGGCGCCTGGCTCGCCGAGCCCGCGCACGCCGACCGCGTCACCGCCGAGCTCGCCACGGCCCTGCGCGGCGCCCTGACCGTCCTGCGCGACTCCGACGTGCAGGCCGTCGTCGGCGAGGCCGTCACGCGCCGCGCCGACGCCCAGGAGATCGCCCCCGGCATGGGCAAGATGCTGGAGAAGGTCGTCGCGGACGGCGGCCACCGGCGCGTCGTCGACCTCGTCTGCGTCCGCGCCCACGACTGGCTGGTCGAGCACGCCGACTCGGTGATGGACGCGGTGCAGGGCGGCGCGCCCGGCTGGACCCCGCGGTTCGTCGACAAGAAGGTCGGCGAGCGGGTCTACAAGGAGCTGCTCCGCTTCGTCACCGAGATGCGGGACATGCCCGAGCACCCCGCGCGCGGCGCCGTCGACCGCTTCCTCACCGACTTCGCCGCCGACCTCCAGTCCGACTCGGACACCCGCGAACGCGTGGAGCGCCTCAAGCGGGAGATCCTCGCCCGCGGCGAGGTGCAGGACCTGATCGCCTCGACGTGGTCGGCGGTGCGTTCCATGATCGTGGCCGCCGCCGAGGACGAGCGCAGCGAGCTGCGGCTGCGCGTGCGGGCCTCGCTGCTCTCGCTCGGCGCGCGGATGGCGACGGACAGCCGGCTCCAGCAGAAGGTCGACGGCTGGGTGGAGGGCGCGGCGGTCTACGTGGTCACGACGTACCGCGACGAGATCACCTCGCTCATCACCGACACGGTGGCGGGCTGGGACGCGGAGCACACCTCGAAGAAGATCGAGGCGCACATCGGCCGTGACCTGCAGTTCATCCGGATCAACGGCACGGTGGTCGGCTCCCTGGCGGGGCTCGCGATCTATACGGTGTCGCGGCTGCTGGGGGCGTAGGCGGGGTGCGGGTGCGGGCGGGTGCGTGCGGGCGCAGGCGGGTGCGGGTTTAGGGCGGCGCGGGCGTAAGACGGCACGGGCGTAGGGCGCCGCGGGCGTAGGAGGGCGATTCCCGGGGACCCGGAGGGACACCCCCGCGCCCCCCGTGACCTCCGCCCCTGTCGCGTATACACATCT
>NZ_LIRJ01000003.1 GCF_001419745.1 Streptomyces silaceus | reverse complement strand
GTCCTGATCACCGGCGGCACCGGCGGTCTCGGCGCCACCGTGGCCCGGCGTCTGGTGGCGGACCACGGCGTACGCCGTCTGCTGCTGGTCAGCCGACGCGGGCAGGCCGCCGACGGCGTCGACGACCTGGTGGCCGACCTGTCCGCGCGGGGCGCCTCGGTCACCGTCGCCGCCTGCGACGTCACCGACAGGGCCGCCCTCGCGGGACTCCTCGCGGACGTTCCCGCGGCGGCGCCCCTGCGGGCCGTCGTGCACGCCGCCGGGCGCATGGACGACGCCTCGACGCTGACCCTGGAGCCCGAGCGGCTGCACGCGGTGCTGACCCCGAAGGTCGACGCCGCCTGGCATCTGCACGAACTCACCCGGGACCTGGACCTGTCGGCGTTCGTGCTGTTCTCCTCCGTGACCGCCACGGTCGGCTTCGCGGGCCAGGCCAACTACGCGGCCGGCAACGCGTTCCTCGACGCGCTCGCCCAGCACCGGCACGGCGCCGGACTGCCCGCGCTCGCTCTCGGCTGGGGGCTGTGGGAGCAGGCCACCGGCATGACCGAGGGGCTCGACGACGCCGACAGACAGCGGATGCTGCGGATGGGCCTGCGGCCGCTGCCCACGGACGACGGTCTGGCCCTGCTCGACCTCGCCCTCGGCGCCGACCGGCCGCACCTGGTGCCCGCCTGGCTCGACGTCGCCGCCCTCCGCGACACCGAACCACCGTTCCTCATGCGGCAGTTGGCGCCCGCCAGGGCCGTGCGGGCGGACCAGGCGCGGGGCGGCGCCCAGTCGCTGCGCGAGCGGCTGCTGCCGCTGCCCGACCGCGACCGGGAGCTGACCCTGCGCAGGCTGGTGCAGGCGGAGATCGTCACCGTTCTCGGCAGGGCCGGTTCGGCGGACGTGCCCGCCGACCGCGGCTTCACCGACCTGGGCTTCGACTCCCTGACGGCCCTGGAGCTGCGCAACCGCCTCTCCACCCTGACCGGTCTGACCCTGACCGCCACGGTGACCTTCGACCATCCGAGCCCGGCCGCGCTGGCCCGGCATCTGCTGGGGCGGCTCGCCCTGGACCCGCAGGCATCAACGGCGCCGCCACAGGCGGGTGTTCGAACGGAAGTCCCGGCCGTCGCACCGGACCCCCGTGTCCCGGACGGAGCCCCCGTGCTCGCCGACCTCGACCGGCTCGCACGGAGCGTGAGCGGCGTCGGCGACGACGCGCTGCGCGCGGACGTCACCGACCGGTTGCTGGCGCTCCTGGGGACCGTCGCCGCCGGACCGGAGCCCGAAGGGCCGGCGGAGCCCCTGCATGACGAGCAGATCGCCGCGGCCGACGCGGACGAACTCTTTTCTCTGATCGACGATGAGCTGGGAAGGCCCTGAACCATGACCGACGGGAAGCTGCTCGACTACCTCAAGCGGGTCACGACCGAGCTGCGTGACACTCGCCGGAGGCTGGCCGAGGCGGAGGCGGGCCCGTCCCGCCACGAGCCGGTCGCGATCGTGGGCATGGCGTGCCGGTTCCCCGGCGGCGCCACTTCGCCCGAGGAGCTGTTCCGGCTTGCCGTCGACGGCGTGGACGCCGTGTCCGGGTTCCCGGAGAACCGCGGCTGGGACCTGGAGGGCCTGTACGACCCCGACCCGGAGCGGACCGGCACCAGCTACACGCGGCAGGGCGGATTCCTCCACGACGCCGCCGAGTTCGACGCCGGCTTCTTTGGCATGTCGCCCCGCGAGGCGCTGGCCACCGACCCGCAGCAGCGGCTGCTCCTGCAGACGTCCTGGGAGGCGCTGGAGCGCGCGGGCATCGACCCCGCCACCCTGCGCGGCAGCCGCACCGGCGTCTTCGCGGGCGTGATGTACGGCGACTACTCCTCGCGCCTGGGCGGCGCCGCCGGCGGGTTCGAGGGGCAGCTGCTCACCGGCAGCCTGCCGAGCGTGGCGTCCGGCCGCGTCTCGTACACGTTCGGGTTCGAGGGCCCCGCCGTCACGGTGGACACGGCGTGCTCGTCGTCGCTGGTGTCGCTGCACCTGGCGGCGGCGTCGCTGCGGTCGGGGGAGAGCTCGCTGGCGCTGGCCGGCGGCGTGGCGGTGATGGCGACGCCCACGACGTTCGTGGAGTTCTCCCGCCAGCGCGGCCTCTCGGCGGACGGCCGCTGCAAGGCGTTCTCGGACACCGCCGACGGCACGGGCTGGTCGGAGGGCGTGGGCGTCCTCGTCCTCGAACGCCTCTCGGACGCGCGGCGCAACGGCCACCGCGTCCTCGCCGTGCTGCGCGGCTCGGCGGTCAACCAGGACGGCGCCTCCAGCGGTCTCACGGCCCCCAACGGCCCGTCGCAGGAGCGGGTGATCCGCGACGCCCTGGCGAACGCCCGGCTGACCGCCGCGGACGTGGACGCGGTCGAGGCGCACGGCACCGGGACGAGGCTGGGCGACCCCATCGAGGCGCAGGCGCTGCTCGCCACGTACGGCCAGGAGCGGGACGTCCCGCTGTGGCTGGGGTCGCTGAAGTCCAACATCGGCCATACGCAGGCCGCCGCCGGTGTCGCCGGTGTGATCAAGACGGTGCTCGCCCTCCAACAGGGCGTACTGCCAAGGACGTTGCACGTCGAGAAGCCGTCGCGGCACGTGGACTGGTCCTCGGGCGCGGTGGAGCTGCTGACCGAGCAGCGGGCCTGGCCCGAGACGGGCCGTCCCCGCCGCGCCGGCGTGTCGGCCTTCGGCGCGAGCGGCACGAACGCGCACGTGATCATCGAGCAGGCGCCCGCCGGGCAGACCCCGGAGGCGGGGGAGACCGGTGGTGAGGCGCCGGAGCCGCGCACCCCGGCCGTGGTGCCGGTCCTGGTGTCGGGCGGCACCGGCACGGCGCTGCGCCGCCAGGCCGGACAGCTCAAGGAGTGGCTGGAGGCCCGCCCCGAGGCGAGCCTGCTGGACGTCGGACACGCCACCCTGACGGCCCGTGCCGCGCTGCACCACCGCGGGCTCGTCGTCGCCGAGGACCGCGCCGAACTCCTCACCGGTCTCGCCGCGTTGGCGGCGGGCGAGTCGGCCCCCGAGGTGGTGGAAGGAACCGTCGCCCCCGAGTCCGGTGTGGTGTGGGTGTTCCCCGGCCAGGGCTCGCAGTGGGTCGGCATGGCCCGGGGGCTGCGCGCGTCCTCCCCGGTGTTCGCCGCGCGGATGGACGCGTGCGAACAGGCCCTGAGCGGCTTGGTCGACTGGTCACTGCGCGACGTCCTGGACGACGAGGCCGCGCTGGCCCGGGTCGACGTGGTGCAGCCCGCGCTGTGGGCGGTCATGGTCTCGCTCGCCGAGGTGTGGCGGGCGGCCGGAGTCGTCCCGTCCGCCGTGGTCGGCCACTCCCAGGGTGAGATCGCCGCGGCCTGCGCCGCCGGCGGGCTCTCCCTGGAGGACGGCGCCCGCGTGGTCGCCCTGCGCTCCCGCGCCATCCTGGAGATCGCGGGAGCGGGCGGCATGGTCTCCCTCGCCCTGCCGGAGGACGCCACCCGCGCCCTGCTCGCGCCCTGGGAGGGGCGCGTCTTCGTCGCCGCCGTCAACGGAGCCCGCTCCACGGTGGTCTCCGGCGAGGCGGCCGCCCTGGACGACCTGCTCGCGCACTGCGCCGCCGAGGAGATCCGCGCCCGCCGCATCCCCGTCGACTACGCCTCGCACTCCGCGCACGTCGAGCGCATCCGCGACCGGATCCTCGCGGACCTCGCGGACATCACGCCCCGCACGGGCTCCGTCCCCTTCCACTCCACCGTCACCGGGCGGGTCCTGGACACCGCGGGCCTCGACGCCGCCTACTGGTACGAGAACCTGCGCACCACCGTCCGCTTCGCCCCCGTCGTCGACGCGCTCCTCGCCGACGGGCACCGGACGTTCGTCGAGTGCAGCCCGCACCCCGTCCTCGCGTTCGGCGTCGAGGAGACCGCGCAGGACGCCGACTCCCCGGCCCTGGTGGTCGGTTCGCTGCGCCGCGACGAGGACGCCACCCGGCAGCTCCACCTGTCCATCGCCCGCCTGCACGCCCACGGCGTCCCGGTGGACTGGCGGCCCGTCTTCGAGGGCACCGGAGCCCGCGCCGCGGACCTGCCCACCTACGCCTTCGAGACGATGCCGTACTGGCTCCAGGCGCCTCGACCGCTCCTGAACGACCCCGTCGAACTGGCCGACGGCGGACAGACGGTCCTCACCGGCAGGCTCTCCCTGCGCAGCCACCCCTGGCTCACCGACCACCGCGTCCGCGGCCAGGTCGTCGTACCCGGCACCGCCCTGCTGGAGATGGCCCTGCACACGGGCGGCACGGTCGACGAACTCACCTTCCAGGCGCCGTTGTTGATCCCCGAGCGCGGCGAGGTCGAGATCCAGCTGACCCTGGGCACGGCCGACACCGCCGGCTCCCGTCCGCTGCGCCTGCACGCCCGCGCCCCGGAGTCCGACTGGCAGCTGCACGCCACCGGCGCGCTCCTGGACACCGAGGGCGACGCCGGCACCGAGGACCCGGTGCCCTGGCCGCCGCCCGGAGCCGAACGCGTCGACCTCACCTCGTGGTACGCGGATCTGGCCGAGCGCGGCCTGGAGTACGGACCCGGCTTCCGCGGCCTGCGCACCCTGTGGCGGCACGGCGACGAGCTGTACGCCGAGGTCACCCTGCCCGAGCCGGTCCGGCCCGCGCTGCTGGACGCCGCCCTGCACGCCCTGGACCTCAGGACGACGCCCGCGATGCCGTTCTCGTTCACCGGCGTGCGCTGGCTCGACGCGGACGCGGCGGCCGAACCGACCGGGCTGCGGGCCCGCCTCACCCCGCTGGACAGCGGCGCCGTCGCCCTGCGCCTCTCCGACGGCGCGGGCCGCGGCGTCCTTGCGGCCGAGTCGCTGACCCTGCGCCCCCTCGACGGCGTCAGCCTCGAAGCGGGCCGGAGCGCGCTCTTCGACGTCGACTGGGTCCCCCTCCACCTGGACGCCGCGCGCACCGAGGTCCCCGCCGAGGCCACCGTCCTGCGCTGCCCTGCCGCCGACGGCGAACTGCCCGACCGGGTCAGGACCGTGACCTCCGCCGTCCTCGGCGACCTCCGCTCCTGGCTCGCCGACCCGGACACCGGCGACGACGCGCGCCTGGTCGTGGTGACCCGGCACGCCGTGACGACCGACGCGGGCGACGCCGAGGAGACCGACCCCGCGGCCGCCGCCGTATGGGGCCTGGTCCGCTCCGCCCAGACCGAGCACCCGGAACGGATCGTGCTGGTCGACCTCGACAGCGCGTCCGCGAGGGACGCCGACGGGCTCACCGGCCTGCTGCCGGCCCTGCTCGCCTCCGACGAGCCCCAACTCGCCGTACGTGAGGGGCAGGCACGAGCCCCGAGGCTGGTCCGCGCCAAGCCGACCGCAGCCACGGCGGCCGCCACGCGCGGCACCGAGGACTCCGCGCCTCCCGCGGAGCGTCCGGTGCTCCCCACCGACGGCACCGTGCTGATCACCGGCGCGTCCGGCACCCTGGGCGGCCTGGTCGCCCGCCACCTCGTCGCCGAGCACGGCGTACGCGACCTGCTGCTCGTCAGCCGGCAGGGCGCCGACGCGCTCGCCGCCGAACTGACCGAGCTGGGCGCGACGGCGACCTCCGCCGCCTGCGACATCGGCGACCGCGCCGCGCTGGCCGACCTGCTCGCGGCCCTTCCGCAGGACCGCCCGCTGCGGGCCGTCCTGCACGCCGCCGGCACGCTCGACGACGGAGTGATCGGCTCCCTGACGCCCGAGCGCCTGGACACCGTCCTCGCGGCCAAGGCCGACGGCGCCTGGCACCTGCACGAACTGACCCGCGACCTCGACCTGGGCGCCTTCGTGCTGTTCTCGTCCGTCGCCGCCACCCTGGGCACCGCGGGCCAGGGCAACTACGCCGCCGCCAACGCCGTCCTCGACGCGCTGGCGCACCACCGCCGCGCCCAGGGCCTGCCCGCGCTCTCCCTCGGCTGGGGCCTGTGGGCCGAGCGCAGCGCCCTGACCGGCCGCCTCGACGAGGCCGACCTGGCCCGCCTGGGCGACGCCGGGGTCCTGCCGCTCGCCACCGGCGAGGGCCTCGCCCTCCTCGACGCCGCGCTCGGCACCGACCGCGCCCACCTCGTCCCCGTCCGCCTCGACCGCGAGGCCGCCCGGTCCGCCGCGGGCACGCTGCCCCCGCTGCTGCGCTCCCCGGCACCGGCCCGCCGCCCCCGCCCATCGGTCGCCGCACCGTCGGGCGCGCCGGTCGCCACGGGAGAGGGCGAGGGGCTGCGCGCGGTCCCCGCAGCGGACCGCGCGGACGTCGTCGCCGAACTGGTGCGCGGCGAGGTCGCGGCGGCCCTCAAGTTCGGGTCGGCCGACGACATCGACCCCGACGCCGAACTGCTGCGCCTGGGCTTCACCTCGCTGACCGCACTGGAGCTGCGCAACAAGCTCAGCGCGCGCACGAAGCTCCGGCTGCCCGCGACCATGGTCTTCGAGCACCGCACCCCGCGCGCCCTCGCCCGCTTCATCGCCGGAAAGCTGTCCGACGGTGAGCCGACGGCCGCCGTCGCCACCGCCGCGCCGGAGCCCGAGGAGAGCACCGACGACCGCATCGCCATCGTCGGCGTCGCCGGGCGCTACCCGCTGGCCGCCACGGTCGGCGAACTGTGGGACAACCTCGCCGCCGCGCGCCACTGCGTCCGCGAGGTGCCCGCCGAACGCTGGGACGCCGACGCCCACTTCGACCCGTCGGGCACCACCGGCGCGTACAGCAAGTGGGCCGGGTTCATCGACGACGTGGACGCGTTCGACCCGCTGTTCTTCCAGATCTCGCCTGCCGAGGCCGAGGCGATGGACCCGCAGGAGCGCCTCTTCCTGCAGACCGCCGCCGCGACCCTGGACGACGCGGGCTGCCCGCCCGCCGCGCTCGCCGCCCGGGGACCGGTCGGCGTGTTCGTCGGCGTGATGGGCAGCGACTACGAGTGGATGAGCGGCGCCGCGAACGCGCGCGGCGTGCCGACCGAGGCGTACTCCCGGCACTGGTCGATCGCCAACCGGGTCTCGCACTCCTTCGACTTCACCGGGCCCAGCATGGCGGTCGACACCGCCTGCTCGTCCTCCCTGACCGCGATCCACCTGGCCTGCCAGAGCATCGCCGCGGGCGAGTGCGCCGCGGCCGTGGCCGGTGGCGTCAACCTGATCCTGCACCCCAAGCACCTGCGCGGCCTCGCGCAGGCCGGGATGCTCTCGCGCGACGACCGGCTCAAGGCGTTCGGCGCGGGTGCGGACGGGTTCGTCGACGGCGAGGGCGTCGGAGCCGTCCTGCTCAAGCCCCTCTCGGCGGCGCTCGCCGACGGTGACCGGGTCCTCGGCGTCATCCGCGGCTCGGCCGTCAACGCGGTCGGCGACGCGGGCGGTTACACCGTGCCGAGCGCCTCCGCCCAGGCGGCGGTCGTCCGCGGCGCCCTCGACCGGGCCCGCGTGGCCCCTGACACCATCGGCTATGTCGAGGCCCACGGCACCGGCACGCTGCTCGGCGACCCCATCGAGATCGCCGGCCTGACCGACGTCTTCGGCGGGCCCGCCGAAGACCCGGCACACCGGACGCCACGGCCCACCATCTCGGTCGGCTCGGTGAAGACGAACATCGGCCACCTGGAGTCGGCGGCCGGCATCGCCGGTCTGACGAAGGTCCTGCTCCAGCTGCGCCACCGCACCCTGGTGCCCTCGCTCCACTCCGCCGAGCCCAACCCGGAGATCGACTTCGCCGCCACGCCGTTCGCGGTCCAGCAGACCCGCGAACCCTGGACGCGGCAGGAGCGGCCCGCACCGGACGGCACCGCGCGCGAACTGCCGCTGCGCGCCGTCATCAGCTCTTTCGGCGCCGGTGGCGCCAACGCCTGCCTGGTCGTGGAGGAACACCTGCCGACCGGCCCCGACGACGGAGAACGACCCGTGACCGACGAAGGCCAGGAGCAGCTCCTCGTCCTCTCCGCGAAGAGCGAGGAACGCCTGCGGGCATACGCGGCGGACGTCGCCGCCTTCCTGACGGGCGGCGCCGCGCCGCGCGTCGCGGACCAGGCGCCCGCCCTCACGCCCCAGGAGGCGGCGGCCGCCGCCGGGCGCCTCGGCCTGCGGCTCGCCGCCGAGCTCGCCGGCCTGGACGCGGCCGCCCTCGACCTGGCGACCGACCTCGTGGACTGCGGCTTCGGCGTGACCGAGCGCGCCCGCTACCACGCCCTGCTGGCACAGGAGTTGGGCGTCGACCGGCTGCCCGAGGCCGCCCTGACGGCCGACACCATCGGCGCGCTCGCCGACGCGGTGGCCGACCTGATGCCGCGTACGGCGGCCGTCGACCCGGCGGCCGACACGGAGGACGGTGACGCGGCGGGCCCGTGGCTCGCGGATGTCGCCCACACGCTCCAGTCCGGCCGTACGGCCCACGAGTTCCGGCTCGCGCTCTCCGCCACGACGACGGCCGAGGCCGCGCGGCTCCTCGCCGCGTACGCGTCGGGCGCGCAGGCCGCCGGGAGCGTCACGACCGGACGGGCCGCCGCCCGCGCCGGGGCCCGGCTCTCCGAGGGGGACGCCGCCGCGCTCCGGCAGGCCGTGGCGCGCCGCGACCTGACGGCGGTGGCCGAGCGCTGGGTGACGGGGGCCGAGGTCGACTGGTCGGCGCTCGCGGACCCGGCCGCGCGCAGGATCGAGCTGCCCGGCTACCCGTTCGCCCGCAAGCGCCTGTGGATCCCCGAGCCGCCCGCCGGGGTCCGTGAGGCCGTCGCGGCGGGCCCGGTGTCCGTGACGGCTCCGGCGGCCGACGTGCGGCGGGGCGCGGCGGTCCACGCCGCTGTGCCCGGGGCGGCCGAGGCCCAGGTGGTGGCCGACGGGCGTCCCCGCGTCGACCACGCCGTCGTCGAAGTCCTCGCCGGATACGCGCAGTTGGACGCCGTCTCGGTCTCCGGGCTGCTCGGTGTCTACCAGCGCATGGGCGCCTTCCGGAGCCCCGGCGAGCGGCACCGCAGCGAGGAGCTGCGCGGCGCTCTCGGCATCCGGGACAAGTTCCGGCGGCTGCACCTGGCGATCCTCGACCTCCTCGCCGCACACGGTTTCCTGACCCGTGACGGCGACACCTTCACCGCCACCGCGGCGGTCGACGGTGACGGCGGGGTGACGGCGGCGGACCGCTGGGAGGCCGACTTCGCGGCCGTCGTGACCGGACACCCGGACGTCGCGCCGACCGCCTGCCTCAACCGTGAGTTCCTGCGGGCGTACCCGGCGCTGCTGCGCGGCGAGGTGGTGGGCACCGAGGTCATGTTCCCCGACTCCTCGATGGACCTGGTGCAGGACCTGTACCAGGGCAATGCGCTGACCGACTTCTTCAACCTGCTGGTCGCCGACACGGTCCGCGGCCACCTGGACGCCCGCCTGCCGCAGTCGGCGGCCGGTGAGACCTTCCAGGTCGTGGAGCTGGGCGCGGGCACCGGAGCCACCAGCGAGAAGGTGCTCCCGGCGCTCGCCGGGCACCCGGACCGCGTCGGCTACACCTTCACCGACATCTCCCCGCGCTTCCTGGAGTACGGCCGCGAGCGGTTCGCCGCGCACCACCCCTACGTACGGTTCCAGCTGCTCAACCTGGAACGGGGCCTGGCCGAGCAGGACTTCGCGCCGGGATCGGCCGACGCGGTCCTCGCCACCAACGTCGTCCACGCCACGCGGAACCTGCGCACCACCCTGCGCAAGATGAAGGAACTGCTCAAGCCCGGCGGGCTGCTGATCCTCAACGAACTCACCTCGATCCGCCCCTATCTGACCCTGGGCGGCGGCGTCATGGAGGGCTGGTGGGCGTTCCAGGACGGCGAACTCCGCATCCCCAACTCCCCGCTCGCCGCGCCCGACAGCTGGCTCCGCCTCCTGGAGGAGGAGGGGTACGCGAACGTCAGGGCGCTGGGCGCCGAGGGTGCGGAACTGGGCCAGCACGTGCTGGTCGCGCAGAACGTGGAGGCGCGCGCGGAGACGGCACCGGCGGCGACCGCTCCCGGGGAGGTCTCCGAGGCGGCTTCCGGAGCGGCCTCCGCGGTGGCTGCCGAAGCGCTCGCGTCCGCCCCGCTCGCGTCCGCCGGTGACACGGTCACCGGTCGGCTCGGTGAACTCCTGGAGCGCGTACTGAAGCTGGACGAGCGCATCGACCCGGACCGTCCTCTGGTGGACTACGGGTTCGACTCGCTCAGCGGAATGAAGATCGTGGCCGTCGTGGAGGACGCCTTCGGCGTCAACGTGCCGCTGGAGGAGTTCTTCGCGCGGCCGACGCTGACGGAGCTGTCCGAACACCTGCGGTCGGACTGGCTGGCCGAGGCGGCGGCCGAGGCCGCCCCGGAGGAGGCGTCGGCCGGGGTGACGGCCCCGGTGACCGACGTGACGGCCCCCGTCGCGGCGCAACCCGCCGCTGCCGTCGCGCTCCCGTTCCCCGTAC
>NZ_LIRJ01000299.1 GCF_001419745.1 Streptomyces silaceus | reverse complement strand
CGCCGTCGTCGACAAGCTCGGTTACCGCCTGGACGACTCCCATCTGCGCTCCGACGAACAGGCCGTGCGGGGCATCGCCGACGAACGACTGGCTGCGCAAGCTCTGAGGAGGATCGATTCACCATGACCGGCAAGGTGCTCGTCGCCTACGCGACGAAGAACTGGGCCACGGCCGAGATCGCCCGCACCATCACGGAGGTGCTGCGCGACGAAGGTGTCGACTCCGTCATGAGGCCGGCACGCGAGGTCGGTGAGATCCAGGCGTACGACGCCGTTGTCATCGGCAGTCCGCTCTACGAGGGCCGGTGGCACAAGGATGCCCGCCGGTTCGTCAGGCTTCAGCGGGAGGCGCTTTCCAAGCGGCCGGTGTGGCTGTTCAGCAGTGGCCCCCTCGATCCGTCGGCGAGTGAGCGGGACATCCCTCCGGTACCGGCAGTGCGTCAGATCCTGATACGGATCCACGCCAAGGGGCACGTCACGTTCGGAGGCTGCCTGAACGACGACGCCGGCGGCTGGGCGGCCAGGATGATCATCAAGTCCGGCAAGGGCGGAGACTTCCGCGACTTCAAGCAGATCTCCGCCTGGGCCCAGCGCGTGGCCGCCGAACTCCGGGGCGACGTCGTGGCCCGGCCACGCGAGAGCTGACAGCCCGAGCCATGGCCCTCCCGGCCCGGACGGGGGCCGGTCGGCCCCTGCTGTGGACCTGGCCCTCTCTCCGATCCTGGTGGGGCAGGGAGCCCCTTCGAGCCCCTACGTATCGGGAGGACGGAATGTCGGTCACCGCCACCACCGGCACCATGGAGGCTCTGGAGCGCGCGGACCGCTCCGCCGACGGGGCGCCGGTCATCACCGGCGCGTCCGCGGAGCGGCCCTCGTACGCGTTTCTCGGCGTCAGGCCCTGCGACCTGCGGGCCATCGCGATCCAGGAACGGGTGCTGACCGGCGGGGCCCACCGGGACGGCGGCTGTCAGGAAAGGCGGAGGGGAGCGTTCCTGATAGCCGCTGAGTGCACCGAGCCGGGCGCCACCTGCTTCTGCGTCTCGATGGGCGGCGGGCCCGTGCGCGCCTCGGGTCGCGGTCCCCATCGGCAGTGGCGCACCCACAAGCTCGGTACCTGGCACGACCAGTTCGATGACGAGGCGTAGGCGCGGACGTAAGGAGACGGGACGATGAGCAGTACCACGACCATGGCCGGTGCCCTGCCCACAGCGTGCCGCGACCGGCTGATGAGGATCGCGCGTGAGGTGTCGTTCCCGGCAGGCACCCGCATGTTCGGAGAAGGCGGTCACGCCGACCGGTTCTGGATCGTCCGCACCGGCTCGGTCGTACTCGACATGCATGTGCCCGGCCGCCGCTCGCCCGTGATCGAGACGCTGGGCCACGGCGAACTGGTCGGCTGGTCCTGGCTCTTCCCGCCCTACGTATGGAAGCTCGGCGCCGTGGCCAAGAGCCCGGTGCGGGCCTACGAGTTCGATGCCAGGTCGGTGCGCCTTCTGTGCGAGGAGGACGCGGAGCTCGCCGCGGCCGTCAGTCTGTGGGTGGGCCGGGTGCTCTCCCACCGCCTGCAAGCCGCCAGGACGCGCCTGCTCGATCTGTACGCGCCCTACGGCAGTGGAAGCGGTGTGCGGGGATGAGTGCCGCGCCCGTCCCGCACCGGGTCGTCGCCCGCTTCGAGGAGGAGTTGAGCCGATGACGCACCGCGGCAGCCGGGTCCTGCACGTCGGCTCGCTCTCCAGGGTCGAGGGCGAGGGATCCCTGCACCTGAGCGTGCGCGACGGGACGGTCACGGAAGCGCCTGCAGATCTATGGACCGCCGCGGTTCTTCGAGGCGTTCCTGCGCGGGCGGGCGCACACCGAGCCGCCGGACATCACCGCCCGGGTGTGCGGGATCTGCCCGGTCGCCTACCAGCTGAGCGCCTGAGCCGCGATCGAGGACGCCTGCCGGGTGACCGTCGACCCGGCCGTGGGGCCATCCGTAACCACGACCCGTGCATCTCCTGCTCCACGCACTTCCCCGACCTGACCATCAACCGCATCTGACCCACCGGGAGGGCGCCGTGCCCCACTCTCCGCGCACCGTGAGCGACGTGAGGGCACACACCGTGGTCGCCGATCACGTCAGTGGGGCAGTGTGAGGCGAAATGTGGTCCGGCCGCGACGGCTGGTGACCGTGGCGGTGCCGCCGTGGGCGGTGATGACGGCATGGACGATGGCGAGGCCCAGACCAGTGCTGCCGTTGGTGCGGGAGCGGGCGTGGTCGGCGCGGACGAAGCGGCCGAAGACCTCGGGTCGGATCTCGTCGGGGATGCCCGGTCCGTTGTCGCTGACGCTCACGTGCACGCCGGAGCCATGAGTGGTGAGCGTGATCGACACGTCCGTGCCGGGCGGGGTGTGAGTGCGGGCGTTGGCGAGGAGGTTGCCGATTGCCTGCTGGAGGCGGTGGCTGTCGCCGGTGACGGTCACGGGCTCTTCGGGGAGGTCGAGAAGCCAATGGTGCCCGGGCCCGGCGGCGCGTGCGTCATCCGTCGCGTCGAGTATCAGCAGCGTCAGGTCCACCGCTTCGTGTGCGAGGGGACGTCCTGCGTCCAAGCGGACGAGGAGCAGCAGGTCGTCGACGAGCCGTGACATGCGCTGGGACTCGCCTTGGACTCGTTCCAGGGCGCGGCGGACTTCGGCGGGGACGGGTCCGTGATGGCGCAGGGCGAGTTCGGCGTGGCCTCGGATGTTCGCGACAGGGGTACGCAGTTCGTGGCTGGCGTCAGCAGCGAAGTGCCGCAGACGTTGCTCGCTGGCCTGACGGCTCGTGAGGGCCTTCTCGACGTGACCCAGCATGTCGTTGAGGGCGGTCCCGACCCGGCCGACCTCAGTGCGCGGGTCGGTGTCGGGCAGCGGAGCGGGCATGGCGATCTCCCCGCTGGCCAGCGGTAGACCGGCCACCTCCGCTGCTCGGGCCGTGACCCGGTGGAGGGGATGCAGTGAGACGCGTACCCATAGGGCACCGGCTACGCCGGTGACCAGGAGGGCGGTGCCGAACACGACCGCCTCGACGGCTTCGAGGCGGTGCACGGTCTCCTCCACCGGTCGCAGGGGCAGACCGGTGATGAGCGAGTCCTGGTCGTCGCCCTGGACGGCCGTGACGCGATACGTCCCCAGAGAGGACAGGCGGATGCTGTGACCGTTTCCGTCCATGGGGACGTTCACCAGAGCGAGACGATCCCGAGAGGTCAGCCGCACGGGGCGGTCGGCAGCGCCGTCGACGACGGCGGCCCGGGTGACGGCGCCGTCCAGCAGACGCGCGCCGAAGGTCGCGTCGGCTTGGCCGCGCGTGTCGGGGCGGTTGTCCGCGTCGGGTTCGGTTTCGTGCTCCAGGCTGGCGGCGAACCGTCCCCCGGAAGCCCTGAGCTGTTCGTCCAGACGTCCCAACAAGAAGCCGCGCAGAGCGAGGGTGGTGGTGATACCGACGGTGAGGCAGGCGAGGGCCAGCAGGGTGACGAGCCCCGTCGTGAGCTGCCCGCGCAGCGTGCGTGGTGGGGGACGCTTCACGAAGAGGCCGGCTTGAGGACGTAGCCGACGCCGCGCACCGTGTGGATCATAGGAGCGCGTCCCGCGTCGATCTTCTTGCGCAGATAGCTGATGCAGAGCTCGACCACATGGGCGCGCCCCCCGAAGTCGTAGGCCCAGACCCGGTCGAGGATCTGCTCCTTGGGCAGCACCCGGCGAGGGTTGCGCATCAGGAAGCGCAGGAGCTCGAACTCGGTCCTCGACAGGTCGATCGTCACATCGCCGCGTCGTACTTCCCTGGCTTCCTCGTCCATGCTGAGGTCCCCGACCGTGAGCCGGTCGGTGCCCGACTCCGCCGTCATGCCCGCCCGTCGGAGCAGTCCGCGGACCCGGGCAAGGACTTCCTCCAGGCTGTAGGGCTTGGTGACGTAGTCGTCGCCGCCGGCGGTGATGCCGGCGATACGGTCCTCGACGGCGTCGCGGGCAGTCAGGAACAGCACGCACACGCGCGGTGCCTCACGACGTAGTGCGCGCAGGATCTGCAGGCCGTTCAGGTCGGGCAGCATCCAGTCCAGGACCACGGCGTCGGGCCGGAACTCCCGGGCGGTGTCCAGCGCGGACGCGCCGTCGCCGGCGGTGCGGACCTGCCATCCCTCCGTGGTCATGACCGAGGCCAGGACGTCGGTGACGTCGGGCTCGTCGTCCACGACGAGGATCCGCACGGGTTCTCCGTCCGGGTGGCGCAGAGGCGATGTGGTGCGTGGCTCGTCCATGGTCCTTCCAGCATGTCCCGCGACCGGGCACGGCAGAGCGAACCGCAGCTCTGAGTTTCCTCTGAATCCGGGCCGAGGGCGGCTGGCCGCCGTGCCTTCAGAAGGTACTGAGAGGTCGGGCTGTGAGGCTGTCCGCTCGTCACCGGAAACGAGCCCGGTCCGGAGGGACCCCATGATCACCACGCTCACCACCAGCACCCAGGCAGACCTGGGCATGCGTCGTCATCAGCGCCCTCGCCGCGGCGTCCGGAGCGCATCACCGAACTCCTGGTGGCTACGCCTGTGGTCCTTCGCCGGACGAGCCCCGCCACGGCCGCGAGCCGGGAATCCCGCACGTCACCTGTCCAGCGTTGAAAAAAACACCAACCTCGAGGAGCTTTCTGTGGGGCCCGTCCTCATCAACGGCATCCCGGCGCACGTCCTGTTCGTCCACTTCGTCGTGGTCGTGGTACCTCTGACTGCCCTGGTCCTGATGCTGTGTGCCGCCCTCCCCTCGGTCATGCGCCGCTTCGGACTCGCGCTGCCGATACTTGCCCTGGTAGCGCTGGCCAGCGTGCCCCTGACGACACATGCCGGCGAGTGGCTGGAGCGGCACGTCGACAGCAGCGCTCTGGTGCGCAGGCACACCGAACTCGGCGACGAACTGCTCCCTTGGACCATCGGGCTCTTCCTCATGTCCGTCCTGGTGTGGTGGTCCTACCGCCGCACCGCCGGGCAGGCCCCTGACGGGGAGGGTTCCAGCAGAACGGCCGCCCCGGTGCGCATCACTGCCGTGGCCTTGTTTCTCGTCATCGCTGTGGGCGCATGCGTGCAGGTGTACCGAATCGGCGACTCCGGTGCCAAAGCGGCCTGGCACGACGGCTACTCCGCCTCTGGCCACCCCGATCGAGGCTGAGATGCCGGGCTCGAAGGGATATCCGCAGCGGCGCGTACGTCCGGGACAAGACGCCGGTGCGTCCCGTGACGCGACCCCGGCCGCGTGACGGCGCACCTGGCCCGGCTGGAGATGTCCGCCTTCGGCGTGGATGCTGCTCAGAACTCGGCTTCGAGCCGTGTGAAGAGGCGTTGGTCACGGTCGCTGCGCGAGACGCGCGTGTGCGCCCCGCGACGCGGCGCTTCCCAAGCCGCATCACGAGGCGCACGCCCATGCCGGGCACTCCTCCCGGGGCGCGGGATTCACCGGAAGGGGGCTCGGAGGGCCTCGCAGTCGATTCCTCTCCAGGTGACTGCCCTCGGTGCGTCGAACGACGCGTTCATGGCAAAGAATGGCCGGGGAAAGGGGGGGTTCCATCAAGGACGCGGACGTCGCCCGGCCCCCCCCCGCTCAAGGACCGGCACCGACGCCATCGGCAAGGCCGTCGACCGGGCCGTGAACCGTCAACGCGACCGGATCCGATCGTCAGCAACGAACCTGGCCCAAGCCCCTTAGCCGTGCTTGGGCCAGGTCGGGCCCTGGTCGGTCCAGATGACGCCCTTGTTGCGGCACAGGCAGAAGGGGTGGCCGATCGGGTCGGTGTAGACCTGCCAGCCGTAGCCGTTGGGGCCGATGAAGTCCTGCCTCAGCGTCGCGCCGAGGTCGAGGACGCGGCGCTGCTCGGACTCGATCTCGTCCACTTCGAAGTCGAGGTGGAACTGCTTGGGGTGCTCGCTGTCGGGCCACTGCGGAGCGCGGTAGTCGTCCACCCGGATGAATGCCAGCTCGATCTCGCCGAACTGGATGCCGGCCCACTCCTCAGAGCTGCCTTCCTTGATCGCACGGCCCGTCACCTCGGAGTAGAAAGCCGCCAGCTTCATCGTGTCCGGGCAGTCGATGATGAAATCGGTGAGTCGCAGCATCCCGCGATCTTGTCACAAGCTCACACCCGACTTCGGAGCAGGCCCTGAGAAGCTCCGCTGGGGTGCGGTAACAAAGAGTTCCTTGGGCTTCGCCCCCAGACCTCGTTCACCAGGGGCGGCCAGGTTCGTACCGCAGGCGCGGATCAGCTGCGGACTTCGGCGGAGCCGGCCACCAAGAGGGACGTCGTCGAGGTGGTCCGTCTCGGTGCCCCGGAGGCCCGCAGCTCTTCGCCACCGCGCCGACGGCGTTCCCGCTGGCACCGAGTACCAGGATCCTCGATGCCGCGTTCACGACTGCTCCCGCGCGGTGAGGATGCCCTGCTCGCCCACGCGGATCCCCCTACGTAATCGATGTCGTAGCGACGGCCACCGGCCACAGCGCGGATCCCGCATGCCGCCGACAAGGGGTCCGGACCTGCCCCGGACCGGACCCCTTGGTGCGTGCTACTCCTCGCTAGGCCGCTTGGCCCGCCGGGTGGAAGTTGATGCGTTCCCTGATGACGGGGAAGCCGGCCTCGGCGAAGTTCGCGGCCATGGGGAAGTTGCCCTGGTCCGTCGCTCCGCTGACGAACTCCGCGCCCTGCTCGACGAGGAGGTGGGTGCACTCCGCGAGGAGGTCGTAGGCGTAGCCGTGACCGCGCTGTTCCGGGACGACTCCGATGAAGCCGATGGTCGGGCCGGAGGGGTTGTGGGCCGGGATGTGGATGCCGGCCAGGTCGCCCTCCGGCGTGTGCGCGACCTGCCACCACTCCCGTGGGGAGGGGCACCAGTGGAAGAAGGCGAGTTCCTCCTGGGCGGCCTGGTCGAGGCCGCCCTCCTCGATGGCCCTGAGCGCGTGGGCGTCCAGGGTGACGGAGTGGATGCGGCGCAACGCGTCGAAGAACACGGTGTCGTCGGGTTCGGCGCTGAAGCGCAGGCGTCCGGGCCGCTCGGGCAGACCTCGCTCCGGGGTCCAGCGGTACAGGAAGCGTTCCACCAGGAGTTCGTACCCTGCGGCTCGTGCGGCGGCGAAGCGCGACTCGGCGCCGGCCCGCAGGTCGGTCTTCTCCCGCCAGCCGCCCGGCAGGTTGATCTCGAGTTCGACCTGCCAGGGAGCGGAGCGCAGCAGCTCGGCCCCGGCCTCCTCCTCGCCCTCGGCCACGTCGAACCAGTTGATGTTGATGGGCTCCGCGTCGTCGGGACCGCCCCACCACGCACCGCGTGCGACGACCTCGCCGTCGCGCAGGGCGACGCGCTTCCACTCGGGGCGGAACTGGGTACGCCGATGGGCTTCACGGGCGCCCAGGGGGTCGGGGAGCGCGTCGAAGAGATGAGCGTCGCTCGCGGAGAGCGCGCGGATGACCACATCGGTCATGGATTCCTCCGGGATACAGGCTGCTTGGAGCGCTCCCGGTCAGAACTCACGCATCACGCCGGGACAGCGGAAAGTAGGGAGCGCTGGAAAGGTGTGAACCGCACGGCACTCGCCTCCTTCCCTCCATCTCAGGGCGTTGAGCCCCACACTAAGTGCTCTGCCGCGGGCCCGTCCACGGATTTCCTCACGCCCTGACCGTGAGTGATGTGATCAGGAGTTTCCGTGGCGGTTGAGTTCGAGCTCCATGCCATGAAGCGGATTCCCCGGACCGCATACCTCTTACGGATTCGCATTCACCGCGCACCGGCTCTGAACGGCGCGACGCGGACATCGGCCGACGTGGTCGTCGTCCGTGTGGACTGCCCCAAGGAACTCATCCACAGGCGACCTCAATAGGGCCAAGGAGTGGGGGACCCGGGCACTCCGAGCGGCAGTCGTGGCAACGGCTTGCAGTTCGCTCGGTGCTTCGCTCGCGCGCTGTGTCAGTCGCCTGCAACCCCCGGCTGCGAGACTCCCCGTGATCCAGCCGTTCGTCGTGGCTGCGCCCCTCCCGTGTACCTCCTGGTACCTCCCGAGGGCTTCCTTCCGTAGGCATCGCCACGTGGCAGACGCCGGCGTGCCGAAGGACCATCCGCAAAGGAGCTTGCCTCATGCCCGCATCATCGGCGGTATCCCTGTCCGGCCCGGACGACCGGACGGCACAGTGGGTCAGGTCCGACCGGGACCGGCTCATTCATCCCAATCTCCCGAGCACCCGCACGGACCGCACCGTCATGGTCGAGGGCCGCGGCTGCCACGTACGCGACAGTGCGGGCAGGCGCTATCTGGACGCCGCGGCCGTGCTCGGCATGATGCAGGTGGGGCACGGGCGGAGCGAGATCGTGGCGGCCGCCGCCGCCCAGATGGGCACCCTGGAGTGCTTCCACCTCTGGGAGTCCATGAGCAACGACAAGGCGATCGAGCTGGCCGTACGGCTGACCGGCCTCGCGCCCGACGGCCTGGACCGCGTGTTCTTCACCAGCGGCGGAGCGGAGGGCAACGAGATCGCCCTGCGCATGGCGCGGTACTTCCACTACCGCAGGGACGAGCCCGAGCGGACGTGGATCCTCTCGCGGAAGACGGCCTACCACGGCATCGCCTACGGCGCCGGAAGCGTCTCAGGGCTGCCCGTCTACCACGAGGGGTTCGGCCCCCAACTGCCGCACGTACACCACCTCACGGCCCCCGACCCCTACCAGACCGCCGCGTACGACGGCGCGGACGTCACCGAGTTCTGCCTGCGCGAGCTGCGGGAGACCATCGAACGCATAGGGCCCGACCGCATCGCGGCGATGATCGGCGAGCCCGTGATGAGCGTCGGCGGCGCGGTCGTCCCTCCGCCGGACTACTGGCCCCGCGTCGCCGAACTGCTGCGCTCCCACGGCATCCTGCTGATCTTCGACGAGGTGGTCACGGCGTACGGACGCACCGGGCACTGGTTCGCCGCCGAACACTTCGGAGTGCGGCCGGACCTGCTGGTCACGGCCAAGGGCATCACGTCCGGCTACGTTCCGCACGGCGCGGTGCTCGTCACCGACGAGGTCGCGGCGGCGGTGACCGGCCCGGCCGGCTTCCCGATCGGGTTCACGTACACCGGGCACCCCACCGCCTGCGCGGTCGCGCTCGCCAACCTGGACCTGATCGAGCGGGAGAAGCTGCTCGACAACGCGACGACGACCGGCGGCTACCTGGCCGACAGGCTGGCACCGCTCTGCGACCTGCCCGTCGTCGGTGACGTCCGTCAGATCGGCCTGATGCTGGGCATCGAGCTCGTCGCGGACAAGACGGCACGGACCCAGCTGCCCACCGGTACGGCCCCGGTGGCACAGGCGCTGCGGGAGGACGCCGGCATCATCCTGCGCGGCAACCCGCGGTCACTCCTGATCAATCCGCCCTTGGTGATGGACCGTGCCGTGGCCGACGAACTGGCCGACGGGCTGCACGCGGTCCTGTCCCGCGTCGAGCCGGACGGCCGGATCCGCCCCTAGAGACGTTCCTCGGGCAGGCCCCGCCGCCCATCTCTGCGCCCACAGACCGAAGGAACCCTCATGCCGCTCATGGACCTCACCCCGGACGAACTCCTCACGACCACCCGCTCCGTACGCAAACGGCTCGACCTGACCCGGCCGGTCCCGCTGGAACTCGTCAAGGAATGCGTCCGCGTCGCCCTCCAGGCGCCGACCGGCAGCAACCGCCAGACCTGGCACTGGATGGTCGTGACCGACCCGGCGCAGCGCGCCGAGATCGGCCGCTTCTACCAGCGCGCGGTCAAGGAGTACCTGCGGTCCGAGGGGAACTGCGGGTCGCTGTTCCCCGAGGATCCGGCACGCCACGCGGTGCAGCGGCGCGTGGGCGACAGCGTCGCGTACCTGGGCGACCACATGGCCGAGGTACCCGTACACGTCATCCCCTGCCTCGATGTGCACGAGGCCCCCGAGTACAACGAGGCAGGCAAGTGGGGATCGATCATCCAGGCCGCCTGGAGCTACATGCTCGCCGCCCGGGCACGCCGGCTCGGGACCGCCTGGACCACCCTGCACCTGATGTACGAGAAGGAGATCGCCGAACTGCTCGGCCTGCCGGACGGCGTCGTCCAGGCGGCGCTGATCCCGACGGCGTTCTCCCTCGGCACGCGGTTCAGGCCTGCCGCGCGCCGGCCGCTCGAGCACGTGCTCCACATCGACTCCTGGTAGGCGGAGGAGCAGACGCATGAAGAGGGACGACGGGTCACCCCTGCCGACGCGCAGGCTCGGTGAACTGACGCTGCCCGCTCAAGGGTTGGGCTGCCTGAGCATGAGTTCCTTCTACGCGCGGGCCGACCCCGCCGAAGCCCTCGCCACCGTGCATCGCGCGATCGACCGCGGCGTCACCCTGCTGGACACGGCGGACGTGCAAGGGCTCGGTGAAGGTGAGCGGCTCCTCGGGAGGGCCGTCGCGGGCCGGCGGGACCGCGTGCTGATCTCCACGAAGGTGGGCCTGGAGCGGGACCGGGACGGGGAGTTCCTGGGAGTGCGGGGAGACCGCGCCTACATACGGGAACGCTGCCACGGCTCGCTGCGCCGCCTCGGCGTCGACCACCTCGACCTCTACGTCAAGCACTGGCTGGCTCCGGGGGAGCGGATCGAGGAGGCGATCGGCGCCCTGGCGGAACTCGTCGCCGAGGGCAAGGTGCGCCATCTGTGCCTGTCCGAGGTCTCCGCCGACACCCTTCGCCGCGCCCACGCCGTGCACCCCATCACCGCCGTCCAGAGCGAGTGGTCGCTGTGGACCCGGGGCGTCGAGGCCGCAGTGGTGCCTGTGTGCCGGGAGCTCGGCATCGGGATCATCGCGTCCTGCCCGCTGGGCCGCGGTCTGCTCACCGGGCGGATCGCCTCGACCGCCGACCTCGGCCCCGCGGCGGACTTCCGGCACTCCCTGCCGCGTTTCAGTGCCCCGAACCTCGCGCGCAATCAAGGGATCGTCGAGGCGTTGAGGCCCTTGGCCGCGCGCCACGGCCTGACCGTCGGCCAGCTCGCCCTGGCCTGGCTGCACCACCAGGGCGACGACGTCGTACCCATCCCGGGCACCTGCCGCCGCGACCACCTGACGGAGAACCTCGGCGCGGCCTTCGTCGCGCTGTCCGCCGAGGAGCGGCAGGCCGTCGCGGACGCGGTGCCGTCAGCGGCTGTCCACGGCGAGCGGTACCCGCCCTTCCTGATGCGGCTCGTCGACAACTGAGCCGCCCCGGCACTAGCAGAGGGACGAGAGAGCGTGAAATTCCTGCAACTCGACTACGGCGTCTGCGAAAAGCTCCTGCCCGGCCTGATCGGCCGCCTGTCCGACATTCCGTTCGAGCAGTTGGAGTGCCCGGAGAGCCCCGCCATCGCGCTGTTCAAGGAGTACGGCGGCACCAATCTCCTGATCCCCCGTGAACACGGCGGCATCGGCGCCTCCGCGCTCGAAGCGGTCCGGGTGATCCGCGCGCTGGCCTCGCTCGCGCCGTCCCTGGCGGTGGCCACCGCGATGCACCACTTCTCGGTCGGCATGCTCTTCTCCGTAGGCCCGTTCTACGAGAGCAGTACCGACATCCGTACGTCCGTACTCGACGTGGTCGCGAAGAACCGCTCACTCATCGCGTCGGGCTACGCGGAGGGGCGCTCCGGACACGGCATCCTCACCCCGACGGTCGAGGCCCGTGCGACCGCCGGGGGCTATCTCGTCAGCGGCTCCAAGAAGCCCTGCAGCCTCTCGCGTTCGATGGACCTCCTCACCGCGAGCGTCGCGCTGCGCGGGGACGACGGTGGCGCCGAGATGGGGCTCCTGGTGCTCCCCGCGGACACCCCGGGCATCTCCGTCCACGACTTCTGGTCGACGTTCCCGCTGGTCGGCGCGGAGAGCCACGAAGTACGCCTCACCGACGTGTTCGCAGGCGCCGAGCACATCCTCCGCGCGCCGACGAACGCCGCGGAGAAGCTGGACGAGCTGAACGAAGCCGGTGTGATCTGGTTCCAGATGATCGTCGCCGCCTCCTACACGGGGGTGGCCAGCGCGCTGGTCGATCTCGTTCTGCGCAAGGAGCGCGGGTCAGCCGGCGAACGTGCCCGTCTGTGCCTGCTCATCGACTCGGCGGCGTCCCTCGTGGAGGGGGTCGCGCGCCGGATCATGGACGACGATCTCGGCAACGACTGCGCCGCCGCCTCCCTGTTCACCCGCTTCTCCGTGCAGGACATCATCACCAGGGCCGTCGGCCAGGCGGTGGAGATGCTGGGCGGCATCGCCTTCATCACCTCCCCGAAGATCGCCTGTCTGGCGTCCGCCGCGCAGGCCGTCGTCTTTCATCCCCCCTCGCGGATGAGCATGGGCGAAGCGGTCGTCGACTACTTCGGGGGGAAGCCGCTGTTCTTCTCCTGACAGGGCCCCGGCCCTCGCTTCCCTCACCGGAGGCCACTGAGAGAGAACGATGATCGGGCGTACGGGTGTGNNCCACACCCGTACGCCCGATCAGTGACGCGGTACGAAGTCCACCACGTCGCCGGCCCGTTCCCCGCCGGACAGCTGGCCGCCCCGGTCGGTGCGGATGTAGACGCGGTGCAGCCACCGGTCCTTGCCGTCCCAGCGCGGTGCGAACGGCGTACGGGCGTGCGTCGTACGGAAGTTGTC
>NZ_LIRJ01000298.1 GCF_001419745.1 Streptomyces silaceus | reverse complement strand
CCCTTGGCCGCCTCGTCGGCGGCGAGCTGGGCGTAGTCGCCCCACATGACACCGGCGAAGACGCCGACGAGGCGGCCAAGGGCAGCCACCACACCGTCCTCGCCAACCGTTCGGCGATCGCCAACCAGGTCTCGTACTTCGGTGACTTCCGCGGCCCGAGCGTGGTCGTCGACACGGCGTGCTCGGCGTCCCTGGTCGCCCTCCACCAGGCCTGCGAGAGCATCCGGCGCGGCGAGTGCCGCTACGCGCTGGCCGGCGGCGTGAACGTCTCCGCGCACCCGTTGAAGTACACGCACCTCAGCCGCATGCGGATGCTCTCCACCGACGGCCGCTGCCGGTCCTTCGGGGCCGGGGGAGACGGCTACGTACCCGGCGAGGGCGTCGGCGCCGTGCTGCTCAAGCGGCTCTCGGAGGCGGTCGCCGACGGCGACCACATCCACGCCGTGATCAAGGCGACGGCCGTGAACCACGGCGGCCGCACCGGCGGCTTCACCGTGCCCAACCCGCAGGCGCAGCAGGCCCTCGTCGAGGAGGCCCTGGAACGGGCGGGCATCGACCCGGCCACCATCGGCTACGTCGAGGCGCACGGCACCGGCACCTCGCTCGGAGACCCCATCGAGCACACGGCCCTGGAGCAGGCCTTCGCCGGAGTGCGGCGGCCCGCGGGGAGCATCGCGCTCGGCTCGGTGAAGTCGAACATCGGCCACCTGGAGGGCGCCGCGGGCATCGCGGGCGTCACCAAGGCCGTACTGCAGCTCTCCCACGGCGAAATGGTGCCGTCGCTGCACTCCGAGGAGACCAACCCGATCATCGACTTCGCCCGGTCGCCGTTCCGCGTGCAGCGCGAACTGGCCTACTGGCCGCGCCCCGTGGAGGAGCGGGACGGTCTGCGCGTGGAGCTGCCGAGGCGGGCGAGCGTCAGCTCGTTCGGCGCGGGCGGCACCAACGCGCACGTGGTCCTGGAGGAGTACCGCGCCCCGTCGGACCGGCGCGCCGCCTCTCCGGGCGGCCCCGAGCTGCTCGTGCTGTCGGCGCGCGGCCCCGAGCGGCTGCGGGCGTACGCCGCCGACCTCGCCGCCCACCTGCGTGCCGAGCGCCCCGAACTCGCCGACGTCGCGCACACGTTGCGGTCCGGACGGGAGGCGCTGCCCGAGAGGCTGGCGTTCCTTGCGTCCGATGTCGCCGACGCCGCGGAGAAGTTCGCGGCCTTCGCCGACGGGGACCCGGGCGCCTGGGCGATCGTCGGCAACGCCGAGCAGCACACCGCGCTCGCGGACGTCTTCACCGAGGGCTCGGGCCCCGGTTTCCTGCGGACCCTGGCCGCCCAGGGCGACCGGGCCCGGCTCGCCCGGCTGTGGGTCTCCGGGGCGTTCACCGACTGGAGGGAGCTGGACACGGCGGCGCCGGGCGCGTGCCGGACCGTACCGCTGCCCGGCTACCCCTTCGAGCGCGTCCAGCACTGGCTGCCGCTCACCGGCACCACGCCGACCGCGCCGGAGGCTTCGCTCACCGGTACCGTGCCCACCGCGCCGGGGACTTCGCTCACCGGTACCACGCCCCCCGTGGCGGGGACTTCGCTCCCCGCCACCCCGCCGACGGTGCCGGCAGACGCGCGAAGGCGCCAGGTCCGACTCGGCCTCGCCGCCACCGATCCCGTCGTGCGCGACCACGTCGTCGGAGGCCGGCCCGTGCTGCCCGGCGTGGGCCACCTCGACCTGGTCGCCCGCGCCCTGGGCGACGGGGCCGCGCGGGTCTTCCGGGACGTCCGCTGGCTCGCCCCGGTCCAGGTGCCGGCCGGCGGCGCCGAACTCGCCCTGGAGGTCGCCCCCGTGCGGGAGGCCGGGAGGCACGACGGCACCGTCCACGACTACCGGCTGACCGCCACCGGCGACAGCGGCACGGTGTACTCGCTCGGCCAGGTGCTCGACACGGCCCCGGAACGCCCCGAGGCCCTGCGGATCGACCTGCTCACGGCGGAGTGCTCCCGCCCGGCCACGCACGACGACCTCTACGCCGCGCTGCGCGGACGGGGCCTGCCGTACGGCCCCTACTTCCGGCGCGTACGCCAGGCCTGGACCGGCGAGCGGACCGCGCTCGCCCGCCTGAGCCGCCCCGAGGAGCACCGCGCCGCCGCCCTGTCCGGCCCGCTCGACCCGGGCACCCTCGACGCCGCGCTGCACCCGCTGGCGCTGCTGCTCGCCGACGGCGCGGACACGGCCGCCCGGCCGCTCCTGCCGTTCGCGGCGGACCGGGTCGAGCTGTACGCCCCGGTGCCCGACGACGGCTGGTCCCACATCCGCGACCTGGGCTCCCACCGCTACGACGTGACCCTCACCGACGACGCGGGCCGGGTCTGCGTGAGGATCACCGGTCTGGCCCTGCGCGAACTCAAGCAGGCGTCCGGCATCGACTACCGGCCCCGCTGGGCGATGGCCCCGCCCACCCGCGCCCACGACGACGCACCCGCTCCCCGGACGGTCCTGACGGTCGCCGCGCAGGACGTCACTCCGCTGACCCGGACGCTGGAGAAGGCCCACCCCGACGCGCGGCACCTGCGGCTGACCATCGGCGCCGGCGGACTCGACGAGCGGGAGGCGGACCAGCTCCTGGCCCGTGACCCGCGGATCGACCTCGTGTACTTCCTCGCCACGGGCGGCGGCGCGGACGACCTGCCGGACACCCGGCGGGACGTGCACGCGGCGCAGGAGCGGGGCGTCGTCTCGCTCTACCGTCTGACGCGGTGCCTGGACCGGGCGGGCGCGCTCGACCGGCCCCTGCGCCTGAAGGTGCTCACCACCGACGCCCTGCCGCTCGGCGAGGACGACCCGGTCCGCCCCGCGGCCGCCGGACTCATCGGCTTCTGCGAGGTCGCGGCCAAGGAGTACCCGCAGCTGAGCGCCGCCTGCCTCGACGTCCGTGGCAGCGACATCACCGACGGCGTCCGGCAGTTGGCGGACGAGCCGGCCCAGGTCAAGGTCCGTCCGGTGTCGCTGCGCGGTGGCGTACGCCGGGTGCGGGCCCTGGAGCGGGTGGAACTGCCCGCCGCCCCGACGCGCCTGCGCGACCGCGGCGTGTACCTGGTCATCGGCGGCCTCGGCGTGCTCGGCCGCGACACCGCCCGGCATCTGGCCCGCACGTGCCGGGCCCGCCTCGTCCTCGTCGGGCGCGGTGCGCTCGACGAGCGGCGCCGCGCCGACATCGCGGCCCTGGAGCAGCTGGGCGCCGAGGTGCTGTACGTCCCGTGCGACGCCGCCGACCCGGTGGCGCTGCGGCAGGCGGTCGACGAGGCCAAGCGCCGCTTCGGCGCGCTGCACGGCGTGATCCACTCCGCGATGGTGCTCGTGGACAAGCCGATCAGGGACCTGGGCGAGGCCGAGCTGCGCGGTGCCCTGGACGCCAAGGCGGACACCGTGTGGAGCATGTTCCACGCGCTGCGGGGCGAGCGCCTCGACTTCGCGCTGCTCTACTCCTCGGCGGTCACCCTGGAGGGCAACCACGGTCAGGCCGGATACGCGGCGGGCTGCCATGTCGCCGACGCCTGGGCGCAGTCCGCGGCGCGCACGGTGCCCTACCCCGTCCGGATCGTGAACTGGGGCTACTGGCACGCGGCGGGCGACGCCCACCGTGAGCGTGTCCTGCGCCGGTTCGCCGCCGCCGGCATCCAGCCGATCGGCGCCGACGAGGGCATGGCCGCCGTCGAGCGGATCCTGGCGGGCGACCTCCCGCAGGCGCTGGTGGTCAAGGCCGATCCGGCGATCCTGGCGGGGCTCGGCGTCGACCCGCACACCGTGCTGCGGCAGCAGCCGGACCACGGTTCCGTACCGGCCGCGCTCGCCGTCGGCCAGGGGCACGCGCCCGAGCGGGCCGGGGACGACATCGGCGACGCGTCGGCGCGGACCGAGCAATTGGCGCGACAACTGCTGGTCGGTGTCCTGCGGACGCGGGACGTGCTGCGCGTTCCCGGCGAGCGGTACACCCGTGACGGCCTGCGCACCCGGCTCGGCGTCGCGGCCGGGCAGGAGCGACTCCTCGACCTGCTCGTGGACGTCCTGGTGCGGGGCGGCCACCTCCGCGCCGAGGCCGACGGGCGGGGCCGTCCGAACGGGACCCTGGTCGTCACCGACCGTGTCGAGGACGCGGACCTGAACGCCTGCCTCGCCCGACCCGAGGAGGCAGTCCGCGACCTGACCGCCCGCCATCCTGAGACGGCGCCCGTGGCCACCCTGCTCCAGCGCTGCCTCGACGCCCTGCCCGACGTCCTGGCCGGGCGGCGCGGCCACATGGACGTGCTCTTCCCCGGCGGCTCCTTCGAACTGGTCGAGGCGGTCTACGCCGGGGACCCGGTCACCGACCGGTGCAACGCCCAGGTCACCGACACCGTCCTGCGCTATGTGGCGGAACGCCTCCGCGTCCGTCCCGACGACCGGATCCGTGTGCTCGAGGTCGGCGCGGGCACCGGCGGCACCAGCGCACGCGTGCTGCGCGCGCTGTCCGACGCCGGCCACGGCGACCGCGTCACGTACGTGTACACCGACGTCTCCGACGGATTCGTGCGGCACGGGCGCCGGCGCTTCGGCGCCGACCACCCGTTCGCCGAGTTCCGCGCCCTGGACATCGAACGCGACCCCGAGGAGCAGGGCTTCGAGGCGGGAGGGTACGACCTGGTGCTCGGCACCAACGTCCTCCACGCGACCGCGAGGATCGACCGCACGCTCGCGCACATCAAGCGACTGCTCTGCTCGAACGGCGTGCTGGTGGTCAATGAAGGCGTCGAGCTGCGCGACCAGATGTCGCTGATCTTCGGTCTCGCCACCGGCTGGTGGCTCTTCGAGGACCCGGAGCACCGGCTGCCGAACTCCCCGCTCCTGGGCGAGTCCGCCTGGCGTGACGTCCTCGCCCAGAACGGCTTCCGCGGGGTCGCGGCACACGCCCGGCCCGCCGGCGGCACCTACCAGTGCGTGCTGGTCGCCGAGAGCGACGGGCTGGTGCCGGTGACCGCCGCGGTGCCCGCGCCCGGACGGGTCCCGGAGGAGACGGCCGGGGACGAGCCCGCTGCCGCGACGGCACCCGTCGCCGCGCCGGCCGGGTCCGCCGACCCCGTACGCGCCGCCGAGAGCACGGTCAAGGCGGTCTTCGCCCGCGTCCTGGAGATGCCCGAGGACCTGCTCGACGCCCGGGCCACCTTCGAGAACTACGGCATCGACTCGCTCGTGGTCCTGAGCCTGACCAAGGAGCTGGAAGGGGAGTACGGCCCGCTTCCCTCGACCCTCCTGTTCGAGCACATCACCATCGAGCGCCTCGCCCGCCACCTCGCGGGCCGGCACGTCGGCCCGGAGGACCCCGTGGCGGTGCCGACTCCCGCGCCTGTCGCCGCCGTCGCCGAGGCCCCGGCCACGCCCGTCGCCGCCCCCGAAACGCCGGCGAACGGTGGCCTGGAACAGATCGTCGACGGCCTGACCGACGCCGAGGTGGACCGACTGCTCCACCAGCTGAGCACCGTTCTCCAGGACCAGGAGGAGCAGCGATGACCACCCCCTTCAGTGCCGTCCTGATCGGCGAGGAGCCGCTCCTCGCCGAGTGCGGGGAGCACCTGCTGACGCGGGGCCACGCGGTGACCGCCGTGGTCGCCGCCGATCCGGGCCTGCGCCGCTGGGCCGCCGGGCACGGCCTCACCGTGGTCGACCCGGGCCGGGGCCTCGCGGAGCGGCTGCGTCCGCTGCGGTTCGCGTACCTCTTCAGCATCACCAACCTGAGGATGCTGTCCGACGAGGTCCTCGCGCTGCCCGAGCGGCTGCCCGTGAACTTCCACGACGGGCCGCTGCCCCGGCACGCCGGTCTGCACGCCACCAGCTGGGCGATCCTGGAGGGCGCCGCCGAGCACGGCGTGACCTGGCACGTGATGGAGCGCGAGGCGGACACCGGCGACGTGCTCAAGCAGCGCCTCGTCCCGGTCCGCCCCGACGACACCGCGTACACGCTGAACCACACCTGCTACGAGGCCGCGGCCGCCTCCTTCGGCGAGCTGGTCGACGAGCTGGCCGCCGGCACCGAGACGCGCACCCCGCAGGACCTGGGCCTGCGCACCTATCACGGCCTGCACGACGGTCCGCCGCGCGAGGGCCTGTTCTCCTGGCGGCGCCCGGCGGCGGAGCTCGACGCGCTCGTGCGGGCCACCACGCTCGGCCCGCACCGCAACGCGTTCGGCCTCGCGCTCCTCGCCCTGGGCGAGCGGCTGTTCGCCGTGCGCGGCGCCGAGGTCACCCCGCACCCCTCGACGCGGCCCGCCGGGACCGTCGTCGCCGTCGAGGACGCGACCGTCGTCGTCGCCACGGCGGACGTCGACGTACGGCTCACCGACCTCGTGGACCTGGACGGAACGGGCCCCCTGCCGCACCCCGGCGACCGCTTCACCGAACTCGACGAGGCCGCCGGCGAGCGCTGGGTGGAGGCGGCCCGGTCCGCGCGCCGCCACGAGACGTACTGGCTGCGTCGGCTCACCGAGCAGACCCCCCTCGAACTGCCCTGGCGGACGGCGGAGGCAGACGAAGCGGCGGGTCCCGCGGACACCGAGGTGCCCGCGCGGATCCTCGCCCTCGACGGGCCGGAGCGGACGGCCTGGCTGCTCGCCGCGCTGCTGGTGTTCCTCGGCCGGATGGCCGGGGAGGGGAGCGGCGGCCTCGACGTGGGGCTGCGGCTCCCCGCAGGGCCGGACAAGGGTGGGGTGCCGGGCCCTCTGATGCGCGAAGTGCCCTTCCGCGCACCGGAGATGACGGCCGGAATCTCGCTGGCCGGCCTCAAGGACGCGGTCGCCGGACGGCTCGCCGATGTCGCGGGACGCGGCGCCCCGCTGCGCGGGCTCGCGCTGCGGGACCCCCGGCTGCGCGAGCGTTCGGCCCTGGCGGGCACCGCGCTGCCCGTCACGGTGGACCTCACCGACGGCCACGACCGGGCCGACCGGCCCGTGGCCGGGGGCGGCCCCGGCCTCACCGTCCGTCTCGGCGCGCGCGACCAGGGCATCACTTTCCGGCCCGCCGACCCCCGCGAGGCCGGGGCGGCACGGCAACTGGCCCGTCGCTTCGGTGAGTTCCTGCGTGCGACCGCCGAGCGCCCCGACGAGGACGCGGGCCTGCTCCCGCTGCTGACCCCGGCCGAGAGCCGTCAGGTCCTCGACGGATGGAACGACACGGCGGCCGACTATCCGAGGGACCGTTGCGCGCACCAGCTGTTCCGGCAGTGGAGCGGCCGCCAACCCGACGCGCCCGCCGTGCTGTTCGGCGACGAGGTGGTGACGTACGGCGAGCTGGACCGGCGCTCCGACCGGCTCGCGCACCGGCTCGCCCGGCTCGGTGCGGGCCCCGGCACCCTGGTCGGGGTGTTCCTCGACCGGTCGGCGGACCTGCTCACCGGGCTGCTCGCGGTCCTGAAGACGGGCGCCGCGTACGTACCGCTGGACCCGGTCTACCCGCCCGAGCGGATCCGGCACATGCTCGACGACTCCGGCGCGCTCCTGGTCCTCACCGAGTCCGCCCTGACCCCCGCGCTGCCGCCGGACTGCCCGGCCCGCGCGGTCGAGCTCGATGCCACGGACGACGAGCCCGCCGGGACCGAGGAGCCCTTCGAGGACCGGGCGTCCGCCAAGGACCCCGCGTACGTCATCTACACCTCGGGCTCGACGGGACTGCCCAAGGGCGTCCGCGTAGGCCACCGGGCCCTGACCAACTTCCTGTGCTCCATGGCCGAGGAGCCCGGCTTCGGCCGCGCGGACAGCCTGCTCGCCGTCACCACGGCCTGCTTCGACATCGCGGGTCTCGAACTGTATCTGCCGCTGGTGACCGGCGGGCAGGTGCGCATCGCGCCGGCCCGCACGGCGGCCGACGGGTTCGAGCTGCGCGAGCTGGTCGAGAAGTGCGGGCCCACCGTCATGCAGGCGACCCCGGTCACCTGGCGCATGCTGATCGAGGCCGGCTGGGAGGGCGACGCCGGGCTGACCGTCCTGTGCGGTGGCGAGGCCCTGCCCGGCGACCTGGCCGAGGGCCTCGTGCGCCGGGCGGGCCGGGTCTGGAACATGTACGGGCCGACCGAGACCACCATCTGGTCCTCCGTCGACCGGGTCACGGCCGGGCAGCCCGTCACGATCGGCCGTCCGCTGGCCAATACCCGTATGTACGTCCTCGACGAGCGGCTGCGGCCCGTGCCGCCGGGGGTGCCCGGCGAGCTGTACATCGGCGGCGACGGCGTGGCCGACGGCTACCACCGGCGGCCCGCACTCACCGCGGACAGGTTCCTCGACGACCCCTTCGCCCCCGGCCGCGTCTACCGCACCGGTGACCTGGTGCGCCACCGGCCCGACGGCCGCCTGGAGTATCTGCGCCGCGTCGACAACCAGATCAAGCTGCACGGCCACCGCATCGAGCTCGGCGAGGTGGAGACGGTGCTGCGCGACCACCCCGCCGTCACGGGCGCCGCGGTGATCGTGCGCGAGGACGGGACGGGCGGGGCCCGGCTGGTGGCGTACGTCGTGGGCACGGGCGACGCGCCGCCCCCGGCCGCCGCGCTGCGCGAGCACGTGGGGGCGCGGCTGCCCGCGTACATGGTCCCCGGCGCCGTCGTCGCCCTCCCGGACCTGCCCCTGACGCCGAACGGCAAGCTGGACCGCAAGGCCCTGCCGGCCCCCGACGCGTCCGCCGGGACCGGGCCCGGCTCCGCCGCGGTCCCCGAGAGCGACCTGGAACGGCAGATCGCCGGGATCTGGTGTGCCGCGCTCGGCCTGGAATCGGTCGGCGCGGACGTCAACTTCTTCGACGCGGGCGGCGATTCACTGCGGCTGACCCAGGTGGTCGCGCGCCTGAGGGCGGAGCTGCGGCCCACGCTCAGCCGCCTCGACATGTTCCGTCACCCGACCGTCAGGACGATGGCCCGTCACCTCGCCGACGGTGCGGCGGGCACCCCGCCACCGCGTGAGCGGCCGCCCGCGGGCAGGGGCCGGTCCCTGCTCGGCGCGCGCCGCCGACGCTCCGGCACCCAGCGCTGAGCCCGCCGCCGACCGGGCAGCCGACACCCTTTCCAAGGAGGCATCGTGGAAGACACCATCGTTCGCTGCAAGATCTGCTCGCTCAAGGACGGGCATCCGGGGATCGTCCTGGACGACCAGCAGGTCTGCAATTTGTGCAACCTGGATTTCGCCGGCGATCTGATCGTCAACTACAAGTACACGAACGAGGTGTTCGCCGAATTCCAGGCGGCCGGGCCGAACCCGCGCGGCGAGTTCGACTGCCTCTTCATGTACAGCGGCGGCAAGGACAGCACGTACATGCTGGACAAGTTCGTCAACGAATACGGCAAGCGCACGCTCGCGTACACCTTCGACGTGCCCTTCGAGAGCACGCACGCGGCGCAGAACATCAAGCTCGCGCAGGAGAAGCTGCCCGCGACGTTCATCGTCGACGCGGACGACGACAACATCAAGAAGATGATGCGGGACGTCTTCAACCGGCCCCGCGACAAGAAGCCCGGCCAGTATCTCGACGAGAAACTGCCCTGCGTCTCCTGCCGCACCTTCTTCGTGATCCGGGCCATCCTGCACGCGTTCCGCGAGCGGATCCCCTACATCGCGCTGTGCGCCGACCCGCAGCAGATCCTCACCATGGAGTCGAACGTCCGCGAGGTCGTCCGGGGCTTCTACAAGTCCTTCGGGCCCGAGCTGGCGAGCGAGCTGTTCAACGGCGAGATCGAGGAGATCCTCTTCGCCGAGGACGACGAACTCCCCAAGATCGTCTTTCCGTTCATCGCGATGCGGCACGACTACGACCCCGACCGCATGGTCGCGGAACTCAAGGAGAAGGGCCTCTACGCCTCTTCGCCGATGGAGACGCACTGCACGCTGTTCCCGCTCCTGAACTACTACTCGTTCAAGAACTGGGACTGCATGTTCTACAAGCTCAACGCGTCGAGCTACACGCGGGCGGTGCGCCGCAACAAGGACTACGACCGCTCCACGTTCAGCATCAAGTTCCCGCGCTCCCTGAACCTGCCCGAGGTCGAGGAGCGCCTCAAGCGGGTGGTCCTGGAGATCGCGGCGGGCGAGGGCGACCGCGAGGAGCACCGGGCGGCGCTGGTGGAGCTGTTCAAGCAGATGGACACCACCGACGACGGAGCCAGGTTCATCGCGGAGACGTTCCTGGACATGCGCGACGTGGCGGCTGACCTCGGTATCAAGGTGGGTTGAGGAGAGACCATGAACGACCAGCGAATACAGCAGGACGGCGGACACGAGCAGGCCGGGGGCGACGCCGAGGTCAGGGACGCGGACATCGCGATCGTCGGCCTCGCCTGCCGCTTCCCCGGCGCGAACGACCCGGCCGCGTTCTGGCGCGTGCTGAGCGAGGGCCGCGAGACCCTCACGTACTTCTCCGACGAGCAGTTGCGCGCCGCCGGTGTCAGTGAGCAGCTCATCGCCGACGAGCGCTATGTGAAGGCCGGTCAGATCGTCGAGGGCGCCGACACGTTCGACGCGGCGTTCTTCGGCATCACCCAGGACGAGGCCGAGCTGATCGACCCGCAGCACCGCCAGCTCCTGGAGTGCGCCTTCGAGGCGCTGGAGGGCGCGGGGTACGACCCGCAGCGCGGCGAGCAGCAGATCGGCGTCTTCGCCGGCGTCGGCATGAACACCTATCTGCTGCACAACCTCGGCGAGCGCTACCGCACCGCGTCGTCCGTGGACCGCTACCGCATGATGATCACCAACGACAAGGACTTCGCGGCCACCCGCACCTCGTACAAGCTGAACCTCCAGGGCCCGAGCATCAGCACCAACACCGCCTGCTCCACCTCCCTGGTGGCCGTGCACCTGGCGTGCCTCAGCCTGCTCTCGGGCGACTGCACCATGGCTCTGGCGGGCGCCGCGCACATCCAGGCCGACCAGTGGGAGGGCTACCTCCACCACGAGGGCATGATCTTCTCGCCCGACGGCCACTGCCGGGCCTTCGACGCGAAGGCGCAGGGCACCGTGATCGGCAACGGCGTCGGCGTCGTCGCCCTCAAGCGCCTCAGCGACGCGCTGGCCGACGGCGACACCGTCCACGCCGTCATCAAGGGCACCGCGGTGAACAACGACGGTTCGGACAAGACCGGTTACACGGCCCCCAGCGTGCAGGGCCAGGCCGCCGTCATCGCGGAGGCGCAGCAGATCGCCGACTGCGCGCCCGGGACCATCTCGTACGTCGAGGCGCACGGCACCGCGACCCCGCTCGGCGACCCCATCGAGATCGCGGCCCTGAACCAGGCGTTCGGCCGCGACGGCGACCGCCTCGCCGCCGAGTCCTGCGCGATCGGCTCGGTCAAGACCAACGTGGGCCACCTGGACACGGCCGCGGGCATGGCGGGCCTGATCAAGACGGTCCTCATGCTGCGCCACCGCACCCTGGTGCCGAGCCTCTACTTCGACGCGCCGAACCCCGAGGTCGACTTCGCCGCGGGACCGTTCTACGTCTCCACCGAGACCAAGGAGTGGCCCGCGGGCACGACCCCGCGCCGCGCCGGCGTCAGCTCCTTCGGCATCGGCGGCACGAACGCCCACGTGATCGTCGAGGAGCCGCCCGCCCCCGCGCCCGCCGACGGGGCCGCGGGGCCCCGGCTCCTCGTGCTCTCCGCCCGCACCCCCGAGGCGCTCGACACGGCGACCGCCGACCTCGCGCGTCATCTGCGCAAGGAACGCGACCTCGACCTGGCGGCGGTCGCCCACACCCTCGCGGTGGGGCGGCGCGTCCACACCTACCGGCGCGCGCTCGTCGCCTCCGGCACGCGCGACGCGGCGCTCGCCCTGGCCCTCGGCGACGAGGCCCGCCTCCTGAAGGGCGACCCCACCGCCGAGAAGCCGGTCCTCGACCTCCTCCCCGTCGACGCCTCGGCCGCCGGAGCCGCGCACGCCACGGCGCTGTACGAGGAGGTCCCGGCGTTCCGCGAGCACTTCGACGCCTGCGCCGCCGAGCTCGGCACCCCGGGCGGTGCCTCCGAACTCCTGCGTGCCGACGGCGTGTTGACGTCCTTCGCCGTCCAGTACGCCACGCTGCGCACCCTGAGCGGCTGGGGCGTGCGGACGCCGGTCGTCGCCGCCGACCGCACGGACCTGCCGGATGCGGCGCTGCGCCTGCTGGAGCGCGGCGGCGCCCAGCACGCCGCAGCGACCGGACGCCCGACGATCGCGCTGCTGCCGCGGACCGAGGAAACGGCCGGCGCGGCCTTCCTCCTGGACGTCCTCGGCCGGCTGTGGACGGCGGGGGAGGAGGTCGACTGGTCGGCGTACCACGAGGGCGAGAGCGTGCGGCGCGTGCCGCTGCCCAGCTATCCCTTCGACCGCAAGCGGCACTGGATCGAGCCGCACGGCACGGCCGCGCCCGCCGATCCGGCCACGGGCACCACGCTGCGGGACCGCTTCGACGGTGCGACGGACACGGAGAAGGTCACCCTGCTCACGGCGTTCATCCGGCAGGAGATCGCCGCGGTGCTCGGTGCCCCGGATCCGCAGACCGTGGACGTCGACACCAACCTCTTCGACATGGGTCTCGACTCGCTGATCCTCATCGAGGTCATCGCCAAGCTCAGCGACGAACTCGCCCACTCGGTGCGCTCGTCGGCGTTCGTCGAGTACCCGACGGTGCGTTCGTTCGTGGCCGACCTGAGCGAGGAGCTGGGCATCGTCCCGGACGCCGCCCCGGCCGCGGCGCCCGCCGCCGGCTCCGAGGGCCGGACGTCGCGCCGCGCCCAGCGGGCCGCCGCCCGCCGCCCCGCGGGCTCCTGAACGGCCTCGCGCGGCCGGCCGGATGGGGTCGGCCGCGCGAGGCACCGGCCTGCGTCACCAGCGCACGGCCGTGAAGTCGATGGGCCGGGGACGCAGCGACCGGGTGCGGGCGGTCAGTGCCCGCATGCGGTCGGCCATCTCGGCGGCGGGCAACTGCCTGCGGTCGCCGTGGCCGGGCAGCAGCCATTCGAAGCGGAGCCGTTCGGCGGTGCGGGCCAGCGAGGCCGCGAGTTCCTCGATGGAGTACCAGGTGACGCTCTCGGCCACCTCGATGTCGCCGCTCGCGCGGGACCAGTAGAAGCTGTCGCCGCTGAAGCAGTACCGCTCGTCGGCGACGTACAGCACGCTGCCCAGGGTGTGGCCGGGCAGCGGATGGGCGACCACGCCCTCGGCGATCTCCACGCTCCCGGTGCCGCGGAGCACGCAGTCGGCGTCGGGCGAGGAGTCCAGGTCGCCCTCGTGGATCCATAAGCGGGCCTTGAACCGGTCGGCGTACTGCCGGCCGTGCGCGGCGTGGTCCCGGTGCGTGAGCAGCACGTCGGTGACCGGCCCGATCGTCTCGTACCGCGTGGCCAGGGCCTCGCTCCAGCGCGGGGTGTCGACCATCATCAGGTTCCCCGAAGGGCGCCGCAGCAGATAGGAGTTGGCGCCCGCCGTCCGGCGGGAGTTGTGCCCGCAGAACAGGACGGCGTCGTCGAGGGCCAGGGGATACAGGTCCCGCTTCGCGTCGAGGCGTCCCGAGGCGGGCCGGATGGAGCGCGTGGGGCAGGCGAACGCGGCGGCGTACAGGAGGCGTTCCTCCGCGGCGTCGCGCGGTTGGCGGAGTATCTCGGAACGGCCGTCGGCCTCGGTGATCAGATCGGGCGCGAGCTGCCGGGCGACGTCGCAGTTCGTGCAGCGTTCGTCCACGGACCAGCCGGTCTCTTCGGGGCGGACGGTGGGGGCGTCTTTCACGAGGTGACTCGCTTCCTGCACGGGGTGGAGGGGCTCTTGTCGCTCCAGGGGTATCCCGCGCGCGGACCGGAGTGGAAGGGGGTCCACGTCTTGTTTCCGGGGGCCGAGTGGCATCTCGCGACCGGTGCACGTATGAGGCGAGCATGACAATCAATGGAGGTCGGGCGCGACCTTTGACGCGCCCTTTCGGGCCCGCTCCCGTCACCGGTCCAGCGCCTGCGCCGCCGCGTCCTTCACCGCCTCCGCCAGGGCGGCCGGCGCCGGCGCGTCGAGCTTCCACTGCTGCCGGAACAGGGGTACGTCCACGACGCGCCGGGGACCGAGCAGGACCAGCGCCCCGGTGCGCGGCAGCGGCACGAACTCGGTCCTGTGGCGCCGGTGAGGCGTTGCGCCCCGCCCGTTACACCTCCCGCCCGTCGTCCCACAGCTCGGTGCGGTGCGCCGCGATCAGGGCACGGACGCGGGACAGGGCCTCGTCGGCGGGCAGCGGATCGAGGCGCCGCCCGTCGCGCAGCCGCAGCGCGACCAGGCCGTCGGCGTCCTCCCTGGCGCCGACGACCGCCTGATAGGGCACGAGGCGGGCGGCCCTGATGCGGGCACCCAGGCTGCCGTGCTCGGGACCGGCGAGCTCGGCCCGCAGGCCGAGCTCGGCGCAGCGCCGCAACAGGCGCTCAGCACCGGGCAGTTGGGCCTCGGAGACCGGCAGGATCACCACCTGGTCGGGGGCGAGCCAGGCCGGGAAGGCCCCGCCGTGCTCCTCGACGAGATGGGCGACGGCCCGCTCCACGCTGCCGATGATGCTGCGGTGGACCATGACGGGGCGGTGCTTCGCGCCGTCCGCGCCGATGTAGTGCAGATCGAACCGCTCCGGCTGGTGGAAGTCGACCTGGACGGTGGAGAGGGTCGACTCGCGTCCCGCGCCGTCGACGACCTGGACGTCGATCTTGGGGCCGTAGAACGCCGCCTCGCCCTCGGCCGACTCGTACGCCAGACCCGACCCGTCGAGCACCTCGGTGAGCAGCGCGGTGGACCGGCGCCACTTGTCGGGATCGGTGACGTACTTGCCGCCGGGGCCGGGCAGGGAGAGCCGGTAGCGGGCCGCGCGGATGCCGAGCGCGTCGTACGCCCGGCGGATCATCTCCAGGGCGGCCCGCGCCTCGTCGGCGACCTGGTCCAGGGTGCAGAAGATGTGCGCGTCGTTGAGATGGATGGCCCGCACGCGGTTCAACCCGCCCAGCACGCCCGAGAGTTCGGCCCGGTACATGCCGCCCAGCTCCGCCATGCGCAGCGGCAGCTCGCGGTAACTGTGCGAGCGGGAGCGGTAGATGACCGCGTGGTGCGGGCACAGGCTGGGCCGCAGCACGACCTGCTCGCCGCCCAGGTCCATCGGCGGGAACATGTCGTCGCTGTAGTGCGACCAGTGCCCGGAGATCTCGTACAGCTCCCGTTTGCCGAGCACCGGCGAGTACACGTGCCGGTAGCCCGCCGCGCGCTCCGCGGCGCGGATGTACTCCTCCAGGGCCTGCCGCACGTCGGCGCCGTCCGGCAGCCAGTACGGCAGGCCCGCGCCGATCAGCGGATCGGTGCCGAACAGGCCGAGTTCACGGCCGAGCCTGCGGTGGTCGTGCGGGGTGCTCGGCTGGATCTCCTGCTGTCGCATGGTGGTGGTCTCCTCACGTACGGAGGGTGAGTGACCGCACAGGCCGAAGCCCCGGGGCACTCGCCCCGGGGCTTCGGACTCGAACATCGGTCAGCGCGCCGGGACACTCTCCGGCGTCGTCGTCTTCATCGCGGCGCGCTTCATGCCGGTGACCGTAGCAGCGGTCCGCCGATCGCGTGAGGGATTTACGCGGCGGTCCGACGCCGCGGCCCGGCAGGCTCACCCGGCCGCGCGCCGCGCCGCCTGCACCTGTCGGTGCACGGCCCAGGCGTCGGCAACCGGGCCGAGGTGGCCGAGCTTGTCGGGGTTGAGCACCGTGCGGATCGTCTGGATCCGTCCTTCGCGCACGTCGAGCACCATCGTGTGCAGGACCGTGCCGTCCGGCGCGCGGAAGACCGCGCCGGGCTGGCCGTTGATGTCGTGCCGTTCGAACGTCACGTCGATCCGCAGCATCAGGGGGAACACCGTGCCCAGCAGCCGGGCCGCGCTCCGTGCGCCCACGACGGCCCGCGCCAGCTGCGGCGCCTTGCCGCCGCCGTCCCCGACCAACCGCACGTCGGCGGCCAGCAGATCCCGCAGCCCGCCCACGTCGCCGTCCCGCAGCGCGTCGAAGAACCGCGTCGCCAGCTCCTGCCGCTCCGCGCCGTCCGCCGCGAAGCGCGGGCGCCCGTCCGCCATGTGCCGCCGCGCCCGCACCAGCAGCTGCCGGCACGCCGCCTCGGAACGCCCCACCGCGGCGGCCACGTCGTCGAACCCGAAGGCGAACACCTCCCGCAGCACGAACACCGCCCGCTCCAGCGGGCTGAGCCGCTCCAGGAGGACCAGCGACGCCACCGACACCGAGTCGGCCAGCTCCACCGCCCGCGCCGGATCCTGGTACGGGTCGTCCAGCAGCGGCTCGGGGAACCACGGCCCCACGTACTTCTCCCGCCGCACCCGGGCGGACCGCAGCACGTCGATCGAGATCCGCGTCACCGCCGCCGACAGGAACGCCTTGGTCGACGTGGGCGTGGTCGCCGAGTCCGCGAACCGCAGCCACGTCTCCTGCACCGCGTCCTCGGCCTCGCCCACGCTGCCCAGAACGCGGTACGCGATGGAGAACAGCAGCGGACGCAGCTCCTCGAACTCGTCGACCTTGCTCACGCCGAAATCCCTTTCCCCGAGCCGAGATCCGAAGCCGCGGCCTCAAGATCGCGGAGCCATGGCCCCATGATCGCGAGGCCGTGGTCCCATGATGCCGTCCGGCTCAGTGGAACCGACCGGGTACGTAGGCGCCGCCCGGCTGCCGCGTGATGATGTTCAACCGGTTCGTCGCGTTCATGAACGCGACCAGCATCACCAGCGCGGTCAGCTGCTCCTGGTCGTAGTGCTCGGCGGCCCGTGCCCACACCTCGTCGCTGACCCCGTCGGCCGCGTCCGCGAGCCGGGTGCCCTCCTCCGCGAGCGCCAGCGCCGCCCGCTCGGCCTCCGTGAAGACCGTGGCCTCCCGCCAGACCGCGACCAGATGGAGCCGCACCGAGGTCTCGCCCGCCGCCGCGGCGTCCTTGGTGTGCACGTCGAGGCAGGCGGCGCAGCCGTTGATCTGGCTCACGCGCATCGCCACCAGCTCCTGCGTGGCGGCGGGCAGCGCCGATTCCTTGAGCGCCCGGCCCGTCGACATGAAGTGCTTGAGGGGCCTGCCGGCGGCCGGGTCGGCGAAGTAGTCCAGTCGCGCGTCCATGGTGTGCTCCTTGGTCGTCGTTCGTGCCTGCACCCCCGAGACGAGATGGCCCGACCCCCTGTGACATGGGCGGATGTGACCTGCGTCTCTCTGCCGCCGGTGGTCCGCACCCCCCCCACGCGGCGGCGTCCCCTAGGTGATGCGTCCGGGACAATCCCCACCCACACGGGCCGGTCGGGACGATGTGAGGGACGGTGCCGGAGCATGAGGCTCTTGCGCATGGCACACACGAGAACGAAGACGACGATCACACGCGCCACCGCCCTGCTCGCCGCCTGCGCCGCCCTCGGCGGCGCGAGCCTGGCCGCGCCGCTCGCCGGACCGGCGTCCGCGTCGACGCCGAGAACCGCCTCCACACCCCCCGCCCTCGACTGGACGACCTGCGCGGGCACCGGGCTCGACCCTCGCCAGCGGTGCGCCACCCTCGACGTACCGATGGACTACGACGACCCCAACGGCAAGAAGATCACGATCGCCGTCTCCCGCATCCCCGCCGAACGGCCCGAGGCCCGCCGCGGCGCGCTGCTGCTGATCGCCGGCGGACCCGGCGGATCCAGCCTCGGCGATCCCTCCGGCAAGGGCCGGAAGCTGCCCCAGCGGGTGCGGGACACCCACGACCTGATCGGTTTCGAACCCCGCGGCCTCGCCCGCTCCACCCCGGTCTCCTGCGGCCTCGGCCACGCCGACCTCGCCGTCACCGCGCTGCGCCCCTGGCCCGCCCCCGACGGGTCCGTCACCGGGAACATGGCCACCGCCCGCCGGATCTCACAGGCCTGCGCCCGCAACGGCGGCGACCTCATCCGCAGCATCAGCACCGCCAACAACGCCCGTGACATCGACCGCATCCGGGCCGCGCTCGGGGAGCGGAAGATCTCCGCATGGGCGGTCTCGTACGGTACGTACGTCGGAGCCGTCTACAGCCGGCTCTTCCCCCAGCGCACCGACCGCATCGTCCTCGACAGCAACGACGACCCCGACCACACCCGCGTCGGCCGAGGCTGGCTCGCCGCGCACGAGCGGGGAGTGGAGGACACCTTCCCCGCGTTCGCCGCATGGGCCTCGGCACCCGGCAACCCGGACCGCCTGGCCCGCACGGCGGCCGAGGTCCGCCCGCTCTTCCTCCGCCTCGCCGCCCGCCTGGACCGCGCACCGATCCCCTGGCCCGGCGCCAACCCCGAGGAGCTCAACGGCGACGTCCTGCGGCAGACCATGCTCTCCGCCATGGCCGACCCCGACCGCTTCCCGGGCCTGGCCCGGCTGATCCTGGCCGCCGAGCAGGGCACGGTGCCGCCCGCGCCGCCGTCGCCGCCCGACGCCGCGCTCCAGAACACCATCGCGGTCGGCACCGCGACCCTCTGCAACGACGTGGCATGGCCCACATCGACGGCCGCCTATCGCGAGGGCGTCGCCCGCAGTCGCGCCGCCCACCCGCTGACCGCGGGGATGCCCCGGAACGCGATGCCGTGCGCCGCCTGGCCGACCGTGCCGAAGGAGCCCCCGGTGCGCATCACCGACCGCGGCCCCTCGAACATCCTCCTTGTCCAGAACGAGCGTGATCCCAACACCCCGCTCAGCGGCGCCCTGAAGATGCGCGAGGCCCTCGGACGGCGCGCCACGATGGTGACCGTCGACTCCACCGGTCACGACGCCTACCTCGCCAACGGAAACGCGTGCGGCGACCGGACGGTCTCCCGCTACCTGGCTACGGGAGAGCGGCCCGAGGAGGACATCCGCTGCTCCTGAGGTCCCCGACCGTGTGTGAAGGTCGTCACAAGCGGCCGTCCCATGATCGGAATCGGGTGCCACAGGGGCACCGACTTCGCGTAAGGTCGCGGGTCGGCCACACACGGCCGACCCGAGTCACGCAGTCACCGAACAAGGAGCCGCAGGTCATGCCGGCCAATGACGCCACCCAGGCGCCGATCTACCACACCCTCGTCCAGGAGCAGGGCGATGTCGTCGCCACGGCCCGCGAGACCGCCGAGGAGATCAAGCAGACGGCGGAGGACGTGCTGGACTTCAGCACGCCGACCCGGGTGGGCGCGCCCGCAGGCCCCGCCTCCTAGCGGCGCCGCCGCGCGTCCGGCGCCTGGCCGGCGGAGACCGCCGCCGGCCCCCTTGCGGGTGGCCGCGGTCGCCCCGCCTCGCGCCGGAGGCGGCCGATCCGACAAGATGGCGCGATGGACTACGAGTTCTGGAAAGAGACCCACGAACGCGGCGGGATCCCGGCCGTCAAGAGCGCCCTCGAAGGCCTCTCCGACGACCTCTCCCCGGAGGCCGCGGGCGCCGCGACCGAGCTGGCCCTGAAGGTCATCGAGGAGGACATCGCCCGCATCAACGCCCGCGCGGACCGGGCCGAGGCACGGGCCCGCGAGCTCGCCGAGCAGGCCCGTGAGGTCAATGAGCAGCTCACCGAGCACGCCGGCCGGGACGGGAACGGGCCCGCGGCCTGACCCGCGCGGCTCACGACCGGGCCGTCAGCCGCGCCAGGGCCGTGTCGTACCGGGCCTGCAGCCCCGCGTCCGCCGACACCCGCAGCAGCGCCCCGAGGGCCCGCACCGCGCCGTCGTCGAAACCGCACGACTCCGCCTCCAGCGCCGCGCCCTGCAGCCGGCGGATGCCCTCGGTCTCGTCGCCCATCCCCAGCAGCGCCTCCCCGGTCACGATGCGCAGCAGCACCCGGGTCGCCGCCGAGGCGGCCGAGCGGCCGTCCAGCTCCAGTGCCGCGACGGCCGTCTCGAAGGCCGACCGCCATTCCCGGGCGTCGAGGCGGTGCCGGGCCAGGTGGTAGAGCGCCAGGCGTTCCGTGTGCCGGTCGCGGACGCTGTGCGCCAGCTCCGCCGCGAGCGCGCACCCCTCGGCCGCCTCCTCGGGGCTGCCGAGCTCGGCCTGCGCCAGCGAGAGATTGATCAGCGCGGTCGCCTCGCCGCGCGTGTCACCGGAGCGGGCGGCGAGCACGGGCGCGGCCTCCAGGTGCTCCAGCGCCTCGGCGGTCCGGCCCTCCTCCGTGAGGACCCAGCCGAGCAGGGCGAGGACCCGCGCCTCGGCGCGCACGTCGCCGTCGGCCCGCGCCGCCCCAAGTGCCGTACGCAGCAGGGGAGTCCAGCCGTCCCGGACCCGCCACACGATCTGCGGCCACAGCGCCAGGACGATCCGCCACGTCCTGCCGTGCAGACCGGCGGCGTGCGCGGCCGCCGCCGCGAGGGCCAGGTCGTCGCGTTCGGCGGCGTACCACTCCATGGCCTCCTCGCGGCCGTCGAACGCGCGCAGGGCGCGCGGCGCGCGGAAGTCCGCCGGCAGCGTGAAGCAGGACTCGTCGCCCGGTTCGGCCGCGTCCGCGGCGGCCAGCGCGGTGGCCACGCAGTGGTCGAGCACCCGCAGGACGGCGTCGGGCCCGGCGTCCAGACCGCGCGCGTACAGCCGCACGAGATCGTGGAGCGTCCAGCGGTCGGGGCCGGTCCGTACGACGAGGTGGGCCGCGGTGAGCGTGTCGAGCGCCGCCTCGGCCGCGACGGGGTCCGAGTCGGCGAGCGCCGCCACCGTGAAGCGGTCCACATGCGTGCCCGGGTGCCGCCCGAGGTGGGCGAAGTGGTGCGCCGCGCTCTCGGGCAGCCGGCGCACGGTCAGCCGCAGCGCGGCCCGTACGCCCGTGTCCTCCACGTCCAGGAGGCTCAGTCGCCGTGACTCGTCGGACAGTTCGTCGCACATCGCGCTCAGGGGCCAGCCCGGCTGGTCGGCGAGCCGGGCGGCCGCCACCCGCAGCGCGAGCGGCAGCCCGCCGCACAGCTCGGCGAGGCGCCGGGCGGCCACCTCCTCCGCGAGCACCCGCTCCTGGCCGAGCACCGCGGCGAGCAGCGCCGTGCTGTCGTCCGGTTCGAGGACGTCGACGGGGACGGGCCGGGCGGCGTCGGAGGCGATGAGCCCGCGCAGCCGGTAGCGGCTGGTGACGACGGTGACGCAGCCGGCGCCGCCCGGCAGCAGCTCCCTGACCTGCTCGGAGGCGCGTGCGTTGTCGAGTACGACGAGGAGCCGGCGGTCCGCGCACAGGGACCGGAAGAGCGCGGAGGCGGCGCGCTCCGACTCCGGTATCCGGCGCGGCGGGACGCCCAGGGCCAGCAGGAACTCGCGCAGCACGTCGAGCAGGGCCGGCTCACCTGTGTCACCGAACCCGCGCAGATCGGTGTACAGGAGACCACCGGGGAACTGGTCGCGGTTGCGGTGCGCCCAGTGCGCCACGAGCGCCGTCTTGCCGACGCCCGCGGG
>NZ_LIRJ01000297.1 GCF_001419745.1 Streptomyces silaceus | reverse complement strand
GGCGTAGGTCCACGTGCGGGGGTTGCCGGGCAGGGCGCGCGGGACCATGGCGTCGAAGGGCTTGGGGACGGCGACGTGGGCGGCACCGGCTCCGGCGAGCAGGCCGGCCAGGAGCAGAGGGGAACGGGGCGCTGGGGGCATGGGGTCTCCTCACGATCGGAGCCCGAACCCTACTCGATAGTAGGTTCCAGGGGCCGGTGCGGCTTGGGCGTCGCCGGTGCGGGTGTCAGGTGACGACCTGGTCCCCGTCGGGCATGTCCTGGACCGTGACGAGGCCGCGGGGCAGCGCGAGTTGCCGTGCGACCTGCTGAGCGATGCCGTCCGGATCCTGGCCTGCCGGGACCGGCACCTGTTCGCCTTCTCGGTAGCTTTCGATGGCTTTGGTGAAGTAGCTGGGGTGCCAGGCGCCGACGGCCCCGGTGACCTCGACGGCGGTCACGGGGCGGTGGTCGACAACTTGCTCGAGCGCGGTCAGGATCTCGTCCGAGCGCAGTTCCCCGGGCACTTGAAAGAGGCTGGCGTGTGCGCCGACGAGGCCGCCGTCGCGCAGCCGCACGGTCACCGTGAGGCAGCTGGTCACGCTCGGGTACGTGATCACGCCTCCCTTGGCCACTTCCTTGACCTGGCCCTCTGAGATCGTCGCCGTGACGGGAGCCAGCAGGTGGCCCGAGGCCCGTGGGCTGCTCGCCGCGTGCGGTGCTGCACCGGTGTTCTGGTGGGCCTGGGCAACGGGGCCGAGGCCCAGTTGCAGGGGCAGTTGCAGGCACAGAATCGCGGCCGGGAGAACCATGGCACGCACCGCGGTCCGCCTGCGCCGTGTCGTCCTGCCGGGGCGAGATGCGGAGGGGAACGGGTGTTGCGCTGTCACGGAAGGTCTCCTGGAAGTAGGCAGGGAGGCGAGGGCCGACTCCGGAACGGTACCGGTCGCGCCGCTGACGTCGGCAGCGCGGCGGGTTGGTCTGTCCGGAGACCTTGACAACTCTATTGGTCTGGACCAACTTTGCGGGCTATAGCGGTGGCGATGGCCGCCGCCGTTCACTTCCGTTCTTCGTTCTTGTCCGTCGTTTTTGTCCCTCACCTCTTTCTGGAGGCCTTCCGTGGACCGTGTACGTCAGGGCAGACCCGGTGTTCGCCGCAGATCCGGTGCGGTACTCGCCGTGGGTGCGGCCGCAGTGCTCGCCGTCACCGCGCTCGCCGCGCCCGCGCAGTCGGCAGACGACCAAGGCGCGGGCGCCCGAGCGGCAGCCGTCCAGGCGGCAAGCCCCCGCGCAGTGAACGCCGGTGCGGCGGACGCCGGGGCGGCGGCAGACGTGAACGTCGCCAAGAACGCCGGTTTCGAGTCGGACCTGAGCAACTGGACCTGCACCGCGAACAGCGGCACAGCTGTCACCTCTCCCGTGCACGGCGGCGCGAAGGCGCTGAAGGCGACCCCGTCGGGCCAGGACACCGCCGAGTGCGCGCAGACCGTCGCGGTCAAGCCCAACGCGACGTACAAGTTGAGCAGTTGGGTGCAGGGCAGCTACGCCTACCTGGGGGTCCGGGGCACCGGGACCACCGACGTGTCGACGTGGACGCCGGGCACCGCGGCCTGGCAGCAGCTGTCCACCAGCTTCACCACCGGCGCGAACACCACGTCGGTGACCGTCTACACGCACGGTTGGTACGGGCAGAGCGCGTACTTCGTGGACGACGTGAGCGTGTTCGGGCCGGACGGGGGCGGCGGCACCGACCCGGTGGAGATCCCGGCGGTGCCGGCCGGGCTCGCGGCGGGCGCGGTGACGTCGACGTCGGTGGACCTGTCCTGGACCCCGGTGTCCACGGCCACCGGCTACACCGTCTACCGCGACGGCATCAAGGTCGCCTCGGTCGCCGGCGCCTCCGCCACGGTCACCGGGCTCACCCCGGAGACCACCTACAGCTTCCAGGTGAGCGCGGTGAACGCGGCGGGCGAGTCCGCGAAGTCGGCGGCCGTCTCCGCGCGGACCACCAAGGGCGGCGGCGGGGACGGTGGCACGGTGCCCAGGCACGCGCTGACCGGCTACTGGCAGAACTTCAACAACGGCGCCACGGTGCAGAAGCTGCGGGACGTCTCCGCGCAGTACGACATCATCGCGGTCTCCTTCGCCGACGCCACGTCCACGCCCGGCCAGATCACCTTCAACCTGGACCCGGCCGTGGGCTATGCCTCCACCGCCGACTTCAAGGCGGACATCGCCGCCAAGCACGCCGCGGGCAAGTCCGTGATCCTCTCGGTCGGCGGCGAGAAGGGCACCATCTCGGTCAACAGTGACGCCTCCGCGACGGCGTTCGCCAACAGCGCCTGGGCGCTGATGCAGGAGTACGGCTTCGACGGCGTCGACATCGACCTGGAGAACGGCCTCAACCCCACCTACATGACCAAGGCGCTGCGCCAGCTCTCCGCGAAGGCCGGCTCGAAGCTGGTGCTGACGATGGCGCCGCAGACCATCGACATGCAGTCCACGTCCGGCGGCTACTTCCAGACGGCGCTGAACGTGAAGGACATCCTCACGGTGGTCAATATGCAGTACTACAACAGCGGTTCGATGCTGGGCTGTGACGGCAAGGTCTACAGCCAGGGCAGCGTGGACTTCCTGACGGCGCTGGCCTGCATCCAACTGGAGGGCGGCCTGGATCCCTCGCAGGTCGGCATCGGCGTCCCGGCCTCGACGCGCGGCGCGGGCAGCGGCTATGTGGCCCCCTCGGTGGTCAACAACGCCCTGGACTGCCTGACCCGCGGCACCGGCTGCGGCTCCTTCAAGCCGTCGAAGACGTACCCGGCGCTGCGCGGCGCGATGACGTGGTCGACGAACTGGGACGCGACGGCGGGCAACGCCTGGTCGAACGCGGTCGGCCCGAAGGTGCACGGCCTGCCGTAACGGTCGGCAGGGCGGGCGGGACGCCGAACGGGCCGACCACGGCCGGTCGCGTCCCGCCCGCCCCTCAGCGCTACGCACGGCCCTCCAACGGGACCAGACCGTGGTGGTCGGCAACCTTTGCCGACCACCACGGCCAGGGCCGTCACAAGCGTCGAACTCGCCGCCACCACAGCCCTGCCGGAGCGAAGCGCAGCAACGCACTTACCGGGGTCTTAGACGGCGATCTTGACGGGAGGCCAGTCCCGCCACTGCTCTCACCACATCTCCACGTCGTGCTGGTGGAGCAAGAAGGCCATGTAAGGCCATGTGAGGACACCTCATTTCCCCTTTGAGCTGTCCGTGTTGGGTCCGCATGAGCCCTGGCATGCCGACTGGTACGCGCCCCACTCGGGGGCATGGCGATGTCGGGGTTGTATTTGGGTGCACAAGAAGGGCCGCTGTTGCGTGGTCGGCACGTCGTGGTGACGGGTGGATCGCGCGGGCTGGGGGAGCAGGTCGTGCGGCATGCCGCCGCCGCTGGGGCTCAAGTCTCGCTCTGCGGACGCAATAAGGGGTCCCTGACCGGCCTGTGTGACGCGCTGGTGACCGAAGGGCTTCCGCGCCCGTTCACCAGGGCTGTGGATGTCACCGTGCCAGAGGAGCTGGAGCGCTTCGTCGACGAGTCGGTGGGGGAACACGGCCGGCTGGATGGGGCAGTAGCGTGCGCCGGCGGGGCACGTGGCGGAGCGTTGGAGGTGGCCCGTCCGGCGGACTGGGCGATGACCTGGGCGCTGAACGTGGGGCATGCCGCGGGACTGGCTGCGGCTACTGCCTCTCATATGCGGGCGTCAGGAGGCGGTTCGCTGGTGCTGATCTCGTCGATCTCCGGGTGGAAGCCGGGACCGCAGGCTCAGTACGGAGCGGCCAAGGCGGCGCAGATCCATCTGGCCTCTTCCCTGGCTCGGGAGCTCGATCCGGCGGGGATCCGGGTGAACGCGGTGTCGCCGGGATCCATGCTCATCCGGGGAAAGAGGTGGGACCGGATGCGTCAGGAGAAACCAGAAGTTTTCGACCGCTTCTTGGACGAGATGCCCGGGCGCGTGCTGGTGTCGCCGCAGGAGGTGGCGGAGGTGGTGCTGTTCCTGCTCCCGGAACACTCGCGTGGAGTGTCTGGAGCGAACATCCCGGTGGACCGGGCGCAGAATGCACCCACGCCGGAGGGGTACTGACCGCCAGGCTGCGACTCCCAGGGCAAGCTTCGCCGGTGCCTCGAACGCTTTCAGGACCGGCTCACCGCGGTGCGGGTGGCGCCTTACCCGGAAGTCGCACAGGGCCTGAACGGAGCGTTCGGAGTGGGTGCCCGTGAGCTCGTTCAGGGCGCGGGAGCCGACGCCAATGGCCTGGTCCAGGTGCCCTTGCTGCAAGTGTGCGGTGGCGAGGACGGAGCGGCTGATGGCCTGTCGCCGTCGGCGTTCCCCGTTCGCGGCGTAGCCGCGGTCGGCCATGGCATGGAGCCGCATCAGGCCCATCGGGGCTTCCGGTGGACCGTGCGGTGGCCAGGGAGCTTGCCGAGGGCTGTGGCCGCCAAGAGGCCGCGTACGACGTGGCAGCGGAGGACACCACCGCGATGCAGACGGAGTGGGCGGGCACACGACGACGAAGGGCGTTGTCCACCCGCTGGATGCCTGATCGGGTCCGAGGACTGGAACAGCACGTCAGGGCGGGAGGTGTCCGTCAGGGATGGGCAGGCCGGTGACCTCGACCAGGTCGGGCCGGTTGGTCCCGTTGGCCTCGATGTCGATGACGAAGAGTGGAGGCCAGTGGGAGAAGCCCATGAGGTGGGCCGGTCCCCGCCCGGGCCGAGAGGGGACCGGGCGATGCCGTCGTGAAAGCCGAGGAGGAAGCAGCCTTCCACCACGATGCCGCGGTCGACCAGGCGCCGGACATCCGTACGCCACGGCAGCCACGCTCCTCGCAAGCAGCTTGCTCCCGCGTCGGGACGGACTCGCGTACGGGTGAGCCAGCGGCTGGTCGGCCAACTAAGCGTGGCGGCGCCGGGCACGCTACAGGCAATCCGCAGCATGATCGTCGAGTCAAACGGAATCCTCATGCGTTTCTGCCCGGCCACCCTCCCCACCCGCGCCCGGCCCCGTTCAACAGCCGCAGGGCGCCGCACACTTCGCCTGCCAGCCTTCTGCCTGGGACCCCGGAGCGCTCTGCTGGCCGCGTCGATGCTGGCTTTGTCGCTTGTCACCGCGCCTCCTGTGACCGCCAAGGCGGCTGCGCCGGCGAAGTGCATGGGTGGGATGCAGGACTCCCGGGGAAGGTCGTCTGTGGACGGTGGCGAGATCGCTTGGGAAGACGAGTCACGGTTTGACGACGCACGGCGCCACGCCCATCGGGCCTGGTCCCAGAACGGCCTCGATCGGGTGAAGTTCCCCGCGGACGACGCGAGCCGGATCGCCGACCTGGAATGGTCGGACGTCAACACCACCCGGTCACCGTGGACAGACGTCCTCGGGTACTGGAAAGGCCAGCGGGGCACCGACACCCTCAGACTCAACAGGGCCTACCTGGGGCCCGGCAAACGCTACGGAGACACCGCGTCACGGCGCATGGTCGCCGCACACGAACTCGGGCACGCGCTGGGGTTCTGCCACAAGAACCCCGAGGCGTACCGCTCGTTGATGGCTCCGAAAGCCTTCGACATGCCCTCCAACGGCAAGCCGACGTACCGGGACCGGAAGAACTACCACGCGCTGTGGGGCTGAAAGGCTGAGCCATGAAGGACCTTCACCGCCGTCTGGCGGTCGCCGCCGCCGGACTCGCGGTGCTCGCGGGCGCCGCATGGAGCGTGTACGACCTGACCGACGCCGGGGCAGCCGCAGGCCCGGGGGAGGCACTCACGCTGTATGACGCCCGGGACGCCCGGCAGGTCGCGGGGACCGCCGACGACGTCTTCGCCGGCTCCGTCGTCGAGCGGAGAGGGCAGCGAGACATCCACGGCGTCCTCTCCGACCTGTATGACGTCCGCGTCAGCCGCGCCTTCCAGGGCGACCTTCGCGGCACCGTCACCGTCAGCTACGCACAAGGGGAGGAGCCACTGGCCGCGGGAGCCTCCTACGTCTTCGCGACCGGACGCGTCCCGCACGAACCAAGCCACGCCGTGCTCCTGGAGACCACCCCGGCCCGCTTCACCAGCCTCACCGCACCGGCCCCGGTCCCGTACGCGGTCGCCGGCGCGACGGGCGGACAGAGCGTCGCCGAGTACTGGACCTGGGCCGTACAGCACAAGATCGACGTCTCGCCATGGTAGCCTGCCACGGACTCCTCTGCCGGGGCGCGTCGAACTTCGGCTCGTAGGACCAGCCGGGCCCGCCTGGCAGTACCGCAACGGTGCGGGCGAGGGCGACAGCGACGGGAAATTACACGGTTCCACCTTGATCCGCCGGGCACGGCCGCGCCCCTCGAACCGCGCGGTCATCGCCGTGCCAGCAGGATGTGCAGCAGCGTCATCACGGCCACGCCGACCAGGAGGGCCGCCCCGACGGCGGGGTGCAGGAACGCGATGTACGTGGCGCTGCCCCCGGCGAGCAGCAGCAGCGCGGTGCGCAGGCCGAGGGGGCCGTCCGGGTTCGGTGCGTCCTGCGGCGGGGGTGCTGCAGCGGAGTGACGGGGCGTCGTATTGGTCGTCGTCATGGTGAGGAGTCCTTTGGGGCAGGGCGCACAGCACCGGCGGTGCAGTGCGCACGAAGTGGGTAGGCCTCGCCCGGAGTGGGACGAGGGGGAAGGCAGGTCCGCAGCATGCGGGGGCGGTTGCCTAGCGGCGCAAGTCCGTCAGCGAGAACCTGCTGAAGCGCTCTGCTGCACGGCTCGGCCGCGCTCTCGAGGTGCTCTGCACTACCGCCCCGGAGAGAACCTCCCCGGGAATGCGCAAGGCCCCCGGACATGAAGCAGCCATCCGGAGGCCAGGACAAACAGAGAAGGCCCTTCTGGTCAGAAGAGCCTTCGCGGGTTCGAGCACCATGTGGTGGTGCGGGGAACGAATATGGCATGCACTTCCCGTTCGATCAACCCTCCTGACGCCCAGGGGCGTTGAGCGCTCAAGAGCACGGCGAGCGTCCACGCACCGTGTGAGGGCGGCGGGGCCAGAGCGTTTCAGGCTCTCCGCGGATCCCGCGTGGTAGTGATCATCTGGTCTTGGCCGTGTCCCGGCCTGCTGATTCTGCCGTTGGGTCGGTATGCGAAAGATGACCAGACGGGCTGCCGCCGCTGATGAAGCTCACCGAGATGCCCGATCTCCTCGGCACCAGCTATGACGCCCTGCGCCAGGCCATCCACCGCGACGCCTCCCCCGCCGGCCGCTCCCGCACGTTAGTGCCTGCGCCGTTCACCTATCCAGGCGCCTCCGGCCCGTGGCATGACCCACGCGTCGTCCAGCGCTGGTGGACTCGCCGCCCCGGCCACGGTCCGGGACGCGGACACACCGCACCATGAGCGCGCCGGCCGCAACCCGCGAACCGTTGCCCCCTGCACCGCTTCTTTCTGCGGGCTCGCGCCGCCGCCGATGCACTCGCCACGGCTGATCTGCAGCGCCTGACTGCGGCCGCCGCCACCACCGTCGCGGCCCTGCGCGCGGTCTTGGACCAGGGCAGCTGAGTGTGTACGTCGAGCTCGGCCCGCTTCAGGGCTCCGTGGTGGGGGCCCGTGAGCGCGCTGCTTGGCCGGGATGGCCAAGCAGCGCGCTCACGG
>NZ_LIRJ01000296.1 GCF_001419745.1 Streptomyces silaceus | reverse complement strand
CGGCCACCCCGCCGCACCCCGCACCACGACCACCGGCCCCACCGCATAGGAGCAGCACACCGTGCCCGCAGCCGACCTCGTCCTCACCGGCGCCCACGTCCGCACCCTCGACCCCGGCCGGCCCCGCGCCCGCGCGGTCGCCGTCCGCGACGGAGTGATCGTCGCCGTCGGGGACGCCGACGACGTACGCGCGCTGAGCGGACCCGGCACCGAGCGGATCGACCTGACGGGCGCCACCCTCGTGCCCGGCCTCGTCGACTCCCACAGCCACCCGGTGTGGGGCCTGGAGATGGCCACCGGCCTCGACCTGTCCGCCGTGCGCGACCTCGACGCGCTGCGGGACGCGCTGCGCGGCGCCGACCGCGTCGGGGGATGGGTGATCGCCTGGGGGCTCGACCACAACGCCTTCGGCGGACGGCCCGTGGACCGCGGCCTCGTCGAGGACGTCCTCGACGGCGCGCCCGCCTTCATCCGCCTCTACGACGGGCACTCCGCCCTGGCCAGCGGTGCCGCGCTGAGCGCCGCGGGGATCACCGGGCCGCGCGCGTTCGCCCAGCGGTCCACCGTCGTCTGCGACGCGGCCGGGCGCCCCACCGGCCACCTCGTCGAGCACGCCGCCATGGACCTCGTCCAGGCCGTGCTGCCCCGGCCCTCGTCCGCCGTGCGGCGCGCGCGCCTGGTCGAGCTGCTCTCCGCCATGGCGGCCACCGGGCTGACCGGCGCCCACGTCATGGACCTGGGCGGCGGCGACGTACCGGAGCTGCTCGCCTCCGTCGAGGCGGACGGCGACCTGCCGCTGCGGCTGCGGCTCGCCCCCTGGTGCATGCCCGGCACCGGACGCGACGGGCTCGACGAGATCGTCGCCCTGCAGGCCGAGGCGGGGCGGCTGTGGCGGGTCGGCGGCGCCAAGTTCTTCATGGACGGCACGGTCGAGGGCGGCACGGCCTGGCTGGAGCACGCGGACTGCCACGGCCAGGGCACCGAGGCCTTCTGGCCGGACCCCGAGGCGTACGCGGACGCCGTGCGCCGGCTGCACGCGGCCGGGGTGCGCACGGCGACCCACGCGATCGGCGACGCGGCCGTGCGGCACGTGCTCGACACCGTGGCCTCCCTCGGCCCCGGCGGCCGTCTCGCGCACCGGATCGAGCACATCGAGACGGTGCCGGACGACACGGTGCCGCGCTTCGCCGAGCTGGGCGTCGTCGCCTCGATGCAGCCGCCGCACACCGCGTACACCCGGGCCGACCACAGCGACGAGTGGTCCAGGCGGCTCGGCGACGCCCGCGCCGACCGGGCCTGGCGCATGCGGGACCTGCGGGACGCGGGGGCGTACGTCGCCCTCGGCTCGGACTGGCCCATCGCCCACCACGACGTGCGGCAGGTCCTCGCGACGGCCCGGAGCCCGCGCGGGGCGGCCTCGGCGGGGGCCGGGCTGACGGGGTCGATGGCGCTGGAGGGCTGCACGACGCACGCCGCGGTGGCCGCGGGCGAGGCGGACGTGGCCGGCCGGATCGCCCCCGGCTACCGGGCCGACCTCACCGCCTTCGGCCTGGACCCGGTGGCGGCGCCGGCCGACGAGGTGGCGCAGGCGCCGGTCCGCCTCACGGTCGCCGGAGGCCGGATCACGCACCGCGGGGCCTGAGCGTCCCGCCGGGCCCGAGCAGGTGTCCCCGTGGCCGAAGCACGCGTCACCGGGCCCCGCGCACGCCGAAGGGGCCGCACCGGGCTTTCCCGGTGCGGCCCCTCGAAGGCGTCGTGGCTGTGGCTAGGCCTTGAGCGGCATCAGTGACCCCGCGTCGCCCTTCACCGCCACCTCGCGCGGCAGCGCGTACGGCAGCGCGCCGTACCAGAGCCGGGCCACCGCGAAGCCGAAGGCCAGGCAGATCATGCCGCCCACCGCGTCCAGCCAGAAGTGGTTGGCCGTCGCCACGATCACGATCAGCGTCGTCACCGGGTAGAGCAGGCCGAGCACCTTGGCCCACGGCACGGACGCCAGGGCGAAGATCGTCAGGCCGCACCACAGGGACCAGCCGATGTGCATCGACGGCATCGCCGCGTACTGGTTCGACATGTTCTTCAGGTCGCCCGAGGCCATCGAGCCCCAGGTGTTGTGGACGACGACCGTGTCGATGAACGCGGTGCCGTTCATCAGGCGCGGCGGGGCCAGCGGATACAGGTAGTAGCCGACCAGGGCCACCGCCGTCGTCGCGAAGAGGACGAGCCGCGTGGCCGCGTACCGCCCCGGATGGCTGCGGAACAGCCACACCAGGACGCCCAGCGTCACCACGAAGTGCAGCGTCGCGTAGTAGTAGTTCATGCCGACGATCAGCCATGTCACCGAGTCCACGGCGTGGTTGACGCTCTTCTCGACGGCGATGCCCAGGTCGTGCTCGACGCGCCAGATCCAGTCGGCGTTGCGCAGCGCCTGCGCCTTCTGCTCCGGCACGGCGTTGCGGATCAGCGAGTACGTCCAGTAACTCACCGCGATCAGCAGGATCTCGAACCACAGCCGCGGTCGGCGGGGCGTGCGCAGCCGTCGCAGGAGCCGCGGCGCATTCCGTCCCTTGCGGTCTTCCTGCTCGCCCGCGACGGGTGATGCGGCGGACCCCTGCCGGCCCTCGATTGTCGTCACGGTCGTCTCACCCATAGGGACAGAGTCTGCCAGATCCCCACCCCTCGCCCGATCATCCCTTGGTCGGGTTCGGAGCGCATTCTCTACGCCGGAGGAACGAGTCTCCGACCCCGAGACACCCCTAGGGGCGCCGGGGCGCCGAAGCGGTTGAACCTCGAACGACCAGTTCCGGCATGAAGACGAACTCGCTGTGCGGCGCGGGGGTGCCGCCGACCTCCTCCAGGAGGGTCCGCACCGCCGCCTGCCCCATCGCCGGCACCGGCTTGCGCACCGTGGTCAGCGGCGGATCGGTGAACGCGATCAGCGGGGAGTCGTCGAAACCGACCACCGAGACGTCGTCCGGCACCTCCAGGCCGCGCTGCCGCGCCGCCCGTATCGCCCCGAGCGCCATCATGTCGCTGGCGCACGCGATGGCCGTGCAGCCCCGGTCCATCAGCGCCGAGGCCGCGGCCTGGCCGCCCTCCAGGGTGTACAGGGAGTGCTGGACCAGATCCGCCTCGATCTCGTCCGGGGAGAGGTCCAGCTGGTCCTGCATCGTGCGTACGAACCCCTCGATCTTCCGCTGTACGGGCACGAACCGCTTCGGGCCGAGGGCCAGCCCGATGCGCGTATGACCGAGGGAGACGAGGTGGGTGACCGCGAGGCGCATCGCCGCGCGGTCGTCGGGCGAGATGAACGGCGCCTGCACCTTCGGCGAGAAGCCGTCCACCAGGACGAACGGCACCCCCTGCGCGCGCAGCTGCTCATAGCGCTGCATGTCGGCGGAGGTGTCCGCGTGCAGCCCCGAGACGAAGATGATCCCGGCGACGCCCCGGTCCACCAGCATCTCGGTCAGCTCGTCCTCGGTGGAGCCGCCCGGGGTCTGGGTGGCGAGCACCGGCGTGTACCCCTGGCGGGTCAGGGCCTGCCCGATGACCTGCGCGAGCGCGGGGAATATCGGGTTCTCCAGCTCGGGGGTGATCAGCCCGACGAGGCCCGCGCTGCGCCGGCGCAGCCGTACGGGGCGTTCGTAGCCGAGTACGTCGAGCGCGGCGAGCACGGACTGGCGGGTGGCCGCCGCGACGCCCGGCTTGCCGTTGAGCACGCGGCTTACTGTCGCTTCGCTGACCCCCGCCTGGGCTGCGATGTCGGCTAGCCGTGCGGTCACGGGATTGGACTGTACCGGTCGCATCTCAGGCTGCCCACCAGACCGTTGAATCGGGTGCGAGCTCGGTCTCCTCGGGGCCCGGCACCACGTCCGCGCTCGCGAGGAGCAGGGTGCCGGGGGTGGGCACGGCGACGGGCCGCGCGGTGAGGTTGACCGTGCAGACGAAGGAGCCCTCGGCGGTGGTGCGGCGGAAGGCGAGCACGCCCTCGGGGGCGGGCAGCCAGGCGACGTCGCGGCCCGCGCCGAGCGCCGGGTGCGAGCGGCGCACGGCGAGCGCGGAGCGGTAGAACTCCAGCGTCGACGTCGGGTCGCCGGTCTGCGCCGCCACCGACACGTCCTTCCAGTCCGCCGGCTGCGGCAGCCAGCTCGGGCCGCCCTCGACGGGCCCGAAGCCGAACGGCGCGCGCTCCCCGGACCACGGCAGCGGCACCCGGCAGCCGTCGCGCGTGCCGTCCTGCCCGGCGGAGCGGAAGAACGCCGGGTCCTGGCGCACCTCGTCCGGCAGGTCGGTGACCTCGGGCAGGCCGAGCTCCTCGCCCTGGTAGAGGTAGGCGGAGCCGGGCAGCGCCAGCATCAGCAGGCTGGCGGCGCGGGCCCGGCGCAGCCCGCGGGCCCCGTCGCCGCCGGCGAAGCGGGTGGAATGGCGTACGACGTCGTGGTTGGAGAGCACCCAGGTCGCGGGCGCCCCCACGGCGTTCATCGCGGTCAGGGAGCGGTCGATGACGGCGCGCAGCGCCTCGGCGTCCCAGTCGGTGGTCAGGTACTCGAAGTTGAAGGCCTGGTGCAGCTCGTCGGGGCGCAGGTACAGGGCACTGCGCTCGACGGTGGGGGTCCACGCCTCGGCGACGGCGATGCGGTCGGCGCCGTACTCCTCGAGGATCCTGCGCCAGTCGCGGTAGATGGCGTGCACGCCGTCCTGGTCGAAGTACGGCACGGCCTGGTTGCCGAGCAGCTTGACCTGCTCGTCGTGGCCGATGTCGGGCAGCCCGGGGGCCTTGACCAGGCCGTGCGCGACGTCGATGCGGAAGCCGTCGATGCCGAGGTCGAGCCAGAACCGCAGGACGGAGCGGAACTCGTCGTGGACGGCGGGGTGCTCCCAGTTGAAGTCGGGCTGCTCGGGGGCGAAGAGGTGGAGGTACCACGCGCCGTCCTCGACGCGGGTCCAGGCGGGGCCACCGAAGATGGACTCCCAGTCGTTGGGCGGCAGTTCGCCCTCCGCGCCCCGGCCCGCGCGGAAGTGGAAGCGCTCGCGCAGCGGTGATCCGGGGCCCTCGCGCAGCGCCTGCTTGAACCACTCGTGCTGGTCGGAGCAGTGGTTGGGCACGACGTCGACGATGACGCGCAGGCCGAGCGCGTGCGCCTCGCGGACCAGGTCGTCGGCGTCGGTGAGGGTGCCGAACATGGGGTCGACGGCGCGGTAGTCCGCCACGTCGTAGCCCGCGTCGGCCTGCGGCGAGGAGTAGAAGGGGGAGAGCCAGACGGCGTCGACGCCCAGGTCGCGCAGGTGCGGCAGACGGGCGGTGATGCCGGGCAGGTCGCCCATGCCGTCGCCGTTCCCGTCGGCGAAGCTGCGCGGGTAGACCTGGTAGATGACCGCGTCGCGCCACCACTCCCGGACGGGCGCGGAGTCGGTGGCGGCGGGCGCGGCGGTGACGTGCTGGGTCATGAAGTCCCTTAGGAGTGCGGGGAGTTACAAGGACGTGAGAGGCGTCAGGACTTGGTGCCGCCGGCCGTCAGGCCCGACACCAGGTTGCGCTGGACCAGGAGGAAGACGAGGGTCGCCGGGATCAGGATGATCACCGAGGCGGCGGTCATCATGGCCCAGTCGGCGCGGGACTCGGTGGCGAAGGTGCGGATGCCGACGGCCAGGGTGTAGTGGTCGGCGCCCATGAACTGCGAGGCGTAGGCGACCTCGCCCCAGGCGGTGAGGAAGCTGTAGAAGGCGGTGACCGCGAGGCCGGGCTTGGCGAGCGGCACGATGAGCCGCCAGAACGTGCCGAACGGCGTCAGGCCGTCGACCCGGCCCGCCTCGTCGATCTCGTGCGGGATGGTGTCGAAGTACCCCTTCATCATCCAGGCGCAGAAGGGGACCGCGGTCGTCGCGTACGTGAGGATGAGCCCCAGGTAGTTGTCGATCAGGTCGAAGCGGGCCAGGAGTTCGTAGAGCGGCACGATCAGGACGGCCATCGGGAACATCTGGGTGACCAGGAAGGACCACATCAGCTGCTTGTGGCCGGGGAAGCGCATGCGGGACACCGCGTAGCCCGCGCTCGCCGCGAGGAGGACGCCGAGCACGGTCGTGCCGCCCGCGACGATCACCGAGGCGCCGAACCACTGCGGGAAGTCGGTGTCGGTGAGCACCTTGGCGTAGTTGTCGAGGCTCAGCCCGTCGAGCACCTCGCCGGGGCTCTGCCAGGCGGTCTTCGGGCCGAGCGAGATGAAGACGATCCACACGACGGGGAACGCGGCGACCACGCTCGCCAGGATCAGGGTGCCGTGCAGGGCGACCGAGGCCAGCGTCGAGCGCTCCTCGCGGCCGCGCACCTTCTTGGCGCGCGGCGCCGCTTCCTTGGCCGGGGACGCGACGGAGGCCGGGGAGTGGGTGGTTGCTGAGGTCATGGTGGCGGGCCCCCTCAGGCCTGCTCGGTCTTGAGCTGGCGGCGGCGGTAGAAGGTCGAGAAGGCGAGGAGGAGGGCGAGGATCACGATTCCGTAGGTGGCTGCGCCGGAGTAGTCGGACACTCCGGTGAACGCCTTGCGGAACGCGAAGGTCACGAGGATGTCCGCCTCACCGGTGGTGTTCTGGCCGAGCAGCAGATAGATCACCGCGAACATGTTGAACGTCCAGATGCAGCCGAGCAGGACCACGGTGTTGGTGACCGGGCGCAGGCCGGGCAGGGTGACGTTCACGAACCGCTGCCAGGGCGAGGCGCCGTCCATCTCGGCGGCCTCGTACAGCTCCTTGGGGATGGACTGGAGTCCGCCGAGCAGCGCCACCATGTTGAAGGGGACGCCGATCCAGACGTTCACCATGATGACGGCGGTCTTCTGGGCGAGCGGGGTGGCCAGCCAGTTCTGGGCCGGCAGGCCGACCGCCGTGATCATCTCGTTGAAGACGCCGTACTGCGAGTTGAGCATCAGGCGCCAGGCGAAGACGCCGACGAACGCGGGGACCGCCCAGGGCAGGATCAGCAGCGCGCGGTAGAGCAGCTTGGCGCGCATCTTGCGGTTGAGCAGCAGCGCGAGGCCCATGCCGATGGCGATGTGCAGGGCGACGCACGCCACGGTCCAGATGACCGTCCAGATCAGGCGCGGGTAGAAGTCGCCGTCCGCGCCGGAGAGGACCGACCAGTAGTTGTCGAGCCCGACCATCTCGTACGTCGCGGGGGCGTGGAAGGCGCCGATGTCGCGCGCCACGTTCGCCTCGTTGGCGTTGGTCAGGGAGAGGTAGAAGCCGTAGCCCAGCGGATACAGGACCAGTACCGCGAGGACGACGGTGACCGGAGCCACCATCGCCCAGGCGTACCAGTACTTCTGCCAGGAGTGGCGAAGTGCGGTGATCACGTCAGGCCGCCTCAGCCGCCGATGGTGTAGCCGGGCAGCAGCTTCTTGAAGTCCTTGGCGGCCGCGTCCAGGCCGGACCGCACGGAGACGTCACCCTGGAGGATCTTCGTGTACTGCTGCACGAGCGGCGTGAAGAGGCTGCCGACCTGGGGGAGCGCGACGCGCGGCCGGGCGGTCTTCATGATCGGGTGGAAGGCCTTGATGCGGGCGTCCTTGGTGACCTCGGGGGTGTACGCGGACTCGCGGGTCGGCAGCGTCGCGGTCTCGGCGGCGATCTTCTGCTGGCTCTTCGAGGAGGTCATGAACTGCGTGAAGAGGTAGGCGGCGTCCAGGTTCTTGGATCCCTGGTAGACGGTGAGGTCGTGGCCGCCGGTGGGGGCCTGCGGCTTGCCGGTGGAGCCCGCGGGGACCGGGGCGAAGCCGAGGTTGTCCTCGTCGCCCTTGAAGGCCTTGCCGGAGAGGTCGTCGGTGACCGACCAGGGGCCCTGGATCAGCATGGCGACCTCGCCGTTCTTGAACGAGGTCTGCATGTTGTCGTAGGAGTTGGCGAAGTCGACCTTCGCGGACGCCTGGTCGTAGACCTTCTTCGCCGTGGTGACGGCCTTGACGGCCTCCGGCGAGTTGATCGTGATCTTCTTCGACTTCGTGTCGGCGAGGTCGGTGCCCTCGCCGTAGAGGAAGGGCAGCAGGAAGTAGGAGTCGGGGTTGAGGTAGGTGCCCTCGACGCCGGTCTTCTTCTTGATGGTCTTCGACGTCTCGATGAACTCGTCCCAGGTGGTGGGCGCCTTCTCGATGCCGGCCTTCTTGAAGACCTTCTTGTTGTAGAGGATTCCGAGGGTGTCGGTGACCGACGGGACGCCGTACGTCTTGCCCTGATACTTCGTGGTGTTCAGCGGGCCCTCGGTGAAGTCGTCCGTGCCGCCCTTGAGGGCGAGGGTGCCGTCCAGCGGGGCGATGTAGTGCAGCGAGGCGTACTCGGGGATCAGGCCGACGTCGGCGCGCATCACGTCCGGGGCGCCCTTGCCGGTCTTGGCCGCGGACTTGAACTTCTGCTCGATGGAGGCGAACTCGACGTTCTCGTAGTCGACCTTGACCTTCGGGTACTTCTGCTCGAAGTCGTCGATCAGCTTCTTGTAGACCGGCGCCTCGGTCGTGGCGTCCGAGGTGTCCCAGTACGTGAGGGAACCGGAGACGTCCTTGGCGGACTTCGCGTTGCCGTTCGATCCTTCGTCGTCGCTGCCGCAGGCGGTGGCGCCGAGCGCGAGAGCGGTGACCGCGGCGGCGATCGATATGCCACGTCGCATAGTGAACTCCTGAGGGATGGACCCGCTGTGCCGTCCGTCCCTTCGACGGCCGCCGGGCTGGCAGGAAGCTAACAGCCCTGCAAGGTCTTGCGAAAGACCTTGCAGGGCATTTTCTGTCCGACGTCCGGAGGCGGAGGGCCGTCGCCGCTACCCGTGGAAGGCCACGGCGCCCATCGCCGGGACGGTGATCTCGGCCGAACCGCCCGAGACGGTCACGCTGGATTCGCCGCCGTCGATGACGTTCTTGTACGTGCCGTCCGGGAGGCCGGTCGCGAAGGTGTACGTCGCCTTCGCGGAGGAGTTGTTCAGGGCCATGAAGCCCTTGTCGCCCCGGCTGAAGCCGATCACGTCACCCGACTTGGCCTGGAAGTTCGTGTACGCCGCGCCGTCGGTGGCGTTGTGGAAGGCCACCGCTCCCTTGACCGCCGCGTCCCGGTCGAGGCAGGACCAGCCGGCCGTGCAGTCCGTGTCGGTGACGGCGCCGTCCGCGTTCGGCGGGGCGCCGTCGGCGTCGGACCAGGAGAAGCTGGCGTACACCGACGGCGTGCCGTAGCCGCGGCCCAGCTGGAAGACGGTGGCGAGCGTGGTGACCGCGCCGTCCTTGAGGCCCAGCGTGTAGCCGTTGCGGTCGGTGTCATGGTTCGTCACGAACGTCGCCGACTTGTCCTCCGGAAGGAGGCCCCAGCTCTCGCCGAAGGTCTCCAGGTGGGAGATGTCGCCCTTGAACTGGTCCTTCAGCTTGCTCGCGTACGTGAAGTCCAGGACGTCGCCCGTGCCGGTGTAGTCGCCGGGGGCGGGGGTCGCGCCGGGGTACACCTCCTGGAAGACGTAGGGCCTGCCGCCGGTGGAGGTGGGCTCCAGGTAGCCCTCGATGGCGGCGAGGTCGGCCGCCGGGATGTGCTTGGCCGCGTCGATGCGGAAGCCGTCGACACCGATGCCGGTGAGCTTGTTGAGGTAGCCGGCGATCTTCTTGCGGACGCCCTCCTCCTCCGTCTCCAGGTCGGGCAGGCCGAGCAGCTCGCAGTTCTGGACCTCGGCGAGGTTCGACCAGTCGTCGATGGCCAGGTCCTCGTCCTCGCAGTCGTCCGCCTGGTGGAAGTCCCCTGGATCCCAGTCCGGCGTGTCGTACTTGTCGCTGATCCTCGTGCCGCCGTAGCCGGTGCCGGGCCGCGCCGAGGTGTGGTTGATCACCGCGTCGACGTACACCTCGATGCCCGCGCCATGGCAGGCGGCGACCATCTCCCCGAACTCCTTCTCCGTTCCGAAGCGGCTGGTCAGGCCGTACGAGTAGGGCTGGTAGACGTCCCACCACTCAAGGCCTTCGGCCTTCAGGGACTCGGCGGGCGGGGAGACCTGGACGGCGCCGTAGCCCGCCGGGTCGAGGACGTCGGTGCACTCGGCGGCGACCGACTTCCAGTTCCACTCCCAGAGGTTGGCGATCGTGTCGCCGTTGGGGACGCCGGTGTCGGCGGCCTGCGCGGGGGCCGGGGGCAGGGCGGCGAGGCCGCCGAGGGCGAGGGCGCCCGCCGCGAGCAGCCGCGCGGCGCGGCGTCGTCGTGGTCGTGGGGGTGTGGACATGCTGCGGCTCCTTGGGGTTTCACGGTGGGGGGGGTGACGGAGAACTCCGCTCCGTCCGGACCAAGTTGCGTGTCCCGGTGAGCGTGGAGGGGCGGATGTGGCGCCGTCAATGCGTGGAATGGAAATTCTTGCAATGTCTTGCTGCAAGGTGGAGTTGACGGTACGTTCCCCCGTCATGGCCCAGGAGTTCAGGCACCGCACCGTGGCGGTCACCGGCATCGTCCTCGCGCTCGTCGCGGCCCTCTTCGCCGCGATACCGGCCGGGGCGACGCCCCCGGACGAGAGCGGTCCCGTCGATCTGGCGAAGTCGACCGCCCAGTGGATCGACCGCGCCACCGTCGCCGTCCAGCGCGACGCCGACGACGCGGCCACCACCCGTCTCGTCGCCGATCGCGACGGCGAACTCGTCGTGCGTGACGGCGAACTCACGCGTGCGGGAGTGGAGTTGAGGCTCCGTCGGATTGCCGACGGCCTCTCCGAGGCGCAACGCGAGAAGTTCCCGCACCTGGCCGCGTACACGGCCTACGAGGTCGACGCCCGCGACCGCCGCCGCGCCGCCGACGCCCTCACCGGCCAGGTCGTCCTCACCCAGCAGGCGGCCGACGGCACGCTCGTCACCGCCACCGGCGTCCAGACCCAGGGCGTCCTCGACGACCTCTACGCCGCGCGCGCCACCAGGGCCTCCCTCGGCCCGGTCTTCCGTGACGGCCGCCCCACGCTCTCCGTCTGGGCGCCCACCGCCCACTCCGTCGCCCTCGAACGCGACGGCGAGCGCGTGCCGATGCGGCGCGACGACACCAGCGGCGTCTGGTCCGTGACCGGCCCCGCGCGCTGGACGGGCACGCCCTACCGGTACGTCGTGAAGGTCTGGTCCCCGAGCGCCCGCGCGGTCGTCACCAACACGGTCACCGACCCCTACTCGCTCGCCCTGACCGCCGACTCCACCCACAGCGTCGTCGTCGACCTCGACGCCACGTCCCTCGCCCCCAAGGGCTGGTCGACGCTGCGGAAGCCGAAGGCCGTGCCGCTGCGCGACGCGCAGATCCAGGAACTCCACATCCGCGACTTCTCCGCCTCCGACCGGACGGCGAAGGCCCGCCACCGCGGCACCTACCTCGCCTTCACCGACGCCCGCAGCAAGGGCTCACGCCACCTCAGGAAGCTCGCCAGGGCCGGGACCTCGTACGTCCATCTGCTGCCCGCCTTCGACATCGCGACCATCCCCGAGCGGAGGAAGGACCAGAAGAGCCCCGGCTGCGACCTCGCCTCCCACGCCGCCGACTCCGACAAGCAGCAGGAGTGCGTGGCGGCCGTCGCCGCCGACGACGCCTACAACTGGGGCTACGACCCCTTCCACTACACGGTCCCCGAAGGCTCGTACGCCACCGACCCCCGGGGAACCCGGCGCACCGTCGAGTTCCGGAAAATGGTCAAGGCGCTCAACGGCGAGGGCCTGCGCGTCGTCATGGACGTCGTCTACAACCACACCGCGGCGAGCGGCCAGGACCCCCGGTCCGTCCTCGACAGGATCGTGCCCGGCTACTACCAGCGCCTGCTCACCGACGGCACCGTCGCGAACTCCACCTGCTGCGCGAACACCGCGCCGGAGAACGCCATGATGGGCAAGCTCGTCGTCGACTCCCTGGTCACCTGGGCGAAGCAGTACAAGGTCGACGGCTTCCGCTTCGACCTGATGGGCCACCACCCCAAGGCCAACATCCTGGCCGTCCGCACGGCGCTCGACGCGCTCACCCCGGAGAAGGACGGCGTCGACGGCAAGCGGATCATCCTCTACGGCGAGGGCTGGAACTTCGGCGAGGTCGCCGACGACGCCCGCTTCGTCCAGGCCACGCAGCGGAACATGGCGGGCACCGGCATCGCCACCTTCTCCGACCGGGCCCGCGACGCGGTGCGCGGCGGCGGCCCCTTCGACGAGGACCCGGGCGTCCAGGGCTTCGCGAGCGGCCTGTACACCGACCCCAACTCCTCGGCGGCCAACGGCACCCCGGCCCAGCAGAAGGCCCGGCTCCTGCACTACCAGGACCTCATCAAGGTCGGCCTCACCGGAAACCTCGCCGACTACACCTTCACCGACTCCTCGGGCCGCACGGTCAAGGGCTCCGAGGTCGACTACAACGGCGCGCCCGCCGGCTACGCGGCGGCCCCCGGCGACGCCCTCGCCTACGTCGACGCCCACGACAACGAGACCCTCTTCGACGCCCTCGCCTTCAAACTCCCCCAGGCGACCAGCCCGGCGGACCGCGCCCGGATGCAGGTCCTCGCGATGGCCACGGCCACGCTCTCCCAGGGCCCCGCGCTCTCCCAGGCGGGCACCGACCGGCTCCGCTCCAAGTCCCTCGACCGCAACTCCTTCGACAGCGGCAACTGGTTCAACGCCCTGCACTGGGACTGCCGTGACGGCAACGGCTTCGGGCGCGGACTGCCGCCGGCCGCCGACAACAAGGACAAGTGGCCCTACGCCAGGCCGCTGCTGACCTCCGTGCGGGTGGGCTGCGAGGACATCGAGGCCGCCGCGGCCGCCTACCGGGACCTGCTGAAGATCCGTACGACCGAATCGGTCTTCGGGCAGCGCACCGCGGACGACGTCCAGCGGACGCTGAGCTTCCCCCTGTCGGGGCGGGGCGAGACGCCCGGTGTCGTCACCATGCGGCTCGGCGATCTCGTCGTGATCGTCAATGCCACCCCGGAGCGCAGGGAACAGCAGGTCGGGGCGGTCGCCGGCACCCCGTACCACGTGCATCCGGCGCAGCGAAAGGGCGCAGATCCTATCGTCAAGTCCGCTTCGTACGAGCAGAGTTCCGGGATCTTCACTGTTCCCGGTCGGACCGTCGCGGTGTTCTCCCGGAGCGTGCGTTAGAGCGCTAACTTGGTCGGGCAGACCCGAGGGGGGTCTGTCCCACCAGCCCCAGAGGGGCGGCCCCGCGTGAGTGCCAACGGCAAGGCAGCCACCACGGTCCTGGTGGTCGACGACGTCGCCGCCAGCCGATACGCGCTGGGCGCGGTCCTGCGCAGGGACGGCCACCGCGTCGTCCTCGTGGCCAGCGCCGGCGAGGCCCTCGTCGAACTCGACGTGCGCGGCCGCTCCGGCGAACTCCCCGACGTCGCGCTCGTCGACGTCGGCCTGCCCGACATGAGCGGCTTCGAACTGTGCCGCCGCCTCAAGGAGTCCCCGCCGACCGCCGCCCTGCCCGTCGTGCACTTCTCGGCCGCCCGGATAGCTCCCGCCGACCGGTGCCTCGGCCTCGACGCGGGCGGCGAGGCCTATCTGACGGTGCCCGCCGAGCCCGAGGAGATCCAGGCCGTCGTACGGGCCGCGGCCCGCGGCGCCCGCAACCGCAGCGACGCCGAGGCGCAGGCCGGGCACCTCACGCAGCTCGCCGAGACCATCCTCTCCGTCCAGTCGGCCCGCTGCCCGCGCGAACTGGTCGACGCCGCCGCCGCGGGCACCGCGCGCCTCACCTACGGCCCCGCCGCCGCGTTCGTCCTCGCCGCGGACGGCGAACTGCACCGGGGCCTGCCCCGGCCCCGAGCCACCGCCCCGCTGCCCGACGACGGCGCGCACGAGGCGGTGGCCCGCCTGATACAGCGCACCCTGGCGGGCCGCGTCGGCGTGCGCAGCGTCGTCGTGCCCGCCCCGCTGTGGCCGCCCGGCTTCTTCCAGGCCGAGCCGTCCGGCGCCGGCGGACTGCCCGAGGGCGCCCGGCTCTTCCTGGCCCGCGCCCACGAGGGCACGGCGCCCGTGTGCCTGGCCACACCCGCGTACGCCCGGGGGTTCCTGCCCGACGTCGGGCGCCTGGTGGAGCGGCTCGCCCACGCCACCGCCCACGCCGCGGAGCGGCTGCTCATGTACGAGATGGAGCGGCACATCGCCCTGACCCTCCAGCGCAGCTTCCTGCCCACGCACGTGCCGCAGGTGCCCGGCGCGGAGATCGTCGTGCGCTACGAACCCGCCTCCCGCGACACGGAGATCGGCGGCGACTTCTACGCCGCGCTGCCCACGCCGCGGGGCGTGCTCACCGCCATCGGCGACGTCGTCGGCCACTCCCTGGAGGCGGCGACCGTGATGGTCGAGATCCGGCACGCCCTGCGCGCCTACTGCGTCGAGGAGTCCGACCCGAAGACGCTCGCCGCGCGTCTCGACAGGATGCTGCAGCTCTACCACCCCGAGGTGACCGCCACCCTCTGCCTGGCCCTCGTCGACCCGGCCACCGGCCGCGCCCGCGTCGCCAACGCGGGCCACATCCCGCCGCTCGTCGTCGCCCGCGACGGCACCGCCGCCTACCTCCCGGCACGCGGCCCGCTGCTCGGTCTCGGCCTCGACAGGCCGCCGCCCACCGAGACGGTCCTGGTCCCCACCGACCGGCTCGTCATGGTCACCGACGGGCTCATCGAGACCCGCGGCGTCGACCTGGCCGAGTCGATGGAGCACCTGCGGGGCGTCGCGGCCGGCGCGCCGCCCGGCGCGGCCGCCCTGTGCGACACGCTGCTCGCGCGCTTCGGACGCGACCGGGGCGACGACATCGCGCTGCTCGCGCTGCGCCTGACCGGCGAGGCCGGGCCCTGACCGGGCGGCCGCCGCCCTAACCGAGCGGCTTCTCCATCAGCAGGACGCCGTACGTGCTGCCGTCCGCGGCGACCTTCCCCGGCAGCTCGCCGACGAGCGCGTACCCGGCCTCCTCGTAGTACGTACGCAGCCGCGGATTGGACGACACGCAGTCCAGGCGGCACAGCGCCCGCCCCGCCTCGGCGATCCGCCGCTCGGCCCGGGCGAGCATCTCCCGGCCGGTGCCCGGCCGCGCCCCGCGCCGCACCATCAGCCGGTGCACATAGCCCGCCACGGGCGGCTGCGGCCCCCACGCCGGCTCGTCGTCCCACCACACCTCGTACGCCCCGGCGACCTCGCCGCCGTCGTGCGCCAGCCACACCTCCTGCGCGGCCGAGTCGATCAGCCGCCCGAAGTGCCGTTCGTCCTTGCCGCCCGGCTGCCACTGGTCGATGCCGCGCTCCAGCATCCAGCGGGCCGCGTCGTCGTAGAGGCCCGCGAGGGTGCCCGTGTCGCCCGGGTCCGCTGCGCGGAAGGCGAGTTGTACCGTCATGGCGATCACCGTAAAGGTGGGTACGACAACCGGATCCAGGAGGGTGGCCCATGCCGCAGATCACCGTCGACTACTCCGAGGAGCTCGCCGACACCTTCGACCGCAGGGGCTTCGCGCTGGCCCTGCCCGCGCTGCTCGCCGAGCTGGCCGAGGCCACGCCGGGCGCCTGCAAGACCCGGTTCGTGCGGACCGAGGGGAGCGTCGTGGGCGACGGGACGGGCGCGGCCACGGGCGTCGACGGCATCGTGCACGTCATGATCGGGCTGCTGCCCGGCCGCTCGGACCGGACGAAGGCGCGGACGACGGCCGCCGTGCTCGACCTCCTGGGCAAGCACGTGGAGCCGGCCGACGGCATCCGGCTGCACGCCTCGGCCGAGATCCGCGACCTGGACGCCTCCTACCTCAAGTCGGCGCCCCAGTCCTGAGGCGCCAGCGCGGCGAGCCGCCCGATCAGCTGGGCGAACAGGCCGTCGGGCGGCTCCTCGGCGAGGACCTCGCGCAACAGCTCCGCCATCTCCTCGTCCTGGGCCGCGCTCACCGCGGCCAGCGCCGCGAAGTCGTGCACCAGCTGCAACTCCAGCTCCTCGCGCGGCACTTTGCGCCCGTCCAGCCAGATCAGGGCCGTGGACTCGGCGAGCGAGATCCAGGACCGCACGACCAGTTCGAGCCGGGGCGGCGGATCGTTCACGCCGAGCTGGATGAGCACCTGGTCGTACGCCGCCTGGCGCACCGAGTCGACCAGCGCGTTCGTCGTCGACGAGCCGACCGCGGGGCCGCCCCGCATCAGCGCGGAGAAACCCGGCCCGTGGTCGTCGACGAAGGAGAAGAAGCGGCCCATGACCCGCAACAGCCGCGCCCCGGGCGGCCCTTCGCGCGGCTCCACGAACCGCCCGGCCAGATCGTCGGCCGCCCGGCGCAACGCCGCCTCGTACAGGCTGAGTTTGCCGGGGAAGTAGTGGTAGACCAGCGGGCGCGAGATGCCCGCGGCCGCTGCTATCTCGTCGATGGAGACATCGTCGGGCGAGCGGTGGCTGAACAGTTCGAGCGCGACCCCGATCAACTGCTGCCGCCGCTCCTCGACACCCATCCTGCGGCGCACCCCGGTCGTCATGCGAACACCTTACCGAGCAGAACCGGCCCATCGGAGAGCCGGTCCCGCACGGACCCCGCGACGACCGCGCCCGGTCTCACATGTCGAGCACGAGCCGCTCGCCGCGCGCCCGCGACACACAGATGAGCATCGACCCGTCGCGCTCCTCGTCCGTGAGCAGCTCGTCCCGGTGATCGATCTCCCCTTCCAGGACGCGCTGTTGGCACGTGCCGCAGAAACCCTGCTCGCAGGAGTACGCGGTGTTCGGCAGCTCGGCGCGTACCGCCGCGAGCACCGTGCTGTCCGCGGCGACGGCCACCGTCCGCCCGCTGCGCCGCAGTTCGACCTCGAAGGCGGCGTCGCCGCCGGCGGCGACGCGTGGCGTGAATCGCTCCAGGTGCAGCGAACAGCCCTCGGGCAGGGCCGCGCCGACGGCGTCCATCAGGGCCTCGGGTCCGCACACGTGGACCGCGGCGCCCCGCGGCGTCCCGTCGAGGAAGGCGGCCAGGTCGGGCAGCCCGTCCTCGTCCTGCGCGACGACGGTGACCCGTCCGCCGTCCGCGCCGCCGAGCTTCTCGACCTCTTCGAGGAAGGGCATCGAGGCCCGCGAACGCCCGCCGTACAGCAGCCGCCAGTCGGCGCCCGCGGCCTCGACGGCCCGCAGCATCGGCAGGACCGGCGTGATCCCGATGCCGCCGGCCACGAAGACGTACGAGGCGGCCTCGGCGAGGGGGAAGCGGTTGCGCGGCCCGCGCACCTCGACCTCGACGCCCGCCGTGAGCCGCTCGTGCACCTCGCGCGAGCCGCCCCTGCCGCCCTGCTCCTCGGCGATCAGGCGGGTGGCGACGGTGTACGAGGAGGAGTCCTCGGGGTCGCCGCACAGCGAGTACTGCCGCACGAGCCCCGAGGGCAGCACGAGGTCGAGGTGGGCGCCGGGCTCCCAGGCGGGCAGGTTCTCGCCCTCCAGGCGCAGTTGGACGACGCCGTCGGCGACACGCTCGTGCCGGGCGACGCGCAGCCGCAGGGCCCGGGTGCGGGGCTGCCCGGAGATGGGCTCCTCCAGGGCGGGCAGCGGCCACAGCGGGGAGGCCCCGATGCGACGGCGCAGGGCGCGCCGGGCGAGCAGGGCGACGCCCGCGGCGAGGGCGACGGTGCGGATGCGGGGCATGTCAGGCGGCCCCCTTCTCGGCGGCGAGGGCGGCGGGCGAGGAGGCGAGATAGGCGATGGCCTGCTCCGTGCTGCCTTCCTGCGAGGGGTGGTAACTCCGGCTCAGATAGCGCGGGATGGACCGGATCATGTCGCCGGTGGCGGGCAGGGTCCCCGCGCGCCCGCTGCGGTAGAAGTCCTTGAAGCTCGCCTTGCCGTCGACGAGCGTCGGGTCGTTCTCCATGAAGAACCGCGCCCCGCGCTGCCACAGGAACACCAGCGCGGAGAACGCGGTCGCCCAGGTCCTCGCCCGGCGCCGGTAGCCGCCGTCGACGTGCATGAACAGCTCGAAGGCGACGGAGCGGTGCTCGACCTCCTCGGCGCCGTGCCAGCGCAGCAGGTCCAGCATCGTCGGGTCGGCGCCCCTGCGGTCCAGCTCGTCGGCGTTGAGCACCCAGTTGCCGAGGAAGGCGGTGTAGTGCTCGATCGCCGCGATGATCGCGACGCGCTCCATCAGCCACCAGTGGCGCGCCCTGCCCGGCGGCAGCGTCCGGTCGCCGAGCAGCTTCTCGAAGAGCCAGTCGACCTGCGCGGTGTACGGCGTCGGGTCGAGCCCCTGCTGCTTGAGGTGCGGCAGGACCTCGTCGTGGGCCTGCGAGTGCATGGCCTCCTGGCCGATGAACCCGATGACGTCCTCGCGCAGCCGCTCGTCGCGGATGTGCGGCAGCACCTGCTTGTAGACGTGCACGAACCAGCGCTCACCGGCGGGCAGCAGCAGATGCAGCACGTTGATGGTGTGCGTCGTGAACGGATCGTTCGGGAGCCAGTGGAGCGGGGTCTTCTCCCAGGAGAAGGAGACGTTGCGTGCCTTGAGCGCTATGTGCTCGGACGCGACGGGCTTGGGCACCCGGCTCTGCGTATTAGACATGGCGTCAATGTACTGAGGGGTAGCCCGGGGGGTACAGGGGTCTGCGCCGGGAACTTCCGTCGGTCACCGCAGCGTCGCCAGCTTCCCGCCGTCGGCGAGCTCGCCGCTCAGGCGCGCCCGCGTGGTCCGCTCGGTCCTCGCCGCGAGGAGATGGCCCGCCGCGCGCTCGCCGCCGGAGGTGGTGATCGCGGTGACGTCCTTGCTGCCCGCGCCCAGGACGTACCAGGTGCCGCCGCGGGACTTCCACAGGACGCCCGCGAGGACCTTCGGGTCGCGGCTGCCGCACGCGGGGGAGTCCTCGGCCTTGGCGGCGACGGCGCCCGCGGGCCCCTCGGCCGTCTGGAACTGGGCGAGGACCCGGCTGCCGCCGCCCCGCCAGGTCTCGGCGCGGGTGCACACCCAGTCGGCGACGCCACCCGCCTCGGGGAGCGTCTGGCGCGCGTACGTCCAGGAGTTCACGGAGCGCACGCCGTGCGAGCGGACCGCGGCCAGGGAGCACGCGGACTTCGTCCACGCCGCGGCCGTGGCCTCGCGCGGCGCCTGCGGGCGGCCCGCGGTCAGATGCGCGGGGATGAGCTCGCCCAGGTCGGTCGACATGCGGGTGGCGCCCGTGTTGTCGCGCAGCCGCAGCGCGTTCCACGACGTGCACCGGCCGTCCTGCGCGGGACCGGCGAACGGGTCGGTGACGCCGTCCGCCGAGCGGCGCAGCGCGGCGGGCTTCGCGGTGGGCTTCAGGAGGTCCTGCACCGAGGCGGAGGAGACCCACGGCGCCGTCAGATAGCGGATGTTGCCGTCGGCGCGGTCCAGGACGATCGCGTTGGCCTCGGTGCCGGTCGCGCCGTCGACGCGCGCGAAGTCGAGGGCGGCGCCGCCCGTGCCCTCGCGCGGTTCGGCGTAACGCACGATGCGCAGGCCGTCGTAGAGCAGCACGACGCGCGCGGCGTCGACGTCACCGGCGAAGAGCAGCTGGGCGGGGCCGGGCGGCGCCCCGGCGGCCGTGCCGGGCGTCGCCGAGACCTGCACCGACTCGCCGGGCCTGGCCCAGACGGCGAGGGCGCGGCGCAGCAGTGCCTTGTCGTCGGTGAGGTCGCCGCGCGCGGGCCACGCGGAGAAGTCGGTGCGCGCGGAGCGCTTCCACGCCCCGGCGGCGACCGTCGTCAACGAGCCCGGGTCCAGGGCGGCCTGCCCCGCAGGGTTCTGGGCGTACGGGGGAGCGGCGGCGCCGTCCGGGCCCCAGCCGTCACCGGGCAGACCCAGCAGCGCCCCGCACACCAGCGCGGCGGCGGCCGCGACGCCCGCGGCCCGCAGGTGCTGCCTGCGGCGCATCAGGTCGGTGGGCCTGGCCTGCAGCGAGCAGGGGTCGAACTCGGGGGAGGCCAGCAGCTCGTGGCGGGCCTCCAGGCCACCGGCCTCGGCCAGCGCGGCGCCGGGATCGGCGCACCCGGCGGCGGTCAGCACGGCGCGCGTCCCGTCCTCGTCGAGGCCTTCGAGACCCCGCAGGGCGTACGCGGCGCGGGCCGGGCCCGAGAGCGCGGACAGCCGCTGGTCCAGGGCGATCTCGTCGGCGCCGCCCGAGCGGGGGAAGAGCCGCAGCCCCCAGACCTGCGGCAGCAGCGGCGGCAGTTGGGCCCGCTTGGGCCAGGCCTTCCGCTTGAGGGGGAGTCCCGCGTCGAGGGCGCCGCGCAGCACCTTCAGGCGTACGTAGCCGTAGCCGGGGTCGCCGTGGCGGCCGGCGGCGCCGCGCTGCGCCGGGACGGCGACGGCGTCGACCGAGGTGCGGCCGCGCGGCAGGGCGCGCTGGGTGAGGGCGTGGGCGGTCAGGACCCGGCGGTTGCGGCCGAGGCTCGGTGGCAGCACGAGATAGGCCAGCCGGACGAGCCGTGGATAGTGCTCGACGAGGGCGGCCTCGGCCTGCTCCACGTCTACGGGAGCGGGGTCGCTGGGGCTCGGGGACTGGGACCTGGACTGCACATTCGACGACACGTTCAGCAAAACGAGCGAATCGTCCGATGGTCACCTCATGCGGGGGTGTCCGCCACGAGGAGGCGGGCGTAGTTGCCCATCGAACGCTGGTAGCGGGGCAGGTGCGGGGCGAGGGCACCGAGGACCAGGGAGAGGCCCTCGCGTTCGCGGCCGAGGTCGGCGAGGCAGAGGGCGAGGCAGGCCCGGACGGCGTCGTCCAACTCGTCCGACGGGGCGTCGAGTTCGGGCGTCAGCAGGCCGACGCCTTCCTCGGGCCGTCCCACGTTGCGCAGGGAGCTGGACAGCTGGATGAGCGCGCGCCTTCTCCGGTACCCGGCGAGTCCCTTCGCGAGGGCTTCCTGGTACAGGGGTACGGCGCGGTCGGAGTGGCCGGTGGAGTCGAAGGCGCAGGCCCTCTCGAAGGGGCCGACGGGGTCGTCCTCCTTCAGCTCGGCGACCAAGTGGTCGATCAGCGCGCGGAACTCTGCCTCGCCGTAGGCGTCCAACGCCCTCCACGCCTCGGTGACCCGAGCCTCCCACTCATCATTCATCCCCCCACCCTGACACCACACCCCCCTCACGTCACACCCTTTTCCCCACGCCGGCCTGGTCGCCTCCTCCACCGCCCCCGGCACGGTCCGCCTGCGCCGGGGCGGGAGCCACACTTATCGCCACCCGGCACCGTGGGCTGTGCCCACCCTTCCCCAAGCTCTCGGCTCCGCTCGAGCAGGGGATGCCCCACTCGCCCTGCGGAACGCCTGCCCACAGCAGGAGCGGATCCCCCACCGGGGCGCGGTCGCACGCGCGCCTGAGGGGACGTGG
>NZ_LIRJ01000295.1 GCF_001419745.1 Streptomyces silaceus | reverse complement strand
GGCCGGAGTCCCCGGCCCGCCCCGGCCCCCGGCAGCCGGACGCCGCCGCCGAGGCGGCCCGCCGCCGCAAGAAGCTCATCAACGTCACCCGTCCCTGGCTCCTGCTCGCCCCCTCCCTCGTGGTCCTCGCGGGCCTGCTGCTCTGGCCGCTGATCCAGGTCGGCAAGCTCTCCCTGCAGGACTACGAGGTCAAGTTCGGCGGCGGCGTCGGGACGTTCACCGGATTCGACCACTACAAGGACCTCCTCTCCAGCGGCCTGCTGTGGAAGACGGTCCTGCCCAACACCGTCTTCTTCGCCTTCGCCTGCGTCGGCCTCACCGTCGCGCTCGGCACCCTCGTGGCGCTGCTGCTCAACCGCCTGGGACCCACCTGGCGGGTGCTCTGCTCGATCGCGATCCTCGCCGCCTGGGCGATGCCCGCGGTCACGGGCACGTACGTGTGGATCTGGCTCTTCCAGCCGCAGGACGGCATGGTCAGCCAGATCGCCGGGGCGGTCGGCCTGATCGACCCGGAGACCACCAACTGGTTCACCGAGCGCGGCCCGTTCTACGCGATCGCCACGCTCAACGTCATCCACCACGGCTTCCCCTTCGTCGCCATCACCGTCCTCGCGGGACTCATGACGATCCCCAAGGAGCTGTACGAGGCGGGGGAGCTGGACGGCGCGAACGCCTGGCAGCGGTTCTGGAACATCACCGTGCCGACGATCAAGCCCGTCTTCCTGGTGGTGACCATCCTCTCCACCATCTGGGACTTCAAGGTCTTCACCCAGATCTATCTCCAGCCCGGCGGAGACGGCTCCAACGAGGACGTCTACAACCTCGGCGTCTTCTCCTACATCCAGGCCTTCGCCAAGAACGACTACGGCACGGGCGCCGCCGCCGCGGTCCTGCTGACCGTGCTGCTCCTGGTGATCACCGTCGTCTACATCCGCACGCTGTTCCGGCAGGGCGAGGAGGACCTGTGAGTACCCGCCGCACCACCCTCGCCTCGCGCATCGGCATCCCGGCCGCGGTCGTGGCGCTCCTGGTCTTCACGCTGTTCCCCGTCTACTGGATGATCTCCACGGCGCTCGACCCGAAGGCCGCCGTGCGCGGCTCGGACGTGCTGCCGAGCGGCATCAGCCTGGAGCACTTCGAGTTCGTCTTCGACAAGGGCAACTTCGGCACCTACCTGATGAACTCGGCGATCGTCGGCCTCGCCACGATCGTCGCGGCCGCGCTGCTCTCGCTCTTCGCGGCCATCGCGGTGGCCCGGTTCAAGTTCCGCTTCCGCACCTCCGTACTGATCATGATCCTGATCGTGCAGATGGTGCCGCTGGAGGCGCTGGTCATCCCGCTCTTCATCCAGATGCGGGACTACGACATGCTCAACTCCCTGCTGGGACTGAGCATCGTCTACATCGCCCTCTCGCTGCCGTTCGCCATCTGGACGCTGCGCGGGTTCGTCGCGACCATCCCCAAGGAGGTCGAGGAGGCCGCCTACATCGACGGGGCGTCCTGGCCGCGGATGTTCTGGTCGGTGCTGCTGCCGCTGGTCGCGCCGGGGCTCGTCGCCACCTCGATCTTCGCCTTCATCACGGCGTGGAACGAGTTCGTCTTCGCGTACACGTTCATGAAGGGCAGCGACAAGTACACGGCGGCCGTGGGCATCTACCAGTTCTTCGGTGAGAACTCCACGGCCTGGGGCCCGGTCATGGCCAGCTCCACGCTGGTCACGCTGCCGGTCATGATCTTCTTCGTGATCGTGCACCGCAAGCTCGGCTCCGGCCTCGCGGCCGGCGCCGTCAAGGGCTGACCCACCACCCGCGGGGAGGCGTTCTGGGTGCGCACTACGGCACCTTGAACGTCTCCCCGTACACCTTCCACGTCAGCGGTGTCCGCAGGCCCAGGTTGCCGTCGTAGAGGAACTGGCGCTGGGCCGTGTCCACGCGCGTGGTGTCGCGGTGGGCCTTCTCCTGCTTCATCGCCTTGCGGCGGATGTCCAGGAAGATGTCGAGGTACGCCTTCTCCTCGCCGCCCTGGGACGGGGTGTCGGCCTCCTTCAGGGTGGCCTCGCGCAGGCCGTAGAAGCCGCGCGGGCCGGTGCCGGGGCCGTGCAGGACCATCGCGTCGTAGTAGATGAACTGGCCGAGCGTGCCGAGTCCGTCGAGCTTGGCCAGGCGCACCGCCGGGTCGAAGTAGACGCGGTCGCGGACGTCGTCCTGCGCCGCGCGGAAGTCCGGCTCGGCCGCCTCCGCCTGCCACGCCTTCGTGAAGCCGGGGTCCAGGCCCTCGTGCGAGTCGCTGCCGTCGACCTCGCGCAGCGCCGGCAGATAGCGGGCCAGGCCGTTGTCCGGGTGGTCCTTGGTGTAGCGCTCGACGAGGCTGAGCAGGTCGTGGGTGCCGGTGCAGAAGCCGATGATGCCCGCGGTGTAGCCGTGGCCGTCGTCTATGTCCTCGATGTAGCCGTACTGGCCGCGCCAGTCCAGCGTCGAGTTCTCCGCGCTCGCCACGAGCTTGTGGGCGAGGTCCTTCTTGGCGGGGGCGGCGAGGCCCGGCGGCAGCTCGGCGATCAGCTTGTCGTCGGCCTCGATCTCGGCCGCCGTCTTGTCCTTGCCGTACGGGCGTCCGGCCGCGGGGCGCTTCGCGTCGGCGCCGGAGCCGTCGTCCGCGTCGCCGCCCAGGAGGTAGGCGGCCACCGTGGCGAGGGGGGCCACGGCGATGACGAGAAGGAGACCGGCACGTTTCATTCGCGCAAGATTACGTGCGCCTTCGCGGTAGCGCGTCTTCCGGATTCGACGCCTCCAGGGACCGGATCCGACTCTATTGACTAATAGTCAATTCGGCGCCAGTCTCGGGATCCGTACCCCGCCATGGGGGTCGGCCCGGGGAGGCGACGTGAGTACCGAAGCGCACGAGCGACGGGAACAGCTGGGCGCGGAGCTGCGCGACCAACCACCCGAGTCCTTCGGGCAGTTGGCGCCCGAACAGCTCGCCGCGCTGGCCGACGCGCTGAAGAGGCAGCGCGAGAACCGCGCCGCGGGCCTGAACGAGGCCGCCGAGGAGGCCCTCGCCCTCGTGCCCGCGCTCGCCCGCGGCCCCGTACGCCGGATTCTCTTCCGCTAGCCGACAGGAGCGAGGAGTCAGCATGGACAAGCTGCGCGGCAGGGCCGAGACCCTCAAGATCGCCCGCCTGCTCGACGTGGAACCGGACGCGCTCGTCTTCCTCCAGGCGCTGCCCGTCGACGACGTACGCCGTTTCCGCGCCCAGAGCGTCGCGGCGCTCTTCGACCGGGCGCCCGACATGCTCGACCGGATCGCGGCCGCCACCAGGCTCGTGCCCGCCGGGGTCGCCGCCGCCATCTCCCAGAAGGCGCTCGGCCCGCGCCTGGCCGCCGCCGTCGCCGGACGCCTGGAACCGGCGCGCGCCGCCGACATCATCGAGAAGCTCCCGGTGCCCTTCACCGCCGAGTCGTGCGCCCACCTCGACCCCCGCCGCATCAAGGGCATCGTCGACCGCCTCGACGAGAACCTCCTCGTCCGCGTCGCCGTCGCCCTCGCCGAACGCGGCGACCACCTGACCATGGGCCGCTTCGTCGGCCACCTCCCGGACGCCGCGCTGCGCCGGATCCTGCCCCAGGTCGACGACGCCGCCGTCCTGCGGACGGGGTTCGCCATCGACGACCCCGAACGGCTCGGCCACCTCATCGACCTCATGGGCGCCGAACGCCTCGCCTCCGTCATCGCCTCGGCCGCCGCCGACGGACTGTGGCCCGAGGCGCTGGCCGTCGCCGGCATGGTCACGGGGGAGCAGCGCGGCCGCATCGCCTCGCTCGCCGCCGCCCAGCCGCGGGACCGCCTCGACTCCCTCGTCACGACGGTCGCCGAGCAGGACCTGTGGGAGTCCCTGCTGCCGCTCGTCGCGCTGCTCGGCGAACAGGAGCGGCGGACGGTGGCCGAACTGCCCTCGCTGCGCGGCGCGGACGTGCTCGGCGGGGTCGTGCGCGCCGTCGTCGCCACCGGACTGTGGGCCGAGTTCCTGCCCCTGGTCGACGCGCTGCCCGACGCGTCCCGCAAGGTCGTCGCCGACACCGCGGGGGCGCTGCCCGCGCCCGACCTCGACGCGCTCGCCCGCGAGGTCGACAAGCAGGACCTGTGGGAACTGGTCATGCCCCTGGTCGAGTTGATGGACGACGACGCCAAGACGCGGATCTTCGCCCTGCCCGCGTTCCAGGACCAGGCGGGGTGAGCGGCGGGGCGCCGCCGGCCCGGTGGCCCACCGGTCCGGCCCTCGGCGGCCCGCGTAGCCCACATGGCGGACGAAGGATCGATGCGGCGTCCCCGCACGAGTGACACCGCGCATCGAAGGACCCCCGTCAGGGGATGCGGCAGGGGCATCCACGAGCCGGGCCGCGCGGTCCGGTTCGCCCGACGGGAAAGGTCTTCATGCGTCTTCGCCACACCGCCGCCGCAGCTCTCGGCGCGCTCGCCCTCGTCGTCACCCTGCCGACCTCCGCGAGCGCCGCCACCGGCGACTTCTCCTACACGTTCGTCGGCCCCGACGGCTACCCGCAGTCGATCACGCTCCACGACCCGGAGAGCCCCGGCTGCATCACCCTGCCGGAGGCCGCGGACCCGGACGCCTCCGAGCCCGCCTTCGCCCCGCACAACGACACCGACACCTGGGTGATGGTGTTCACCGGGCCCGACTGCACCGGCGACTCCTGGACGCTGCGCCCCCACGGGCACCCCGCCACGGACCGGCTCAAGCTGCGCTCGGTGTACCTGACCGACCGCCGTTGAGCGGTGCCGGGCCACTGAGCGGTGCCGCGCCGCCGGGCGCGGCCGCCGTCACCCCGTCGTCGATCCGCCGTCCACGGTGAACTCCGCCCCCGTGATGTACGACGACGCGTCCGACGCCAGGAACAGCACCAGCTCGCCGACCTCCTCCGGGCGGCCCATCCTGCCCAGCGGCAGATGCGACCAGTCCCGCCCGGCGGAGGTCGTGGCGATCATCGGGGTGTCGACCGCCCCCGGGTGCACGGAGTTGACCCGCACTCCGTATGCCGCCAGGTCCAGCGCCGAGGAACGCGTCAGCCCCCGCAGGCCGAACTTCGTCGACCCGTACGCCGCGTGCCCCGGGATCCCGACGAGCCCGGCCGTCGACGACACGTTCACGACCGACCCGCCGCCCGCCTCCTTCAGCGCGGGCAGCACCGCCTGGATGCCCAGGAACGGGCCCAGGAGGTTGACCCGGATCAGCGCCTCGAAGTTCTCGTACGTCTCGTCCTCCACGGACGCCGTGCGCCACAGCGCCGCGTTGTTCACCAGGGCGTCCAGCCGCCCGAAGGTCCCGACGGCACGGGCCACGGCCGACGCCCAGCTCTCCGCGTCGGTGACGTCATGACGGACGAACACCCCCTGGTCGCCCAGCGATTCGGCGACCTCGCGCCCCTCCTCCTCGCGCACGTCCGTGACCACCACCCGCGCCCCCGCCGCGGCGAACAGCCGCGCCTCCGCGGCGCCCTGCCCCCGGCCCGCGCCGGTGATCAGCACCGCCTTGCCGTCGAGCCCGTGGGAGATCTCCCGGACGCCGCCCATGACACGCCTCCTCACCCATGACGAAGAGGAATATCTCTAGCAGTCATACGTACAAGGCAGAAGAGCCGTGACGTACGGGCTCAGGCGCGGCGGAACGCGCCGGGCGTGACGCCGTAGACCCGCTGGAACCAGCGGCCGAAGTGGGCCTGGCCGGCGAAGCCCGCGGCGGCCGCCGCGTCGGCCGGCGAACTCCCCGACCGCAGCAGGGCCCGCGCCCGGCGCAGCACGAGCTGGCGCCGGTAGTCGCTGGGCGCCAGACCGTACTCGGCGCGGAACGCCCGGTAGAGCGCGAACCGGCTGCAGCCCGCCGCCCGCGCCAGACGCTCGGCGGACAGCGGCTCCAGGAACGCCTCGTCGAGCAACTCCCGTGCCCGGTGGGCTGCTTGGCGGCGGGCCCGGTCCGTCGACGTACGGACCGCCGCCGGGGAGCGGAGGTCGCGCCGCGCCGCGTCAAGACGGTGACGGCCGCGGTCAGCCGCTCATCGCGCACCAGCGGGTCCGCGCCGCCCGCCGGCGCCGCGTACAGCCCGGCGAGCGCCCCGGAGAGCACGGGGTCGGTCAGCACGGGACGGTCGAACAGTCGGCCTCCCTGATCCCGCCGCGGAACCGGCCCCGCCGCGTACCCTCGACCGCTGACGCCCGCCCGTCGGGCCGTGGACAACGCGGGTTTCTTCCACGCCGGTCCGGACCCGCGGGCCGTGCCGGACGACCGGCTCTACGGCCAATTGGTGGGCGAGTTCCCGGCGTGGCTGGCGGCGGCGCGGGCGCGGGGGATCGTGGCGTAGGGCCGACCGTCAGGCCGTGCCCGCCGGGGTGCCGTCCGTGCGCCGCGGCTCGCGCCACATCGTCCACAGCACCGGGCCCTCGCCCGGCAGCCGCATCTCCTCGCGCACGGCGAAGCCGAAGTGCTCATAGACGGGGATGTTCGACGGCTTGGAGGACTCCAGGTAGACGGGCAGGCCCGCCGCGTCGGCCTGGGCGAGGCCCGAGCGCAGCAGGGCCGAGCCGTGACCCTGGCCCTGGGCGGCCGGGTCGGCGCCGATGAGGGCCAGGGACCAGTGCGGCTCCTGGGGCGTGTGCTCGGCCGCCGTCTCCACGGCCTCCCGGAACAGCCCGGCCCGGTCGCCGAGGATGTCCAGGAGCTCCTGGATGGTCCCGGCGTCGGGGACGGCCTTCTCCTGCGCGTCCGCCGGCACCCAGAACGCGGCCGCGGCGTCGGTGCGTTCGCACACGCCGTGCAGCCCGTACTGCCGCGTGAAGATCGTGGTGAAGTAGCGGCCGAGCGCCGTCTCACGGGAGGCGGCGTCGGGGAAGAACCAGCGCATCATCGGGTCGTCGTCGAAGGCGCGGGTCAGGGTGCGGCTGATCAGCGGCGCGTCGTCGAGGGTCGTCGACGTCGGCGTGTTCGATATCGGCATACGGGTCATTCTGCACGCGGTGATCTTGAGGGGCGGGGCCGGGGGCCCGGAGCGGGAGAGGGCCGGTGGGCCGGGGCCTTCGGCGGCCGGCCGGCCCGGGGCGTGCGTCAGTCGACCATCCGCTCGCGCAGCCTCAGGATCGTGCCCGCGTCGAGGCCGAGCCCCTTGGTGAGATAGCCCTGCAGCCCGCCGTACCGCTGGGTGGCCTCGGACAGCGCCGTGTCGAGATAGTCCGTGCGGACCTCCTGGAGCGGGATGATCAGGTCCGGGTTCTGCATCATCCCGCCCTGCTTGAGGGCCTCGCGCACCTTCGCGTCGTACGCGGCCCGGTACGTGTTGGACGCCAGGTAGTCCGCGACGGCCGTGCGCTCGGGCACTCCGACGAGCCGCAGCAGGAGGTAGGTCGTCCAGCCGGTGCGGTCCTTGCCCGAGGTGCAGTGGTAGAGCAGCGGCGAGCGGCTGTTCGCGATGTCGCGCAGGGTGGCCGCGAACCGTGTGCGGTTGGTGGAGTCGGTGACGAACGTCCGGTAGACGTCCCGCATGAACGCGGCTGCCCTGCCGTTGCCCAGCATCTCCTCCTGCTTGACCGGGTCCTTGGCGCCGATCGCGGTGATGAGCTGCGTGAACAGGCCGTTGTCCGTGACCGGCCGGGACACGGGGGCGAGCTCGGCGGGCAGCCGGTCCGCGCCGTCGTACTGCACCTCTGCGGGCACCCGGAAGTCGATGACGGTCTTGAGGCCGAGCCGGGAGAGCGTGGTGAGGTCGGCGTCGGTGAGCTTGCTGAGGGCGTCGGCGCGGAAGACCCGGCCGGTGCGGACCGTCTCCCCGTCGTAGGTCCGGTAGCCGCCCACGTCCCGTACGTTGACGGCGCCCTGGAGCGGGACCTGGCCCTGGTACGCGGCGGGCGCGCCGGCGGCGACGGTCCTGGCGGGGGAGGCGGCGGTGGTTTCCGTGGGGGCCGCCCAGGCGGGCAGCGTGCCCAGGGCGAGCGCGGAGATCGCCAGTCCGGCCGCGGTGCGGGTACGAGAGATGCGCATCGGTCCGCCTTTCCCAACCAAGCGATTGTTTGGGCGAAGGTAGCGAGGCGCCCGTGAGGGAGGAAGGGCGGTGCGCCAAGTACTGACGAATCGTCAATTCTTGTAGAGCGAGGCCGGGAGATCACTCAACGGCCCGGACGGCGCCCGGCGCCGCCCCCCCGGCCGCATGAGTGGCGTACGTCTCCCGGGCCCCCGGAACACCGGGCGCCGTGACCGTGTTAAAGTACTGTGTTGCAGTTTTGGTACCCATGAACTTTATGTGCGCCTGACGGGAATGCTCCGAAGGCGCATTATTGTTTTTCCGGTTCTCTCCGGATGGGGGTCATTGCGGCGCTGGGGATTCGCAATTCCGCGATTCTCCCTACTCTGCCCCTGTTGAGGAGATTGACATGGCAACCGGCACCGTTAAGTGGTTCAACTCGGAAAAGGGCTTCGGCTTCATCGAGCAGGACGGCGGCGGCCCCGACGTCTTCGCCCACTACTCGAACATCGCCACCCAGGGCTTCCGTGAGCTCCTGGAGGGCCAGAAGGTCTCCTTCGACGTGACCCAGGGCCAGAAGGGCCTGCAGGCCGAGAACATCGTTCCCGCCTGATCGTCGCAGCGCGAACCTCACAGCCGAGGCCCGCACCGTCACGGTGCGGGCCTCGGCTTGCGCTGTCATCGGGCCCGACCGGGCCCAGAGCCGAAAAAGGCTCAGAGGTCCGGAAGTCCAGCGACCAGGAAGGCATTTCCGTATGAACCGCTCCGAACGCCCGGCACGCCCCGCCCGCAAGCGGCCCGCTCCCGCAGGTGGAAAAGGCAGGCCGAACGGATCGGCGCGCTCCGCGCATTCCGCGAAGAAGTCCGGAAACCGTAAGCCGCGGCCGGTGCAGGGCGGCGAGTTCGCGCTGCCCGAGACCGTCACGCCCGCGCTGCCGGCCGTCGAGTCCTTCGGTGAACTCGACATGCCCGAGGCCCTCCTGAAGACGCTGGCCGCCCAGGGCGTCACGGACCCCTTCCCGATCCAGGCCGCCACCCTCCCCAACTCCCTGGCCGGGCGCGACATCCTGGGCCGTGGCCGCACCGGCTCCGGCAAGACCCTCGCCTTCGGGCTGGCCCTGCTGGCCCGCACGGCCGGCCGGCGCGCCGAGCCGAAGTCGCCGCTCGCCATGGTCCTGGTGCCCACGCGCGAGCTGGCCCAGCAGGTGACGGACGCGCTCACGCCGTACGCCACGTCGGTGAACCTGCGGGTCGCGACCGTCGTCGGCGGTCTGTCGATCGGCCGGCAGGCGGGCACGCTGCGGCGCGGCGCCGAGATCCTCGTGGCCACGCCCGGCCGCCTGAAGGACCTGATCGAGCGCGGCGACTGCGACCTCTCGCAGGTGCGTACGACGGTGCTTGACGAGGCCGACCAGATGGCCGACATGGGGTTCATGCCGCAGGTCACCGCGCTGCTCAAGCAGGTCGAGCAGGGCGGCCAGACCATGCTGTTCTCGGCGACGCTCGACAAGAACATCGACCGGCTCGTCCGGATGTTCCTCTCCGACCCCGTCGTGCACTCCGTCGACCCGTCCGCGGGCGCGGTCACGACGATGGAGCACCACGTCCTCTACGTCGCCGACGAGACGGACAAGAAGGCCGTCGCCATGCGGATCGCCGCGCGCGAGGGCCGGGTGATCATGTTCCTGGACACCAAGCGGGCCGTCGACCGCTTCACCAAGCGGCTGCTCGCCAACGGGGTACGGGCCTCCGGCCTGCACGGCGGGCGGTCGCAGCCGCAGCGCAACCGGACGCTGGACCAGTTCAAGAACGGCCAGGTCACCGCGCTGATCGCCACGAACGTCGCGGCGCGCGGCATCCATGTCGACGACCTCGACCTGGTCGTCAACGTCGATCCGCCCACCGACCACAAGGACTATCTCCACCGGGGCGGGCGGACCGCTCGTGCGGGGGAGTCGGGCAGTGTCGTCACGCTGGTCCTGCCGGACGAGAAGCGGGACATGACGCGGCTGATGTCCGACGCGGAGATTCGTCCCCACACGGCGCGGATCGCCTCCTCCGACGAGGAGCTGGTGCGGATCACCGGGGCGCGGGAGCCGTCGGGTGTGCCGGTGGTCATCGAGACGCCGCAGGCCGCGGCGCCGTCGGCCTCCTCCTCGGCGCGGCGTCGGCGGCCCCGTGGGGGCGGGGGCGGTGGCGCGTCCGGTGCCGGGGCGGGGCGTTCTCGCCGGGGCCGTCGCGGAGGCGGCGCGGGCTCCCGCCGAGCCACGCCGTAACACGTTCCCCGCCCCGGCTGGCGCCCACCTGCGCCGGGGCGGGGCCCCTCTGGCCGTGGGCCCGCACGGTCCGGCTGCGCCGGGGCTGGAGCCACCTTATCGCCTCTCGGCGCCGGGGGCTGTGCCCGCCTGCACCGGGCCTGGTGCCTCCTTTATCGCCACTCTGCACCGTGGGCTGTGCCCACCCTTCCCCAAGCTCTCGGCTCCGCTCGAGCAGGGGATGCCCCACTCGCCGTGCGGAACGCCTGCCCA
>NZ_LIRJ01000294.1 GCF_001419745.1 Streptomyces silaceus | reverse complement strand
GACCGGGAGGTGGCTGTCGCCCATCGGTGCGACCGGGAGGTGGCTGTCACCCTGCGGTGCGACCGGCGTGTGGCCGTCGCCCATCGGTGCGACCGGGAGGTGGCTGTCACCCTGCGGTGCGACCGGCGTGTGGCCGTCGCCCATCGGTGCGACCGGGAGGTGGCTGTCGCCCTGGGGCGCGACCGGGAGGTGGCTGTCGGCCAGCGCCGGAGCCGCCGCGCCGCCGGCTGCGGCGGCCGCGATGGCCAGGGTGACGAGGGCCTTCTTGGTGCGAGTCATTTCAGCTCCTGTGGGGAGAGGGAGACTTCCGGACATCGAGTGACGCTAGTCGTTTTGCGTGCAAATGTTCGATGAGTGTGGTCTGTTCCTGCCAATCATTGGCCTGAACCTGACCTGAAACAGATGTCGGCCGCGGCGGCTCCCCCTCCGCGCCGCCGCGGCCGATCGTCCCCCGTCGGGAATGAAGTCTCAGTCCTTGGGCGGATTGGGCATGTGGCTGTCGCCCTGTGTGGTGATCTTGCCGTCCTTCGGCGGGGCGGGCATGTGGCTGTCGCCCTGCGTGGTGATCTTGCCGTCCTTCGGCGGAGCGGGCATGTGGCTGTCGCCCATGGTGGTGATGTCCTCGTTCTTCTTCGCGTCGCTCATGGTGGAAATCCCCCTGGGATAGGCGGTTCGCTGGGGCAGAACGCCCGCTCGGCAACTCCCCCGAGGGCCGCCGAACGGGCGTTCCAGGGCCGCTCACCCTATCTGTGAGGCCCCGTGCGACCCGTCTGCCCCCCGACGCGACGGATCGATGAAATGAGAGTGGCAGCTACTCATAAACGTTCGATGAACGCCCTGAAGTGCTGACGTCAGGCGGCCGCGAGCGGGCCGAGGAGCCCGCGTACCTCGTCGGCCTCGGGTGCCCCGCCCCGCTCGTGGATCGTCAGGGCTTCGCGCCAGCACGCCCGTGCCCGGTCCCGTTGCCCCATGTTGTCGAGCGACTTGCCGAGGGCCGTCAGGACGTTGGCGCGCATCCAGTCGCCGCCGATGCATCCGGTGCTCAGCGCCTGTTCCGCGTGCTGGGCGGCCTGGGTGGACCGCTGTGCCGCGAGGTGCACCTGCGCGATGCGATAGTGGGTCGTCCCCTCCCACAGGCGCTGCCGGTTCTCCACGAACATGTGCAGGGCGTCGGTCAGCTGGTCCAGTGCCTCGGTGTGGCGCCCCGCGTGACCGAGGGCGATGCCGAGCGCGTACCGGGCGTTGGCGAGGCGGAAGGTGAGGCCGAGGTCGTCGTATATGGCGATGCCCTGCCGGACGAGGTCGATCGCCGCGGAGATGCGCCCCAGGTCGGCCAGGACGCGGGACAGGTTGCAGACGGCGCTGGCTTCGCCGGGGCGGTTGCCGTCGGCCCGGAACGCGTCGATCGCCTGCAGCAGGTACTTCTCGCTCTCCGCGGGGCGGTTCAAGCAGTTGGCGATGATGCCGAGTTCGTTGGGGGCGTTGCAGCCGGTCCAGGGGTCACCGGTGGTCTGCCCCAGCGTGGTGGCCAGCTCGGCCTCGACCCGGGCCTTCTCGAAGTGTCCGGCGTTGTTGTGCACCTGGCTGAGCGTGACCCGTGCCCGCCCCTCCGCGTGCGCGTCCCCCAGTGCCGCCGCCGCGTCCCGCGCGGCCGACGTGGCCAGTTCGTAGCGGAGCGAGCTCGCGCCGGACTCCGCCAGGTCCTTGGAGGCCAGCAGCAGGTCCACCGCGCGGCGCAGGGTGGTGGGGCCCAGGGACTGCTGGACGCAGGCCAGGATGCAGGCCGCCTCCGAGTGGAGCCAGTCCAGGGCCTTCGTGTCGTCGGTGAAATCCTGGCCCAGGCGGGCCGTGACCTCCAGGTGGTCCACCGTCCGGTCCCCGGGGCGTTCGATCGCGTACACCCGGGCCGCCGAGGCGAGGTAGAAGTCCAGGAGGCGCGAGAGCGCCGCCTCCCGTTCGCTCGGGGGCTGTTCGTCGCGTTCGGCGCATGCACGCGCGTAGAGACGGACCAGGTCGTGGTAGCGGTAGCGGCCCGGCGCCGCGGACTCCACCAGGGACGTGTCGACCAGGGATTCCAGGATGTCCTCGGTGTCCTCCAGGGGAAGGTCGAGGACCGCCGCGGCCGCCGCCAGGGAGAGGTCGGGGCCGTCGGCGAGGCCGAGGAGGCGGAAGGCGCGGGCCTGGGCCGGTTCCAGCTGGCCGTAGCCGAGTTCGAAGGTCGCCTTGACCGCGAGGTCGCCCGCCTGGAGCTCGTCGAGGCGACGCCGCTCGTCCGCGAGCTTCGCCGCCAGCGTGGAGACCGTCCAGGTCCGGCGGGCCGCGAGGCGCGAGGCCGCGATACGGATGGCCAGGGGGAGGAAACCGCAGGCCGCCACCACGTCGAGCGCGGCCTCGCGCTCCGCCGTGACGCGCTCCTCGCCGACGATCCGGGTGAAGAGGAGGAGCGCCTCCTCCGGCGACATCACGTCCAGGTCGACGAGGTGGGCGCCCGCGAGGTCGACCATCCGCACGCGGCTCGTGACGAGGGCCGCGCAGCCCTCCATGCCGGGCAGGAGGGGGCGGACCTGCGCCGCGTCGCGCGCGTTGTCCAGGAGGACGAGGACGCGGCGCCCGTCCAGGACCGAGCGGTAGAGCGCGGCCCTCTCCTCCAGGGAGTCGGGGATCGCGGAGTCGGCGGTGCCGAGGGCGCGCAGGAAGGCGCCGAGGACCGTCTCGGGTTCCGCGGCCCGCGCGCCCGCGCCCTGGAGGTCCACGTACAGCTGGCCGTCCGGGAAGTGGGTGCGGGCCACGTGCGCGACGTGGACGGCGAGGGTCGTCTTGCCCACGCCGCCGATGCCCGCGAGCGCCGAGACGGCCATGACGCGGCCCTCGGCGGTGGAGAGGATCTCGCTCAGCTCGTGGACGAAGGAGGCCCGGCCCGTGAAGTCGGGCACGGTCGCCGGGAGTTGCGCCGGCCGCACGACGGTGGTGGCCGGTTCGGGCGAATCGGCCGAGGGCTCGGCGAGGCCGGGGTCGGCCTGGAGGATGCGCTGCTGGAGGTCCTTGAGGCCGGGGCGCGGGTCGACGCCGAGCTCGTCGGCGAGCAGCCGGCGCGTGTCGGCGTAGACGGCGAGGGCCTCGGCCTGGCGGCCGGAGCGGTACAGGGCCAGCATCAGGAGTTCGCGCAGGCGCTCGCGCAGCGGGTGGGCCGCGGTCAGGGCGGTCAGTTCGGAGACCGCCTCCGCGTGGCAGCCCTGCTCCAGGTCCATGTCCAGGCGGGACTCCAGGAGCTGCAGGCGCCACTCCTCCAGGCGGGTGCGCTGGGTCTCGGCGTAGGGGCCGGGGACGCCGGCGAGCGGTTCGCCGTCCCACAGGCCGAGGGACTTGTTCACCAGCGTGCGCGCCTGGCACAGGTCGCCCACGCCGCGGGCCTTCTCGGCGGCCGACCAGAGGTCCTCGGCGGCGGCGAGGTCCAGGGCGCCGTCCGCGACCTGGACGGAGTAGCCCCCGGACTCGCTGACGAGGACGCCGGGCGGCAGGACCTTGCGGAGCCGGGACGCGTACGTACGTACCGCTGCCAGTGCCTGCGACGGTGGCTCCTCGCCCCAGAGGGCGTCGATCAGCTCCGCGGCCGTGGCCGTGCGGCCGTCCCGCAGCAGGAGGGCCGCAAGGAGCGCCCGCTGCTGTGGTGAGCCGGTGTTGAGCTGTTCCGTGCCGTGCCATGCGCGCACCGGTCCGAGCACGCTGAAGCGTGACGCCCGGACCTCGGGGGGATGCCCCTCGGTCCGCTCCTCGGGGGCGCTCCCCGAGGCCGGACGCCACTGCTCCGGTACTCGCGGTACATCGACCATCGCTCCCCCTGCCGCCCTGCCTATCCCAGTCCTGCCGGCCGCGGAGCTGCCCGGTCCGCGGTCTTGCCGTTGTCGGTCGTACCCGGGAGGCGGGGGCTGACCCCTGTCCCGGGCGTGTTCGTACCGAGCCCCGAACGGGCCTCGGTCGCCGCCCGGTCGCGCCTTGGTTCTTGCACCCCGCCAGTTTGCCTTGTTCATGGCGGATGCGTCAGCCGTGGGAGACGGCTCTCACAGGGTCCTCGCACGACACCCGGGACACGTTTTCGGCCTCGGGTGCCCCATGAGGCACCGTACGACTAGCTGACGGGTCGTCAGATCGGCGCTACCGTGGGCCGTATGGAGACAACGGAGAGCCCGGAGACCTTCCCCAAGATCATCTCGGTGGACGACCACACGGTCGAACCTCCCCACGTCTGGCGGGACCGGCTCCCGTCGAAGTACCAGGACAGCGGCCCCAGGATCGTCCGCGCGCCCCTGAAGGAGATGAGCTTCCTCGGCGGGAAGTTCGCCCCCGTGATGGGGGCGAAAGGGGATGAAGGGCCCATAGGCGACTGGTGGATCTACGAGGATCTGCACCGCCCCCTCACCCGCCTCGACACCGCCGTCGGCTACGACAGGGACGAGATCAAGCTCGAGGTCATCACGTACGAACAGATGCGGCCCGGCTCGTTCAGCGTGCCGGAGCGGCTCGCCGACATGGACGTCAACCACGTCCAGTCCGCCCTGTGCTTCCCGACCTTCCCACGCTTCTGCGGGCAGACGTTCACCGAGGCCAAGGACCGTGAGCTCGGGCTTCTCGGGGTGCGCGCGTACAACGACTGGATGGTCGACGAGTGGTGCGGGCCCGAGGCGCGGGGGCGGCTCATACCGCTCACCCTCATCCCCTTGTGGGACCCGGAGCTCGCCGCCGCGGAGGTGCGGCGCAATGCCGCGCGCGGGGTCCGGGCGGTCGCCTTCTCCGAGATTCCGCCGCATCTGGGGCTGCCGTCCATCCACACCGACGCGTGGGACCCCTTCCTCGCGGCGTGCGACGAGACGGGGACCGTCGTGGCCATGCACATCGGGTCCTCCAGCAGGATGCCGTCCACCTCGGCGGACGCGCCGCCGGCCGTCGGCTCGACGATCACCTTCGCCAACTGCTGCTTCTCGATGGTGGACTGGCTGATGAGCGGGAAGTTCGAGCGCTTCCCGAATCTGAAGGTGATGTACGCGGAGGGCCAGATCGGCTGGATCCCGTACATCCTGGAGCGTGCGGATGTGGTGTGGGAGGAGAACCGGGGGTGGGGTGGCGTCGCGGACAAGGTGCTGCGGCCGCCGTCGGAGCTCTTCGCCGACCACGTGTACGGGTGCTTCTTCGATGACGCCTTCGGGTTGAGGAACCTCGATTCCATCGGGGTCGGGAATGTCCTCTACGAGACGGACTATCCGCACTCGGACTCTACGTGGCCGAAGTCCCGGGAGGTGGGGGAGGCGCAGATGGGGCATCTGGACGCGGATGTGGTCGACCGGATCGTCCGTCGCAACGCGATCGATCTCCTGGGCCTCACGAACGAGGGCCTCTGGCCGGGTCCCTGAACCGGGTACGTCACCCTGGGGCGGGGCCTTCCGGCTGCGCCGGCGCCGGGGCCGCCTTCCGCGCTTCCCGGCCCCGGGGTCCGTGCCCGCCTGCACCGGGGTTGGTGCCTCCTTTATCGCCCCTCGGCGCCGTGGGCTGTGTCCACCCTTCCCCAAGCTCTCGGCTTCGCTCGAGCAGGGGA
>NZ_LIRJ01000293.1 GCF_001419745.1 Streptomyces silaceus | reverse complement strand
ACGCCCGGCCACACCCCCGGCCACGTCTGCCTGCACCTGGAGGAGGACCACCCGGCCGGCCTGCGGGGCAACGGCCGCCTCTTCTCCGGCGACCATCTGCTGCCCGGCATCACCCCGCACATCGGCCTCTATGAGGACCCCGACGACGACACCGTCACCGACCCCCTCGGCGACTACCTCGACTCCCTGGAGCGCGTCGGCCGCCTGGCCCCCGCCGAGGTCCTCCCCGCCCACCAGCACACCTTCACCGACGCCCCGGCCCGCGTCCGCGAGCTCCTCACCCACCACGAGGACCGCCTCACCGGCCTGCTCGCCCTCCTCGCCACGCCCCTCACCCCCTGGCAGCTCGCCGCCCACATGGAGTGGAACCGCCCCTGGTCCGAGATCCCCTACGGCTCCCGCAACATCGCGGTCTCGGAGGCGGAGGCCCACGTGCGCCGCCTGGTGAAGCTGGGCCGGGCGGAGGCGGTGCCGGGGAGCGACCCGGTGACGTATGTGGCGGTATGACGGCGCGGGCCGGTCGTCGCGCAGGCCGGTAGAGTGAGCGCGTCGTCCTCACGCCCGTACAGGGGGAAGCCGGTGCGAATCCGGCGCTGACCCTTCCCCAAGCTCTCGGCTCCGCTCGAGCAGGGGAGGCCCCATTCCGTGTGCCACCTCGTCGTGGCGAGCCGGAATGCCCGGTGCGGGGCGTGACCGGCTCGCTTCACCGGGACCCCGGTGAGCGGCACCGTCGAGGTATACGGAGCCGGAGCCGCCCGGAAGCCGTGCTCGCAACGGTCCGTGCCGCCCCGCTCCCCGCAGGGAGAGGCAACCCGCCGCATCATGAACGTTCGCCGCAGCGCAGCGGTCCTGGCCGCCGTCGCCGTGTGGGGCACCGCCGCCGCACCGGCCGCCTTCGCGGACGACGCCTCGCCGTCGCCCTCGACCGCGCTCCCCTCCGGCCTGTACGGCAAGACCGACCCCAAGTTCGACGGCGTCTTCCGCCAGTCGTACGCCCTGCTCGCCCAGGACACCGTGGGCGTGAAGCCCGCCGGGAAGGCCGTGGACTGGCTGGCCGGGCAGCAGTGCGCGAGCGGCGGCTTCGCGGCGTACCGCGCGGACGCGAGCGAGCCCTGCAACTCCAAGACCGCCGTCGACAGCAACTCCACCGCGGCCGCCGTGCAGGCGCTCGCCGCGCTCGGCGGCCGGGACAAGACGGTCGAGAAGGCCGTCGACTGGCTGAAGTCCGTGCAGAACACGGACGGCGGCTGGGGCTACAGCCCGGGGCTGCCCACCGACGCGAACTCCACCGGCATCGTGGTAGGCGCGCTCGCCGCGGCCGGCGAGAACCCCGCGGGCGTGAAGTCCCAGGACGGCAAGTCCGCGTTCGACGCGCTGCCGAAGCTGGCGATGGACTGCGGCAAGGACGGCGGCGCCTTCGGTCTCGCCGACGCCAAGACGAAGAAGCTCAACCCGGACGCGGACGCCACCGCGGCCGGTGTGCTCGGCAGCCTCGGCAAGGGGCTCGTGGTGGCCCCCGCCAAGAAGGCGGAGGACTCCGCGCCCAAGTGCGCGAAGCCGGACACCGCCTCGCAGGCCGCGAGCAACGGCACGGGCTACCTCCTGAAGACGCTCGGCGACCACGACGACCACCTGATCGCCGCCACCGACATGCCGGACGTGGGCAACACCGCGGACTCCGTGCTCGCCCTCGCCGCCGCCGGGCAGCAGGAGCAGGCCGAGAAGTCCGCCGAGTGGCTCGCGAAGAACTCCGCGGACTGGGCGAAGAAGGCCGGTCCCGCCGCGTACGCGCAGCTGATTTTCGCCGCCCACGCGGCGGGCATGGACCCGCGCGACTTCGGCGGCGCCGACCTCGTCAAGCAGCTGGGCGCCACCGGTCCGGCCCCCGAGAGCGCCTCGAAGTCCCCGTCCGCCTCGGACGAGGACAAGAAGAAGGACGAGGACGGCGGCGTCAGCATCTGGTGGATCATCGGCGTCGGCGCGGTCGCCGGCATCGGCATCGGCTTCCTGATCAGCGGCAACCGCAAGAAGCAGCAGCTGTGACGCGGAGCCGGACACGGCCGGCGCGGGGCCGGCGGCGGCCCGCGGGGCGCGGGCGCCCGGCGGTCGTGGCGTTCCTCGCCGTGCTGCTCGGCGTCCTCGCCGCCGTGCCCGCCCAGGCCGCCGGCTACCGCTACTGGTCGTTCTGGGACCGGGACGGCGACAAGTGGACGTACGCGAGCCAGGGCCCCGGCACCGCGCGCCCCGAGGACGGCGACGTGCAGGGCTTCCGTTTCTCGGTGTCCGAGGACTCCAAGGACTCCGCGAAGCCCCGCGGCCCCGCGGACTTCGACGCCATCTGCCGGAGCACGCCCGCCGAGGACGGCCGCAAGCGCGTCGCGCTGGTCATCGACTTCGGGCTGCCGAAGGACGCGCCCCGGGGCGAGAGGCCGCCCGCGCAGCAGCGCGCCTGCGCGCAGGTCGCCGAGGACGCCACCAGCGCGGACGCCCTCGCCTCGGTCGCCGAGCCGCTGCGCTACGACAACAACGCGCTGCTGTGCGCCATCTCCGGCTACCCGGAGTCGGGCTGCGGCGAGCAGGTGTCCGGCGACAGCGGCGGCCGCGAGGACACGGCCGCCGAGGAGGACGCCGAGAAGGACGGCGGCTCCGACGGCGGGCCCTCCGTGGGGCTGATCGCCGGGATCGCCGCCGTCGTGGTGCTGGGCGGCGCCGCGTTCTGGCAGGCCCGGCGCCGCCGCGGCTGACCGGGCAGCGGACACGGACGGCACGATGAAGGACCACGGCAGCGCCGCGCCCGGCGGCGGCCTCCTCCGGCGCCACCGGGCGCCCGAGGCGCACCGGAGCAACGCCCTGCACCCCGGCGCCTGGTGGCTCTGGGCCCTGGGTCTGGGCACCGCCGCGTCGCGGACGACCAATCCGCTGGTGATCGGGCTGCTGATCGGCGTCACGGGCTATGTCGTGGCGGCCAGGCGCACGAACGCGCCATGGGCGAAGTCGTACGGCGCGTTCGTGAAGCTCGGCCTCGTCGTGATCGGCATCCGGCTCGTCTTCGCGATCGTGCTCGGCTCGCCGATCCCGGGCACGCACGTCCTGGTGACGCTGCCCGAGGTGCCGCTGCCCGACTGGGCCAGGGGAGTGCGGATCGGCGGCCGGGTCACGGCGGAGGGCCTGCTCTTCGCGCTCTACGACGGGATCAGGCTGGCGGGCCTGCTGATCTGCGTCGGCGCGGCGAACGCGCTCGCCAGCCCGGCGCGGCTGCTCAAGTCGCTGCCGGGCGCGCTGTACGAGGTGGGCGTCGCCGTCGTCGTGGCGATGACCTTCGCCCCGAACCTGATCACCGACGTCCAGCGGCTGCGCGCCGCGCGCCGGCTGCGCGGGCGGCCCGACCGGGGGCTGCGCGGGCTGCTCCAGGTGGGGCTGCCGGTCCTGGAGGGCGCGCTGGAGCGGTCGGTCGCGCTGGCCGCCGCGATGGACGCGCGCGGCTTCGGCCGCACCGCCGCCGTGCCCGCCGGGGTCCGCAGGGCGACGGCCGTGCTGACGCTCGGCGGTCTGATCGGCGTCTGCGCGGGGGCGTACGGACTGCTGACCGCGCAGGGCACCGGGTACGGGCTGCCCGTGCTCGCGGCGGGGCTGCTCGCGGCGCTCGCCGGGCTGCGGCTCGGCGGCCGCCGCTCCCTGCGCACCCGCTACCGGCCCGACCCCTGGGGCGTGCGCGCCTGGCTGGTCGCCGGGTCGGGCGTCGCGGTCGCGGGGCTGATGATCTGGGCCGCTTCGTACGACCCCGCTCCCCTGCACCCCGGTGTCGTGCCGCTGATCGCGCCGACGCTGCCGCTGTGGCCGGCGCTCGCGGTGCTGATCGGGCTGCTGCCGGCGTTCGTGGCGCCGGTGCCGCCCGCGGCGTCGGCGCCCGTGCGGGCGGGAAGGCGGACGGGGACCGGGAAGTCCGGACGTACGGAGGAGTCCGGACGTACCGGACGGTCCGGGTCCGTCACCGGCGCGGAGCCGGACGGACCCGTCTCCGGGGCCAGGCGCTCCCCCGCCGCCTGGCGCACCCGCGCCCCCGCGCCCGCCGATCCCTCGCTCCCCGTACCCGCCGAGTCCGCACCCTCCGTACCGCCGAAGGAGACGTCATGATCCGCTTCGAGGACGTCTCGGTGACCTACGAGGGGGTGCCGGGCCCCACCGTCCGCGGGGTCGACCTGACCGTTCCCGAGGGCGAGCTGGTCCTGCTCGTCGGCCCCTCCGGCGTCGGCAAGTCGACCCTGCTCGGCACGGTGAGCGGCCTCGTGCCGCACTTCACCGGCGGCACCCTGCGCGGCCGCGTGACCGTGGCGGGCCGCGACACCCGCACCCACAAGCCCCGCGAACTGGCCGACGTGGTCGGCACGGTGGGCCAGGACCCGCTCGCGCACTTCGTGACGGACACCGTCGAGGACGAGCTGGCCTACGGCATGGAGTCCCTCGGCCTCGCCCCGGACGTGATGCGCCGCCGCGTCGAGGAGACCCTCGACCTGCTCGGCCTCGCCGAGCTGCGCGACCGCCCGATCGCCACCCTGTCGGGCGGCCAGCAGCAGCGCGTCGCGATCGGCTCGGTCCTCACCCCGCACCCCCAGGTGCTCGTCCTCGACGAGCCGACCTCCGCGCTCGACCCGGCCGCCGCCGAAGAGGTCCTCGCCGTCCTGCAGCGGCTCGTCCACGACCTGGGCACGACGGTCCTGATGGCCGAGCACCGCCTGGAGCGGGTCGTGCAGTACGCGGACCAGGTGCTGCTGCTCGGGGCGCCGGGCGAGGCCCCGGTGCTCGGCGACCCCGCCGCGCTGATGGCCCGCTCCCCCGTCTTCCCGCCGGTCGTCGCGCTCGGCAGGCTCGCCGGCTGGTCGCCGCTGCCGCTGACCGTGCGGGACGCGCGGCGCCGGGCGGGCGCGCTGCGGGAGCGGCTCGCGGACGCCGTGCCCGCACGGGAGACGGCATCCGTGCCGCCCGCCGGGCCCGCTCCGACGGCGGGCCGGTGGTCCCGGCCGCGCCGGGACCGTACGCAGGAAGAGACCCGGGGCGCGCTGGTCGAGCGGCTGGCCGTGCGGCGCGGCCGCGTCGAGGCGCTGCGCCGCGTCGACCTCGCGGTCACGCCCGGCGAGACCGTCGCGCTGATGGGCCGCAACGGCGCCGGGAAGTCCACGCTCCTGTCCACCCTGGTCGGGCTCCTCGAACCCACCTCAGGCACGGTCCGCGTGGGCGGCGCGGTCCCCCACCGCACCTCCCCGCACCAGTTGATCCGGCACGTCGGCCTGGTCCCGCAGGAGCCGCGCGACCTGCTCTACGCGGACACCGTGGCCGCCGAGTGCGCGGCCGCCGACCGGGACGCGGGCGCGGCGGACGGCGCGTGCCGCGCCCTGGTGAGCGAGCTGCTGCCGGGGATCGCGGACGACACGCACCCGCGTGACCTCTCCGAGGGCCAGCGTCTCGCGCTCGCCCTCGCGATCGTCCTGACGGCCCGCCCGCCGCTGCTCCTCCTGGACGAGCCGACGCGCGGCCTGGACTACGCGGCCAAGGCCCGCCTCGTCACGGTCCTGCGGGGCCTGGCCGCGGAGGGGCACGCGCTCGTGCTGGCCACGCACGACGTGGAGCTGGCCGCCGAGATCGCGCACCGCGTGGTGATCCTCGCGGACGGCGAGGTCGTCGCGGACGGGCCGACCGAGCAGATCGTGGTGTCGTCGCCGTCCTTCGCCCCGCAGGTGACCAAGATCCTGGCGCCGCAGGAGTGGCTGACGGTGGCGCAGGTGCGCCGGGCGCTGGACGCGGCCGGGGAGGACCTCGCGTGAGCGCCGCACCGAAGGCGCAGGCGCAGGCCCGCCCCATCCGGCTCGGGCCCCGCTCGATCGCCGCGCTCGCGCTGGTCAGCGCGGTGGGCGTGGTCGCTTTCGGGTGGCCGCTGCTCGCGGGCGCGAACTCGGGCTTCGGCGAGCACGCGCAGGACGCGCCCTGGCTGTTCGCGGCGCTGCTGCCGCTGCTGCTCGCCGTGGTGGTGGCGACCATCGCGGACGTCGGCCTGGACGCGAAGGCCATCGCGATGCTCGGGGTGCTCGCCGCGGCCGGGGCGGCGCTGCGGCCGCTGGGCGCGGGGACCGCGGGCATCGAGCCGATGTTCTTCCTGATGGTGCTGAGCGGCCGGGTGCTCGGTCCCGGCTTCGGGTTCGTGCTCGGGGCGGTGTCGATGTTCGCGTCGGCGCTGCTGACCGGGGGCGTCGGGCCGTGGATGCCGTTCCAGATGCTGTCGATGGGCTGGGTCTGCATGGGCGCGGGGCTGCTGCCGGGGCCCGACAGCCTGCGCGGGCGGCGCGAGCTGTGGATGCTCGCGGCGTACGGCGCGCTCTCCTCCGTGCTGTACGGCACGGTCATGAACCTCCAGGGCTGGCCCTACCTCGGCGGGCTCGCCACCGGCGTCTCCTTCGTGCCGGGCGACCCGCTGGCGGACAACCTCGGCCGCTTCCTCGCGTACTGCCTGGCCACCTCGCTCGGCTGGGACCTGCCGCGTGCCGTCGTCACGGTCGTGCTGGGCCTGGCGCTCGGGCCCGCGGTCCTGAAGGCGCTGCGGCGGGCCACGCGCCGCGCCGCGTTCGAGGCGCCGGTCACATTCGAGGCCCCGAAGCCGTAGGGGGCCGGCCGCGCTCCGTTACCTGGAGGTCCCGCGGCCGTGAGGCGGCCCACAGGACTTTGGTCCTCTACGAAGCGGGGCCGTAGTCGGCATCCCTTGATGTACACGCATCAATCACCGCGCTGACCTGCGGATTGAGAGCCAGATCACACGACGGACATTCGGCGCGGGTGCGACTTCCACTAGTAAATGGGGTCATTGCGGCGGCGTAACAGCCCTGCTTCTCTGGACGAGTCGCACGGCGCCGACGAGCCCACCCGGGCCTCGGCGCCGCCGCATGTCCCCCACGGATCCCCCGCGGTCCACGGCGTGCCGCGACGGTCCCGTCCCCCACCGGAAGGTCCTCTGTGTCCGCCTCGCTCCTCCGCCGCATCGCTTCCCCGAAGAAGGCCCTCACCGGCGGCCTCGTCGCCGTCGCCGCCTCCGGCATGGTCTTCGCCGCGGCCCCCGCTCAGGCAGCCACCCCGACCGCCGCGAAGGCCGCCCCGGCCGCCGCTCCCGCCGCCGCCCCCGCGTCCGCCCAGTCGATCGCCAAGCAGCTGATCCCGGACCCGGCGCAGTACCAGGCCTTCAGCAACATCGTGTCCCACGAGAGCGGCTGGAACCACACCGCGACGAACTCCTCGTCCGGCGCCTACGGCCTCGTCCAGGCGCTGCCCGGCTCGAAGATGGCCTCGGCCGGCTCGGACTGGAAGACGAACCCCGCGACCCAGATCAAGTGGGGCCTGAACTACATGAACGAGCGCTACGGCAGCCCGGTCGGCGCCTGGAACTTCTGGCAGGCCAACGGCTGGTACTGAGCCGCCGCCTCCCGCCACCGAAAGGGGCGGCGCCCCTCACGGGGTCGCTGCCCCTTTCGCGCGGCGCCCCACGGGCACCCCGGAGCCCTACAGCCGCTGGATGATCGTCCCCGTCGCCACCGCGCCGCCCGCGCACATCGTCACCAGCGCGAACTCCTTGTCCCTGCGCTCCAGTTCGTGCAGGGCCGTCGTGATCAGGCGCGCGCCGGTCGCCCCCACGGGGTGCCCGAGGGCGATCGCCCCGCCGTTCACGTTCACCTTCTCCAGGTCCTGGCCGAAGACCTGGGCCCAGCTCAGCACCACCGACGCGAAGGCCTCGTTGATCTCGACGATGTCGATGTCCTTCAGCGACATCCCGGCCTTGCCGAGCACCGCCCGCGTCGCGTCGATCGGGCCGTCCAGATGGAAGTGCGGGTCGGCACCCACCAGCGCCTGCGCCACGATCCGCGCGCGGGGCCGCAGCTTCAGCGCCCGCGCCATCCGCTTGGACGCCCACATGACGGCCGCCGCGCCGTCCGAGATCTGCGAGGAGTTGCCGGCCGTGTGCACGGCCGTCGGCATCACCGGCTTGAGGCCGCCGAGCGCCTCCATCGAGGTGTCGCGCAGCCCCTCGTCCCGGTCGACGAGCCGCCACATGCCCTGACCGCCCGCCTGCTCCTCCTCGGTGGTGGGCACCTGCACGGCGAACGTCTCGCGCTTGAAGCGCTCCTCGGCCCAGGCGGTCGCCGCCCGCTCCTGCGAGATCAGGCCCAGCGAGTCGACGTTCTCCCGGGTCAGCTCCCGCTTGCGCGCGATGCGTTCGGCCGCCTCGAACTGGTTGGGCAGGTCGACGTTCCACTCGTCGGGGAAGGGCTTGCCCGGACCGTGCTTGGAGCCCGAGCCGAGCGGCACCCGCGACATGGCCTCGACGCCGCAGCTGATGCCGACGTCGATGACGCCGGCCGCGACCATGTTGGCGACCATGTGGCTCGCCTGCTGGGAGGAGCCGCACTGACAGTCCACGGTCGTCGCCGCGGTCTCGTAGGGCAGGCCCATGGTGAGCCAGGCCGTGCGCGCCGGATTCATGGACTGCTCCCCGGCGTGCGTCACCGTGCCGCCGACGATCTGCTCGACGCAGTCGGCGTGGATGCCCGTGCGGCCGAGGAGTTCGCGGTAGGTCTCACCGAGCAGATAGGCGGGATGGAGATTGGCGAGCGCGCCGCCGCGCTTGCCGATGGGGGTGCGTACGGCTTCGACGATGACAGGTTCCGCGGCCATGGGCTCGTCCTCTCCCTCCACGTCCCGCGAGCCGTCCCGGCGGCTCGCGAGTGGAACTAGTACGCGTTCTAGTTCTGCCCAGCAGTCTGCTGAGCGGAGCCCCGGCGCCGCAAGGGTCTTGCACGCACCTTGCGCAGGACCCGCACGAAGGGCGCGGGGAAGGATCACGTCACGGGCCTTGCCACTTGTAGAACCCGTTACTACCTTTCGAGCCATCCACTGCCTTCTGATGGACCGTCAGAATCGTTCGACTTCGTAGCACCTGCCGAACTTCACGCCTGGAGTTGCCGATGCCCTGTCCAGCGCTGCCCGACGGGTTCGACTTCACCGACCCGGACCTGCTCCAAGACCGCGTGCCGCTCCCGGAGTTCGCACAGCTGCGGCAGACGGAACCGGTCCGCTGGATCGCCCAGCCGCCCCGCATCTCCGGCTTCGACGACGCGGGCTACTGGGCCGTCACGCGGCACGAGGACGTCAAGTACGTCTCCACGCACCCGGAGTTGTTCTCCTCCAACCTCAACACCGCCGTCATCCGCTTCAACGAGTCGATCAGCCGCGACCAGATCGAGGTCCAGAAGCTGATCATGCTCAACATGGACCCGCCCGAGCACACCCGCGTCCGCCAGATCGTGCAGCGCGGCTTCACGCCCCGCGCCATCCGCTCGCTCGAACAGGCCCTGCGCGACCGGGCCGGCGCCATCGTCGCGGCGGCGCTGGAGAACGCGGACGCCGACGGCGGCTTCGACTTCGTCACCAACGTCGCCGTCGAGCTCCCCCTGCAGGCCATCGCCGAGCTGATCGGCGTGCCCCAGGAGGACCGCTCCAAGATCTTCGACTGGTCCAACAAGATGGCGGCCTACGACGACCCCGAGTACGCGATCACCGAGGAGGTCGGCGCCGAGGCGGCGCTGGAGATCGTCTCGTACTCGATGAACCTCGCCGCGGCCCGCAAGGAGTGCCCGGCCAAGGACATCGTCAGCCAGCTGGTGGCGGCCGAGGACGAGGGCAACCTCTCCTCCGACGAGTTCGGCTTCTTCGTGATCCTGCTCGCGGTGGCCGGCAACGAGACCACCCGCAACGCCATCACCCACGGCATGCACGCCTTCCTCACCCACCCGGACCAGTGGGAGCTCTACAAGCGCGAGCGCCCCCGGACGACCGCCGAGGAGATCGTGCGCTGGGCGACCCCGGTGGTCTCCTTCCAGCGGACCGCGACCCAGGACACCGAGCTCGGCGGGGCGCGGATCAAGAAGGGCGACCGCGTCGGCATCTTCTACTCCTCCGCCAATCACGACCCCGACGTCTTCGAGGCCCCGGAGAAGTTCGACATCACCCGCGACCCCAACCCGCACCTCGGGTTCGGCGGCGGCGGACCGCACTTCTGCCTCGGCAAGTCCCTGGCCGTCCTGGAGATCAACCTCATCTTCAACGCGATCGCCGACGCCATGCCGGGCCTGCGGCTGACCGGCGACCCGCGCAGGCTCCGCTCGGCCTGGCTCAACGGCGTCAAGGAACTCCAGGTCACCACCGGCTGAGGCACCCGCCGGGGCGCCGGGCCGCACCGGCCGAAGCGGCAGGCCGGCACCCGCCGGTCCGCCTCCAGGGAGGCAGGGGACCCTCTCCTCACGCCCCGCCCCTGCCTCCCCCGGAGGACGTCGCGTCCCGGCCACCGGGCCAACGTTTCCGTTGCGTGCCGCGTCTTGAGAAGTGAACCTTGCCTTTCCAAGACTTCGAACGGAAACGGTGGCCGTGGTTTCTGCCGACATCTCGCTCTCCCCGACCCGTGCGCCCGGAGAGCGGAACTCCTTCTTCCGGAGTTTCCGAAGACGCCACCGCATCGCCCTGCTCGCCACCGTCCCCACCCTTCCCCTCTACGCGGTGTGGGCGGCGTTCCTCGCGACGGGCGGCGGCGACCTCGCGGCGCAGGAGGCCTGGGCGAGGTTCGCCTCCGAGCACGGCACCGCCGCGTACAACCTCTTCTGGTACGGCGGCATGCATACCGCCAACTACAGCCTCATCTCGCCGTACCTGATGGCCGCCCTCGGCGTGCGGACCGTGACGGTGCTCTCCGGCGTCGCCGGCGCCTGGCTGGTCGCCGCCCTGATCGCGCGCTCCGGCATCCGCCGCCCGCTGTGGCCCGCCGTGCTGGCCTCGCTCGCGGTGTGGTGCAACGTCGCCTCCGGGCGCACGACGTTCGCGCTCGGTCTCGCCTTCGGTCTCGCGGCCTGCCTGGCCCTGGTGCGGCAGCGGCGCACGGTGCTCGCGGTGGTGTGCGCGGCGCTCGCCACCATGGGTTCCCCGGTGGCGGGGCTCTTCCTCGTCGTGGCGGGCGCCGGCTGCTTCTTCGTCCGCGACTGGGTGCGCGCGGCGGCCCTGATCGTGCCGCCGTTCGTGGTGGTGGCGGCGACCACGGTGCTCTTCCCGTTCACCGGTGAGCACCTGATGCCCTTCGACCGGATCTTCCCGCCGGTCCTTTTCAGCCTCGCGCTCATCGTGGCGGGGCCGCGCGAGTGGCGGGCGGTGCGCTGGGCGGCGGGCGTGTACGCGGCCGGGACCGTCCTCACGTATCTCATCCCGTCGCCGATCGGCACGAACGTCGAGCGCCTCGCGGAGCTGGTCGGCCCCGCCCTGCTGCTCGCCGCCCTGCTCGCGCCCGGCCTGGACCGGGTGCGCCGGATCGTCCTGACGGTGGCGCTGGTGCTGTCGTCGGCCTGGGTGGCGCAGAAGACCTACGACGACCTCGTGGTGTCGACGAAGGTGCCGAAGTGGGCGGTCGACACCCATGGCGTGGTGCGGGAGCTGGAGCGCCTGGGCGCCGACCGCACCCGCGTCGAGGTGGTCCCGGCCCGCAACCACCGCGAGGCCACGGCCCTGGCGCCGTACGTGAACATGGCGCGCGGCTGGAACCGCCAGCTCGACATCGAGCGCGGCCGGCTCTTCTACGACGGCTCCTTCTCCGCCGGCACCTACCGCGAGTGGCTCGACAAGTGGGCCGTCGGATACGTGGTGCTGCCCGCCGGGAAGCCCGACGGGTACGCCGAGGACGAGGCGGCGCTGGTGGCGAGCGGCCCCGCCTGGCTGAAGCCGGTGTGGAAGGACGCGCACTGGCGGATCTACCGCGTCGAGGACCCGGTGCCGCTGGTCTCCAGGCCCGCGGCGGTCGTGCGCTCCACGGGGGCGGACGTGGTGGTGCGGGTGCCCAAGCGGGGCTCGGTGACCGTGCGCCTCGTCTACTCGCCGTGGCTGCGGGCCGAGGGCGCCTGCCTGAAGCCGCGCGGCGAGTTCACGGAGCTGTCCGTGCCCGCGCCGGGCACCTACGAGATCAGCTCCGGGTACGGCCCTTCGCGGGGCCGTCCTTCGACGTGCCGCTGACGGGCTCCTCCGCACCGCCGCCGCACGCGGTGTCCTTCACCAGGTCGACGGCGGGCGGACCCGGCACCTCGGCCGCTCCCGCCGCCGCCGTCAGCGGCCGGCGCACCCGCGGCCCCGACAGCAGATAGGTCAGGCCGAAGCCCGCGCCCACGACGGCCGCGCCGCCCACCGCGTCGAGGATCCAGTGGTTGCCGGTGCCCACGATCGCGCAGAGGGTGAGGAAGGGGTGGAGCAGGCCGAGCGCCTTCGTCCACGCCTTGGGCGCGACGATCAGGATGACCAGGCCGCACCAGAGCGACCAGCCGAAATGCAGCGAGGGCATCGCCGCGTACTGGTTGGTGAGGTCGGTCAGCGTGCCGTAGTTGGGCTGGGTGAAGTCCTGCACGCCGTGGACCGTGTCGATGAAGCCCAGGTCGGGCATCAGGCGCGGCGGGGCGAGCGGATAGGCCCAGAAGCCGATGAGGGCGAGGACGGTGGCGAAGCCGAGCGCCGAGCGCGCCCAGCGGTACTCGGCGGGCCGGCGCACGTACAGGACGGCGAGGACGGTCAGCGGCACCACGAAGTGGAACGACGTGTAGTAGAAGTTGAAGAAGTCCTGGAGCCAGCCGGTGCGCGCCGTGAGGTGGTTGAACCAGTGCTCGACGTCGATGCGCAGGAACTGCTCGATCCCGTGGATCTGCGCGCCGTGCCGCTCGGCCGTGGTCCGGCCCCCGGAGATGGTGCCGCCCGTCGCGGCCAGCCTGACCTGCTGGTACGCGGAGTAGCCGACGCGGATCAGGAGCAGTTCGAGCAGGAGGTTCGGCCGGGTCAGGACGCGCCGCCAGAACGGGACGAGCGGCACCCACGCCCAGCGGGCCGCCACGGGAGCGGCGTAGTCGGTGGGCACCGGCTCGCGGTACCGCGGGTGCGCCCGGGACAGGAACGGCACGGCGACGGCGGCGGCGAGCGCCGCGATCAGCACGATGTTGTCCCGGACCGGCTCGGTCACCGGCATGTTCGGCAGCATCATCTTGGCGGGCAGCGTCGACACGAGGACGACGGCCACCGGCCACATGTACCGGTCGGACCGGCGCCTGCCGACCCGGCCCACCACGGCGAAGAGCACCCACAGGAGCTGGTGCTGCCAGGTCGTCGGCGACACGGCGACCGCGACGCAGCCGGTGATCGCGACGGCGAGCAGCAGCTGCCCGTCCTGGGCGTAGCGCACGGCGCGGCGCAGGCCGAGGACGACGACGGCCGCGCCCAGGGCGAGGAAGAGCCCCGTCTCCAGGGGGCCCGTCAGGCCGAGGCGGAGCAGCATGCCGTGCAGCGACTGGTTGGCGTCGGCGTCCGCGTTCCCGCCGAGGCCCGCGCCGGCGAGGTGGTGGATCCAGTACGTCCATGAGTCGTGCGGCATCGCCGCCCAGGCCAGCGCCGTGCAGGCGGCGAAGGCGGCGCCGGTGGACGCGGCGGCCTTCCTGCGGCCGGTGAACCAGAGCAGTCCGGCGAAGAGCAGCATGGTCGGCTGCAGGGCGGCGCCGATGCCGATCAGCAGCCCGCTGGTCCGCTCGCCGCGCACCGCGAAGAGGCCGAGCAGGACGAGCAGCACCGGAAGGATGCTGGTCTGGCCGAGGTAGAGGGTGTTGCGCACCGGCAGCGACAGGATGAGCAGGCTCACCGCCACGGGCGCGGCGAGCAGCGAGGTGCGCCGGGAGACCGGCTGCGGCAGGGCGCGGGCGGCGACCAGGCCGAGCACGACGACGAGGCCGAGCGTGCCGAACGTCCAGACCAGGCCGAGGGCCTGCTCGCCCGTGCGCGCGAGCGGCTTGAGGACGAGCCCGGCGAAGGGCGTGCCGGTGAACTTGTCCGCGTCGTACAGCGAGCCGTTCACATGGAGGACGCCCTCGGGACCGATCCAGGTCTCCAGGTCCATGAGCCGCTCGCCCTCGGGGGTGCGCAGGACGGCGGCCGCCTGCCGGACCGCCAGGACGGCGGCGAGCAGCCACAGCGCGACGCGGGCCGCTCCGATCCGGGCCTCGGCCTCACCGCCCCGGCCCGTCCGCAAGGCACCGCCCGGTCCTCCGTGCTGCGCATTCGCCACGCCCCGTCGACCCTCCCGCCCCACTCGTCACGTCTGCGGCTCTGTCCGTGCGGGGCCGGTGTACGGCCCGGTCGTGCCGGGCCGGCGTGTGGCCCAAGAGTCCGCGCCCCTTTTGTGAGACGCGCGCAACCGCCAGGTCACCTGGCAGCCATATCGCTTTCTATCGACTTTTCGGCACCTGGCCCAACAGGTCCGTTCGCGTCGTGGCCGACATCCGCCTCTCCGGGGAACCGTTCGGACCTCCGGGTACGGTTCCCGGCCCAGGTCGCGACATAGATCACAAAGGGCGCGCGTCCCCGCTACCGGAGGAAACGCCATTTGACCTGCGTACAAGCCATTTGGGTGCACTGTGCGGCCGTCCGCGCACCGACCGTAATGGTGCCCCATGCACCTATGGTCGCTTTCGGGCCGCCCCGGTATCCGGGTGCGGCCCCGTCCTTGTCGTCGACCGAAAGAGGCGAGCGAACCCTTGGCGAGCGCCACCACCGTCGCACCGGGCGAGACCGGAGCCCGACGGCTCCGGAAGGAAGCCGCCCCGGCCCCGGACGTCACCGTCACCGACCCCGCGATGGTCAAGCGGGCGGTGAAGGCCGCGGCACTCGGCAACGCGATGGAGTGGTTCGACTTCGGCGTCTACAGCTACATCGCCGTGACGCTGGGCAAGGTCTTCTTCCCCTCGGGCAACCCCACGGCCCAGCTGCTCTCCACCTTCGGCGCCTTCGCCGCGGCCTTCCTCATCCGCCCGCTCGGCGGCATGGTCTTCGGCCCGCTCGGCGACCGCGTCGGCCGCCAGAAGGTGCTCGCCCTGACCATGATCATGATGGCGGCGGGCACGTTCGCGATCGGCCTGATCCCCTCGTACGCCGCGATCGGCGTGTGGGCGCCGGTCCTGCTGCTGGCGGCGCGCCTGGTGCAGGGCTTCTCGACGGGCGGAGAGTACGCGGGCGCCTCCACGTTCATCGCCGAGTACGCCCCGGACAAGAAGCGGGGCTTCCTCGGCAGCTGGCTGGAGTTCGGCACGCTGGCGGGCTACATCGGCGGCGCGGGCCTGGTCACCCTGATGACGGCCCTGCTGTCCTCGGAGGACCTCCTGTCCTGGGGCTGGCGCATCCCGTTCCTGATCGCGGGCCCGATGGGCCTGATCGGCCTGTATCTGCGGATGAAGCTGGAGGAGACCCCGGCGTTCGCCGCCGAGCTGGAGAAGGCCCACAAGGACGAGCAGTCCCGCCCGAAGGTGCGCCTGCGCGACATGGTCGCCGGCCAGTGGAAGGCCCTTCTCCTGTGCATGGGCCTGGTCCTGGTCTTCAACGTCACGGACTACATGCTGCTCTCGTACATGCCGAGCTATCTGACCAGCGAGCTGAAGTACGACGAGACGCACGGCCTCCTGGTCATCCTGGCCGTCATGGCGCTGATGATGGTCGCCCAGCCGTTCATGGGCGCGCTCACGGACCGCGTCGGCCGCCGCCCCGTGATCGCCGCGGGCTGCGCGGGCTTCTTCCTGCTCTCCGTCCCGGCCCTGCTCCTGATCCGCGGGGGCTCGCTCTGGGCGATCGCCCTGGGCCTCGGCGCGCTCGGCCTGCTCCTCGTCTGCTTCACGGCCTCGATGCCCTCGGCCCTGCCGGCCCTCTTCCCGACGAAGGTCCGCTACGGCTCCCTCTCCATCGGCTTCAACATCTCCGTGTCGGTCTTCGGCGGCACGACCCCCCTGGTGGTGACGGCCCTGATCGGCGCGACGGGCGACAAGATGATGCCCGCGTACTACATGATGGCGGCGGCCGTGGTGGGCGGCATCGCGGTCTGGTACATGACGGAATCGGCGGGCCGGCCCCTGCCGGGTTCGCCTGCCGCGGTGGAGACGGAGGCGGAGGCGCGGGCACTGAAGTCCAGCCTCTCCCGCGGGAACTCCGGCCCCTCCGGCGCCTGAGGAGCGGGGTCGGGGGCGGAGCCCGGCTTCGGGAAGGGGTCGGGAGCGGGAGCGGGGAAGTGAACCGCCTGAGGCCTACGGCCCGACAGGCACACCCCCCTGCCACCCCACGAACAACGGCACCTCCCCGTCCCCGTCCAGCACCACCACCCCGAACGGCCGGTCGAAGGCGACCCGCTCCACCCGCACGGGCCGGTACGCCCCGCCCGGCCGCATCGGCACCGCCGTCACCGCCGCCGCCTGGACCCCCTCCTCCGCGACCTTCACGACCGCCTCCTGGACGACCTGCGATATCGCGAGCCGCGCCGGAGACATCCCGGAGAAGTCGGCGGCGTCACTCATGGCCCACCGCACCCCGAGCGAGCCCAACTGCCCGGTCGCGTCGACCCGCGTACGCAACGAGAACCGGGGCAACGCCACGGCCACCCGCTCCGCGTCGAGCGCGGACCGCCGCTCCCCCGCCGCCCAGGCCAGCGGCAGCACCGCCGCCC
>NZ_LIRJ01000292.1:30795-30934 GCF_001419745.1 Streptomyces silaceus | reverse complement strand
CGCCGACCTCCTGCTCCTCCTGCCGGACGTCACCTGGCAGGCGTACAACCTCTATCCGGAGGACGGCCGCACCGGCGCCAGCCTCTATCACGCGTGGGACGAGCAGGGCCGTCTCCTCGGCGAGAGCGAGGCCGCCGTC
>NZ_LIRJ01000292.1:0-30748 GCF_001419745.1 Streptomyces silaceus | reverse complement strand
CGCGGACGCCCGCGACCTGCACGCGGGCCGCATCGACCCCACCCGCTACCGCGGCCTGGTCTTCCCCGGCCACGACGAGTACTGGTCGGCGAGCATGCGCCGCACCACCGAGCTGGCCCGCGAGCACGGCACGTCCCTGGTCTTCCTCTCCGCCAACACCATGTACTGGCAGGTGGAGCTCGGCCCCTCGCCGTCCGGCGTCCCGGACCGCCTCCTGACCTGCCGCAAGCGCCGCGGCCCCGGCAGACCGGCCCTGTGGCGCGAGCAGGACACGGCCGAACAGCAGCTCCTCGGCATCCAGTACGCGGGCCGCGTCCCCGAGCCGCACCCCCTCGTCGTCCGCAACGCCGACCACTGGCTGTGGGAGGCGACCGGGGCGCACGAGGGCGACGAGATCCCGGGCCTGGTCGCGGGCGAGGCCGACCGCTACTTCCCGCGGACGCCGCTCCCCGAGCACCAGGGCCGCATCCTGCTCGCCCACTCCCCGTACGCGGACGCCGAGGGCGTCACCCGCCACCAGGAGTCGTCCCTGTACCGCGCCCCCTCCGGCGCCCTCGTCTTCGCGTCCGGCACCTTCGCCTGGTCCCCGGCGCTGGACCGCCCCGGCCATGTGGACACCCGCGTCCAGCGCGCCACGGCCAATCTCCTGGACCGCATCTGCAAGCGCGACTGAGCCCCCACCGGGCCCGTCGCCCCGCGCCTCACCCCGCTCACCGCCCAACCCCTGGCCAAGACCGCACTCCCGATCAGGGAGAATCGACAGCACTTGGCCAGAACCACGGGAGGGAACCGTGTCCGGATTCGTAGAAAAGCCCGAGCCTCTTCAGGTCCCGGGCCTGGTGCACCTCCACACCGGCAAGGTGCGCGAGCTGTACCAGAACGAGGCGGGCGAGCTCGTCATGGTCGCCAGCGACCGCATGTCCGCCTACGACTGGGTGCTGCCCTCGGAGATCCCCGACAAGGGCCGTGTCCTCACCCAGCTCTCCCTGTGGTGGTTCGACCAGCTCGCGGACCTCGTCCCCCACCACGTCATCTCCACGGACCTGCCCGCCGGCGCCCCCGCCGACTGGGAGGGCCGCACGCTCGTCTGCAAGTCGCTGGAGATGGTCCCGGTCGAGTGCGTGGCCCGCGGCTATCTGACCGGCTCGGGCCTGCTGGAGTACAACGACTCGCGCACCGTCTGCGGCCTCGCCCTGCCCGAGGGCCTGGTCGACGGCTCCGAGCTGCCCGCGCCGATCTTCACGCCCGCCGCGAAGGCCGCGGTCGGCGAGCACGACGAGAACGTGTCGTACGAGGAGGTCGCCCGCCAGGTCGGCGCCGAGACGGCAGCCCAGCTGCGCCAGACGACCCTCGCGGTCTACGGCAGGGCGCTGGACATCGCGCGTGAGCGCGGCCTGATCCTCGCGGACACGAAGTTCGAGTTCGGGTTCGAGGACGAGCGGCTGATCCTCGCCGACGAGGTCCTGACCCCGGACTCCTCGCGCTTCTGGCCCGCCGACCAGTGGGAGCCGGGCCGCGCGCAGCCGTCGTACGACAAGCAGTTCGTGCGGAACTGGCTGACCTCGCCGGCCTCCGGCTGGGACCGCGGGAGCGAGCAGCCGCCGCCGGCGCTGCCGCAGGACGTGGTGGACGCGACCCGCGCCAAGTACATCGAGGCGTATGAGCGCCTGACGGGCACCGCCTGGTAGCACCGGCGCACCCGGCACCGTCCGGTACGCCCGGCACACGAAGAAGGCCCCGGTCGATTCGACCGGGGCCTTTCATCTGGAGCGGACGACCAGGTTCGAACTGGCGACCTCAACCTTGGCAAGGTTGCGCTCTACCAACTGAGCTACGTCCGCGCTGCGCCGAAGCGCGAGGACAACTATACCCAACCTCGCTCGCGTGCGAGACGCACTGCGGCATGACGGTTCTCCGCACCGATTTTGGTGGCCGCGGACGAGAGGTAGTTGCGGACGGTCCCCTGGGACAGCGCGGCCCGCTCGGCGATCTCCGCGACCGGCGCCCCGTCGGCGGCGAGTTCGAGCACCTCGGCCTCGCGGGCGGTCAGCGGGGAGTCCCCGGCGGAGATCGCGTCGGCGGCCAACTCCGGGTCCACGTAACGGTTTCCGGCGTGCACGGTCCGGATGATCTCGGCGAGCCGCTGGGCGCTGACGGTCTTCGGGACGAAGCCGCGCACCCCCACCGCGAGGGCCCGCTTGAGGTGCCCCGGCCGGCCGTGACTCGTCACGATCATGGTGCGGCAGTCCGGGAGTTCGTCCCGCAGGGATGTGGCGACACTCACACCGTCGGCGCCCGGCATCTGCAGATCGAGCACCGCGACGTCGGGCCGATGGGCCAGCGCCATGGCGAGCGCCTCGGGTCCGGACGCGGCCTCGGCGACCACGACGAGATCGTCCTCCAGCGCGAGCAGGGCGGCGAGCGCCCCTCTGATGAGGTGCTCGTCGTCGGCGAGCAGTACGCGCAGGCTCACGCCGCCACCTCTTCGTCCCGTTCGTCGTCCCGTGCCTCGTCCCGGCCCCGGCGGGACCGGCCGTCGTGCGCGGGCACACCGGGCACCCGCACGGTGAGCCGGAACACCCCGTCGGCGGTCCCGAAGTCCAGCGTCCCGTCCACCGCGGCCAGCCGCTCGCGCAGCCCCGCGAGCCCCGACCCCCGCCCGGCGGGCGCGGTCTCGGGCACCCCGTCGTTCTCCACGACCAACGTCGTACGCTCCTCGTCCACCGTCAGAGTGATCTCGCACCGCCGTGCGTCGCCGTGCCGCAGCACGTTCGTCGCCGCCTCGCGCACGGCCCAGCCGAGCGCCGACTGCACGGGCGCCGCGAGGCCCGCCGCGGACCCGGTCAGCCGGCAGTCGATGCCCGCCGCCTCCAACACGCCCTGCGCACCGGCGAGTTCCACGCCGAGGTCGACCTCACGGTAGCCGCGTACCACTTCGCGGACCTCCCGCTGCGACTCCTGGGCGATGCGCTGCACCTCGACCATCTGGTCCACCGCCTCCGGCCGCCCGCGCCGGGCGAGCTGCACCGCGAGCTCGCTCTTGAGCGCGATGACGGCGAGGTTGCGCCCCATCACGTCGTGCAGGTCCCGGCCGAACCGCAGCCGCTCCTCGGCGACCGCGAGCCGCGCCTCGACCTCACGGGCCCGGTCGGCCTCCCACATCGCGGAGAGCGTCCAGGCGCCGCAGCGCGAGGAGAGGAGCGTGATGATCGCGCCGAAGACGATGAGGACGCCGATGGCGACGAGGTGCCTGCCGCGCACGCCGGCGGCGGCGAAGGAGCCGACGACGACGGCGTCCAGCAGCAGGAAGCGCAGCGCGAAGCCCGGCAGGGACACGGAGAAGGCGAGCGACTGGCCGAACGGCACCGTGAGATACAGCGCGATGAAGTTGATCATTCCCATGTCGACGCCGCCCGCCGTCTGCAGGGCGACGGCGAACCCGAGCGTGACGGCCATGAGCAGGGTGCTCACGGCGAGGTCGCGGCGCGGCACCGGGCCGCGCTTGAGGTAGTGGTCGAGGGAGCGCCGCAGCGTGCGGTTGACGTGCACGCCCTGCAGCGCGGCCGCCGCGATCACGGCCCAGCCGAGGAACTGCGAGGCGAACCCCCGGTGCAGACTCAGGGCGATCGGCAGCGAGCCCCAGCTGAGGAAGAAGACCCAGGGCATCGCGTGCCACACGACCAGGCTCTGCCACTCGACCTTCTGGATCTTGCTCCACGCGTGCCAGCCGTGCTGCCAGGCCCGAATCCGGCCGACCACGTCAGTCGCCTCCCTCAGCGCCGGGGTCCCCCGCGGGACCGCCGTCAGTGCCGGGGTTCCCACCGGAACCACCGTCGTACAGCAAACACCGCGAGCAGGGTCCAGGCCACCGCCGTCACGATCGCGCGCAGCGTGTCACCGGAGGAGAGCGTGCCGGCCCAGCCGCCGCGGATCAGCTCGATGACCGGGGTGAGCGGGAGCACCTGGCAGACGGAGGCGACCTTGTCGGGCAGGACCTCGAGCGGGACGAAGAGACCGGAGCCGATCATCGAGACGAAGACCAGCGGCAGGCTCATGACCTGCGCGGACTCGGTGGACCTGCTGAAGCTTCCGGTGACGGCCGCCAGCGCGGCGAACATCACGATGCCCAGGGCGACGCCGAGGACGACGAGGTGGGGTGCGCTCGGCGCCCCGGTGTCCAGGAGCAGGGCGATGCCCACGGAGAGGATCACGCTCTGCACGATGCCGATGGCGACCGACGGCAGCGCGGCGCCCGCCAGGATCTCGGTGTCCCGCAGCTCGCCGGTGCGCAGCCGCTTGAGCACGAGTTCCTCGCGCCGGGCGACGTAGACGGCCGTCAGCGCGGAGTACACGGCGAAGAGCAGCGAGAAGCCGAGGGCGGCCGGCAGCACGACCGTGCCGACGTCGAGCCCGGTGCCCTTCAGGTCCATGTCCTTGGTGGCCTGCTTCATGCTGAGCGGGATGACGAACGGCACGAACAGCGCCGCGAACAGCGTCCCCTTGCTCCGTACGAGCAGCGTCGCCTCGGCACGGGCCAGCGCGCTCAGCCGCCGCGCCGGGGTGGTCACAGCCGTGGTGCTCATACCGCCATCTCCTTCTGGGCGAGGCGCCCGGTGGCACCCTCGTCCGCTCCGCTCTCCGCTTCCTTGGCGATCCGCAGGAACGCCTCCTCCAGCGAGGCCGCCCGCACGTCGAGCCCGCCGAGCTCGACCCGCGCGTCCCGGGCCCACAACAGCAGGCTGGTGGCGGTGCGTTGGAGTTCGTTCGTCCGCAGCCTGACCCGGCGCCCGATCAGCTCGTGGCCGTTCACGCCGAGTTCGGCGAGCGGCGGCAGGTCGCCGACGAAGTACCCCTCGGGCAGCTCGAAGGAGACGTGCGAGGGCTGGGCGGCGACCACGTCGGCGACGCGGCCCTCGGCGGCGATGCGGCCCTCGTGCAGGATGGCGAGCCGCTCGGCGAGCTCCTCGGCCTCTTCGAGGTAGTGCGTGGTGAGCAGCACGGTCGTGCCGTTGTCGCGCAGGGTGCGGACCAACTCCCAGGTCTCGCGGCGCCCTTCGGCGTCGAGGCCGGTGGTGGGCTCGTCGAGGAAGAGCACCTCGGGCCGCCCCATGAGGGCCATCGCGAGGTCGAGCCGCCGCTTCTCGCCGCCGGAGAGCTGCTTCACGCGGACGTCGGCCCGCTTGCCGATGCCGACGATGTCCAGCGCCTCGGGCACGGGCATCGCGCCGCTGGTGCAGCCCGCCCACATCCGTGCGGTCTCCGCGACCGTCAACTCGGCCGGGAAGCCGCCCTCCTGGAGCATCACGCCGATGCGCGGGCGCACGGCGGAGCGCTCGGTGTACGGGTCGTGCCCGAGCACCCGGACGCGCCCCGCGGACGGCGCGGCGAGCCCTTCGAGGAGCTCGACGGTGGACGTCTTGCCGGCGCCGTTGGTGCCGAGGAGGGCGAACAGCTCGCCCCGCCCCACAGAGAAGGAGATCCCCCGTACGGCCTCGAACCCTCCTCCGTACACGCGCCGGAGGTCGGTCACGTCGATCACTTGGTCTGTCATGGCTTCAGCGTCCCCCGGCGCGGGGCGCCGGAGCAGTGCGCGCTGTCACCGGCGCACATGACAAATGTCAGTGGGGGCGCGATCTGGGGCACCACCCGCGCCACCTGCGACGATGCCCGGAGAGAGACACGAAGAAGGCCCCGGTCGATTCGACCGGGGCCTCTCATCTGGAGCGAACGACGAGGTTCGAACTCGCGACCTCAACCTTGGCAAGGTTGCGCTCTACCAACTGAGCTACGTTCGCACTGCCTCCGACCGGCTCTCACCGATCGGCGCGAGCACCAGCCTACCGCAACCAGAGGACTGGTCCGTAAGCGGTGCAGAGCGGGTGACAGGAATTGCACACTGCGCCTTCCCCCTGGAAGGGGGATGTTCTACTACTGAACTACACCCGCACGACTCCGTGAGGTCCGGCTTTTCGGCCTCGCCCCTCGGCGTGCTCCAGACTCTAGCTGACCAGCGGGGGTGCAGCGCAAGTCGGTTGCCGCGAGGGGCTGCCCGGCCGGGTGGCGCACGAGGTCAGTTGGCCGCCTCGAAGGCCTCGTAGACCTTCTTCGGGATGCGGCCGCGGGGCGGGATGTCCATCTGGCGCGAGCGGGCCCAGGCCCGGACCGCCGACGGGTCGGGGGTCACGGCCGTGTGCCGGAACACCTTCCCGGACTTCGACTGCTTGCGGGCCGCCTCCAGGTACGGGGCAAGTGCCGTGCGCAGTTTCTTGGCATTGGTTTGATTGAGGTCGATCTCGTACGACTTGCCGTCAAGACCGAACGCGACCGTTTCCGCCGCTTCCCCGCCGTCGATGTCGTCAAAGAGAGTGACCACGACACGCTGCGCCACGAATATCGGTCCCTTCGTGCGGCTCTACCGCGTTGACGTGCGGAGATGCCGACTGTCCGGCTGTTTTGGGCAAAGTATCGACTATTGCCATTTCCTTTGTACAGTGCCCGGCATTGAATTGGGAAGCCCGCCCTAATACCTCCGCGTGTCCAGCGTGATTGCCGATCCGTGATCTTTTCCTGGATTCTTCGTGAAGGTGCCCCGTTCGAAACCTGTTTGGGCACCGGAACGTGACCGTCATCACGTAGGTTGCTACGAATCTACGCGAGTAGAAATTTTGTGCCGGTAGTCTGAAGGAACCTGCTCAGCACACCGCAAGCAGCACACGCCAGCACCACACACCGGGAGTGCCAGTGGCACGCGTCGTAGTCGACGTCATGCTCAAGCCGGAGATCCTCGACCCCCAGGGCCAGGCGGTGCAGCGTGCACTGCCGCGCCTCGGTTTCCAGGGCATCTCCGACGTACGTCAGGGAAAGCGCTTCGAACTCGAGGTGGACGGGCCCGTCGACGACGCGGCCCTCGCCCGTATCCACGAGATGGCGGAAACCTTCCTCGCCAACACGGTGATCGAGGACTTCGTCGTAAAGTTGGAGAAGGCCGAGGAGGCCGCGAAGTGACTGCTCGAATTGGAGTCGTCACTTTCCCCGGAACCCTCGACGACCGCGACACCCAGCGCGCCGTCCGCGTCGCCGGCGCCGAAGCCGTGCCGCTGTGGCACAAGGACAAGGACCTCAAGCAGGTCGACGCCGTGGTGCTGCCCGGCGGTTTCTCCTACGGCGACTATCTGCGGGCGGGTGCCATCTCCCGTTTCTCGCCGGTGATGGAGTCCGTCATCGAGCAGGCGAAGGCCGGAATGCCGGTCCTCGGCATCTGCAACGGCTTCCAGGTGCTCACCGAGACGCACCTCCTGCCGGGCGCGATGCTGCGCAACAACCACCTGCACTTCATCTGCCGCGACCAGAAGCTGCGCGTGGAGAGCGACCGGACCGCCTGGACCGCCGACTACACCGTCGGCCAGGAGATCTCCGTCCCGCTCAAGAACATCGACGGCCGGTACGTCGCCGACGAGCGCACGCTGGACATGCTGGAGGCCGAGGGCCGCGTCGCCTTCCGCTACCTCGACATGAACCCCAACGGCTCGCTCCGCGACATCGCCGGCATCACGAACGAGGCGGGCAACGTCGTCGGCCTCATGCCGCACCCCGAGCACGCCGTGGAGCCGCTGGTCGGGACCGGCCGCACCGACGGCCTCGGATTCTTCACCTCGATCCTGAAGAAGCTGGTCAACGCCTGATGACTCTGGACACCGTCAAGCACGCGGCCGAGACGCCCGACGTCAAGCTGCCCTGGGCCGAACTGGGCCTGAAGGAAGACGAGTACGCGCGCGTCCGCGAGATCCTCGGCCGCCGCCCGACCGGCGCCGAGCTCGCCATGTACTCCGTCATGTGGTCCGAGCACTGCTCGTACAAGAGCAGCAAGGTCCACCTGCGGCAGTTCGGCGAGAAGGCCCCCGAGAACGACGCGATGCTCGTCGGCATCGGCGAGAACGCCGGCGTCGTCGACGTCGGCCAGGGCTACGCGGTCACCTTCAAGGTCGAGTCGCACAACCACCCCTCCTACGTCGAGCCCTACCAGGGCGCGGCCACCGGCGTCGGCGGCATCGTCCGCGACATCATCGCGATGGGCGCCCGCCCGGTCGCGGTCGTGGACCCGCTGCGCATGGGCGACGCCCACCACCCCGACACCAAGCGCGTGCTCCCCGGAGTCGTCGCGGGCATCGGCGGCTACGGCAACTGCCTGGGCCTGCCCAACATCGGCGGCGAGCTCGTCTTCGACGCCTGCTACCAGGGCAACCCGCTGGTCAACGCCGGCGCCATCGGCGTGATGCGGCACGAGGACATCCACCTCGCGAAGGCGTCAGGGCCGGGCAACAAGGTCATCCTGTACGGCGCCCGCACGGGTGGCGACGGCATCGGCGGTGCCTCGATCCTGGCCTCCGAGACCTTCGACGACAGCAAGCCGTCGAAGCGTCCGGCCGTCCAGGTCGGCGACCCCTTCCAGGAGAAGCTCCTCATCGAGTGCACCCTGGAGGCCTTCGCCGAGAAGCTCGTGGTCGGCATCCAGGACCTCGGCGCGGCCGGTCTCTCCTGCGCGACCTCCGAGCTGGCGTCCAACGGCTCGGGCGGCATGCGCGTCGAGCTGGACGACGTGCCGCTGCGCGACTCCACGCTCACTCCCGAGGAGATCCTCATGAGTGAGTCGCAGGAGCGCATGTGCGCCGTCGTCGAGCCCGACAAGGTCGACCGCTTCCTGGAGATCTGCGAGAAGTGGGACGTCATCGCCACCGTCGTCGGTGAGGTGACCGACGGCGACCGCCTGGAGATCTTCTGGCACGGCGAGAAGATCGTCGACGTCGACCCGCGCACGGTCGCGCACGACGGCCCGGTCTACGAGCGTCCCTACGCCCGTCCGTCCTGGCAGGACGCCCTCCAGGCCGACGACGCGAACAAGCTGGCCCGCCCGGCGAACGCGGACGAGCTGCGCGAGCAGGTCCTCAAGCTGGTCGCCGCCCCGAACCAGGCCGCCAAGTCCTGGGTCACCGACCAGTACGACCGCTTCGTGCAGGGCAACACCGTGCTCGCGCAGCCCGAGGACTCCGGGATGATCCGGGTCAACGAGGAGACGGGCCTCGGCGTCGCCATCGCCACCGACGGCAACGGCCGGTTCGCGAAGCTCGACCCGTACACGGGCGCGCAGCTCGCGCTCGCAGAGTCGTACCGCAACGTGGCCGCGTCCGGCGCCAAGCCGCTCGCGGTCTCGGACTGCCTGAACTTCGGTTCGCCCGAGGACCCGGACGTCATGTGGCAGTTCGCCGAGGCCATCCGCGGCCTCGCGGACGGCTGCCTGGAGCTGGGCACCCCGGTCACCGGCGGCAACGTCTCGCTCTACAACCAGACGGGCGAGGCGGCGATCCACCCGACGCCGGTCGTCGCCGTCCTCGGTGTGATCGACGACGTCGCGCGCCGCACGCCGATCGCCTTCAAGGAAGAGGGCCAGCTCCTCTACCTGCTCGGCGAGACGCGCGAGGAGTTCGGCGGCTCGGCCTGGTCGCAGGTGGTCCACGGCCACCTCGGCGGTCTGCCGCCCAAGGTCGACCTGGCGCGCGAGAAGCTGCTCGCCGAGATCCTCGTCTCGGCCTCGCGCGACGGCATGATCGACGCCGCGCACGACCTGTCGGACGGCGGTCTCGTGCAGGCCGTCACCGAGTCCTGCCTGCGCGGCGGGCAGGGCGCACGCCTGGTCGTGCCGGACGGTCTGGACGCGTTCACCCTCCTCTTCTCCGAGTCGGCGGGCCGCGCGGTCGTGTCCGTGCCGCGCAGCGAGGAGCTGCGCTTCACCGACATGTGCGGGGCGCGGGGTCTGCCCGTCACGCGCGTCGGTGTCGTCGACGGCGACGCGGTGGAGGTGCAGGGCGAGTTCACGCTGCCGCTGAGCGAGCTGCGCGAGGCGCACGAGGCGACGCTGCCGGGGCTCTTCGCCTGACGGTTCCTGTCGCGGCCCCCGTTCGGACCTGGTCCGGACGGGGGCTTCGTCGTTCCCGGGGGCCCTCGTGGCGTCGTGACCCGGTGGGCTTGCACGTAGTTACGTAATTACGTAATCTCGCGTCATGGATCTGGAAGAGCGTGTCGCCGCACTCGAACGGCGCGTGGCGGAGCTGGAGGGTGCGGGTCCGGCCGCGCCCGCCGTGGGTGAGGGCGATTTCTGGGCCCTCGACGCACTGAAGGCGCGGCACCCGGTGACGGACGACGCCGCCGGCGCGGTCCTGTTCACCGGAGCGGTGCGGGTGCCGACGGGCCACCGGTACGACTGGCAGTACGGCCTGCACACCGAGACCCTCCTTGAGGGCGACTGGTCCGAGGCCGCCGAGTCGTTCGCCGCGCTCGGCAATCCCGTGCGGCTGCGGCTGCTGCGGGAGATCCTCGGCGGCCTGCGCACCGCCGCCGAGCTGGCCGCGCTCGACGACGTCGGCACGACCGGCCAGATCTACCACCACCTGCGCCAACTGACCGGCGCGGGCTGGCTGCACAGCGCGGAGCGCGGCCGCTACGAGGTCCCCGCCGGACGGGTGGTCCCGCTGCTCGTGGTGCTCACGGCCGCGCGTCCCGTGTCCTGACCGTTTTTCCGTACGCGTTCCCGTTCGCGTTCCCGTTCGCGTTTCCGTTCGCGTTTCCGTACAAGTTCCGTACCAGGGGGAAGTCGTGTCCGTACGTCAACGCTCGCTCGCCGCGCTGGCCCGGCGTGTGCTGTGGCTGATCTTCTTTGTCCAGTTCGTGGTCCAGCACTTCGTGGACCTGCCGTACAACTACTGGCTGGGCTGGCTGCCCCTGCTCGGCGCCGTCGCCATCGGCGTGGTGATGTCCCGCTCCGCGCGCCGGCGCATCGAGACCGAACCCCCGGCGCCGGTCGAGGTCGCGCCCCCGGTCGCCGGCCGCTGGTCCGCCCTCAACAGCCCCGCCGACAAGGTGCCGAGCCACGGCACCCACAACCTCGGCCAGACGTACGCCATCGACATCACGGCCGAGTCCGATGAGCCGGGGCGCGGCCGTCCGCAGCCGGTCTGGTTCTGGCCCATCGCCTGGCGCAACCAGGACTTTCCCGCCTTCGGGGCGCCGCTGTACGCGGTGGCCGACGCCACCGTCGTGCACGCCGAGGACGGCCAGCGCGACCACCTCAGCCGCAGCTCCCTCATCGGAGTCCTGTACTTCTGGCTGATCGAGGGCATCGGCCGGAGCGTCGGCGGCACCCGCCGCATCGTCGGCAACCACGTCATCCTCGACCTCGGAGAGGGCACGTACGCCGCGTACGCGCACGTCCGGAAGGGCTCGCTCCAGGTCCGCGCCGGCGACAAGGTCCTCGCCGGTCAGGTGCTCGGCCAGTGCGGCAACTCCGGCAACTCCACCGAGCCGCACGTGCACTTCCAGCTGATGGACGGCCCCGACCTGAACACGGCCCAGGGCATCCCCTTCACCTGGCGCGGCGTCGGGGTGCCCGCCAACCGCGAGGTCTTCACGGCCGCGGTTCCCGTGGGCGTCACGGCCGCCGGGGAAGCCGCGGCGTAGGCGCCGTCGCGGGCGGCGTACAGTGCGGAAATGGCTGAGGAACGTCTGGGGCTGCGCGAGCGCAAGAAGCGGCAGACCGCGATGCGGATCTGGCGGACCGCGCTCGACCTCTTCCTGGAACGCGGCTTCGACAAGGTCTCCGTCGCGGAGATCGCCGCAGCCGCCGAGGTCTCGAAGATGACGGTCTTCAACTACTTCGGCACCAAGGAGGACGTGCTCCTCGGCCCGATGGAGGAACACGTCGCCGACGCCGCCGACGCGGTGCGCGACCGGGCGCCCGGCGAGTCCGCGGTCGCCGCGCTGCGCCGGCAGTTCCTCGCCAAGGTCGCCGAGCGCGACCCCTCGATCGGCCTCTCCGACGACCCCCGCCTGCTCCAGGTGCGCCAGCTCATCAGCGATTCGCCCGCGTTGACGCGCCGCACCCTGATCTTCCAGATGCGCGGCGTCGAACTTCTCGCCGAGGTCCTCGCCGAGGAGACCGGCGACCGCCTCCTCGCGGGCGTCGCCGCCCACCAGCTCGTCGCCGCGCGGGACGCGGTGATCCTGGAGAACTACCGCAGGCTCCTCGCGGGGGACACCGCCGAGGACATGGCCGACGACTGCGCGGCCCTCGCCGAGCGCGCCTTCGACCTGGTCGAAAAGGGACTGCAGGGCTACCCGGCCACGTCCTAGGCTCGGCACCATGCCCCCGGCCAAGAAGCGCACGCGCGCGTACGACTCCGCCAAGATCCGCACCGCCGTGCTCGCGCAGTACGGCAACGTGCGCGAGGCGGTCCGCACCCTCACGCCCGAGCAGCTCGCCCGCCCCACGCGCCTCGGCGACTGGACCGTGCGCGAACTGGCGGCGCACCTGACGATGGTGCTCGCCACCGTCCACCGCTACCTCGGCATGCCGGAGCCCGACCGGCACGAAGTCGCGCTCCTGGACTGGCCGTTCGCCACCGCCACCGTCGCCGGCCAGGTCGACGAGGACACCCGCGCGCTCGCCGACGGCGCCGACCTCGACGAGCTGTTCGCCCGCACGCTGGCCGGCATCGAGGCCTCCCTGCCCGCCGCGCCGGACGACCGCCTGGTGCCCTCCCGCGTCGGCGTCATGACCCTCGCCGACTTCCTGGTCACCCGTACCGTCGAACTGACCGTCCACACCGACGACTTGAACGACGCGGTGCCCGGCCTCGACGTGCCGCACGACCGGCAGACCCTCGCCGCCTGCACCCGGTTGCTCGCCGACGCCCTCGCGGTGAAGGCGCCGGGCGCGTCGACGGAGGTGCGCGTCCCGCCGTACGCGGTCGTGCAGTGCGTGGCGGGACCCCGGCACACCCGCGGCACCCCGCCCAACGTCGTCGAGACCGACCCGCTGACGTGGATCCGCCTCGCGACGGGACGTACGGACTGGGCGACGGCCCTGGACGCGGCGCAGGTCAGCGCCAGCGGCGAGCGGGCCGACCTGTCCGGGCTGCTGCCGCTCATGGGCTGATCCCGCGGCGGAGCACGGCGGCCGGGGAGCGGGTCCCCGGCCGTGGCGGGGCGGCCCGATGGAACCGAACCCCCCACATGCTCCGTCACATTGCCATGCACACGCAGCGTCTGACCCTCACCCTGACCGCGCTGGCCTCCGCCGGGCTGCTGCTCACCGCATGCGGCACCGAGTCGGGAGCCGGCTCCGAAGGCGGCTCCGGTGGCCGATCCGTGGAGACCGAGCTGCCCCTCACCGGCGTCCGGTGGAACGTCGACAGCCTCACCGTGGGCGGACAGAAGCACGACGCCCCCGAAGGCGCCTATCTGGAGATCGGCAAGGACGGGCGGGCCGGCGGCAGCTACGGCTGCAACCGCGTCGGCTCCGACGTGTCCGTCCAGGGCAACACCCTGGACTTCGGCAAGGCGCAGATGACGAACATGGCCTGCACCGACGGCGGCCGCATGAAGTTCGAGGAGAACCTCACGCGCGCCCTCGGCAAGCAGAAGTTCACCGCGAAGGTCGACGGCGACCGGCTGACCCTCACCACGGCCAAGGGAGACCGCGTGGACTTCACCTCGCAGCCGGCGGAGCCCGACGCCCCGCTCACCGGCACCAAGTGGACGGTGAACGGCGTCGGCGACGGCAAGGCGGTCGCGACCCTGCCGCAGAAGCTCTCCGGCACGGTCCACCTCACCTTCGGCAAGGACGGCAAGGTCCGCGGCAACCTCGGCTGCAACGACGTCTCCGCCAAGGCCGAGAGCAAGGACGGCCGCATCACCTTCGGCGCCCCCGCGACCACCCGGAAGATGTGCCCGGGTGACGCGATGACGACCGAGCGCAAGCTGCTCAAGCTCTTCGGCGGTACGGCGCGTTACGAGGTGAAGCAGGACGCGCTGAGGCTCACCGCGGAGGACGGCACGGTGATCCTCGCGAAGGCCGAGCCGAAGGGCGCCCAGAAGGACACGAAGAAGGACGCCGAGAAGGACGCGAAGAAGTAGCGGCCGTCCGACCGGCCCACCCGGTCGCGTACCCGGCTCAGGACCCCCCGTCCCGGGCCGGGTACGGCAGCAGTCCCTTGTCCGTGCGCTCCCACGACGCCCTCAGCTCCGCGAGCAGCTCCGGCTCGGCGGCGGCCCGGTCGGCCTGCTCGCGCCGGTCGGCCGCGAGGTCGAACAGCTGGTCCGTGCCGCCCTTGCCCCGGTAGTACTTCCAGTTGCCGCGCCGCAGCGCGCGCTCCCCGCGCACCCGCCAGAACAGCTCGCGCTCCGGGACGCGCGCGCCCTTGAGCAGATAGGGGGCGAGACTCGTCCCGTCCAGCGGGTACGCCGCGTGCGGCCGGGCCCCGGCGATCTCCAGGAGCGTCGCCGTCCAGTCCGGCGTGTAGACGGGCTCGTGGCTGACCTGCCCGCCGTCGAGCCGCGCCGGCCACCGCACGATGGTCGGCACCCGTATCCCGCCCTCCTGGAGCGAGCTCTTGTTGCCGGACAGCGGCCAGTTGTACGAGAAGCGCTCGCCGCCGTTGTCGGAGGCGAAGAACACGAGGGTGTCCCGCTCCTGCCCGGACTTCTTCAGGGCGCGCAGCACCTCGCCGACCGACCGGTCCAGGTCCTGCACCATCTCCGTGTACTTCTCCACGGAACCGCCGTCCTGGTGCCAGAGCGCGCCCTTCTGGCCCGCCTTGATCCGGCGGACGATCTCGGCGCTCTCCTCCTCGTCGCCGTCCGCGATCCACGGCCAGTGCGGGGTCGTGAAGTTGAGGTTGAGCAGCCAGGGCCTGTCCCCGTGGTCGCGCCGCACGTACTCACTGGCGCGCTCGGTCAGGATGCGCGTGTAGTACCGCAGGTCCTTGTACTCGGCGTCGCCCTCCCGGACGTCGCCCGCGTACAGGTCGTACTCGCCGCCGAGCCCCAGCTTCGAGTAGTACTCCAGGGCCCCGCCGAAGTTCCCGAAGAACTCGTCCCAGCCCGACTTGGTGGGGGAGTAGTCCGGCAGATAGCCGCAGTGCCACTTGCCGATCAGCGCGGTCGCGTACCCGGCGTCGCGCAGCAGCGAGGCGAGCGTGGGATGCGTCGGTTCGAGGCCCACCGACTTGTCCGCGATCGGCTCGGCGAGCCCGCCCTTCGTACGCCCCGGGAAGCGGCCCGTGTACAGGCTGAAGCGGGTGGGCGAGCAGGTCGCGGACCCGGAGTAGGCGTCGGTGAACCGCACGCCCTGGCGCGCGAGCCGGTCCAGGTTCGGGGTCTTGATGTGCGGCGATCCGTAGGACGACAGATCGGCCCACCCGAGGTCGTCCCCGAGGATGAAGAGGATGTTGGGCCGCTTGGCGCGGCGGTGCGGGGCGGCCTCGAACGGCTTCTCCCGGACGGGGGCCCGGGCCTCGGCCTCGGCGGCGGGCAGCCCGATCGCGGCGGTGGCCGCGGAGGCGCCGACGACGCCGCCGAAGGCGCGCCGGGACAGCGGGGACGGGTGACGGGACACGGGGGCGCTCCTGAACGGGGCACGGCGCACCACGGCGTCACGTACCCGAGGAAGAGGGAGGAAAAGGAAGAACCAGAAGGAAGAAGCAGCAGCGGGAGCGAGTGGTCAGGCGGCGCGACGACAGATGGCGCTCGCGACACGGACCAGGTCGACGTGGCGGCGCTCCACGAGCGTGACCGACGGGCCACCGAGGGGCTGCATGGGCCAGGAGCCTGACCGAGCCTTCGTGTACGTGTCAACGAAACGGCCCGCCTGTTCACACGGGCTTCGTACTCCGTGCGCGCCCCGGCCGTCCCCGGGCGCACGCCCCGGACGCCCCTTGGGCCGACCCCCGCCACGATCACGGTCCGTACAGGTTCCGTATCCCCAATTCGGACCAGTGGTCGATCTCGCCTACACTCGGTGCCGTGCCACGTGGTGACGGTCGACTCAATCACGATCTGCTCCCCGGCGAGAAAGGCCCCCAGGACGCGTGTGGCGTCTTCGGTGTCTGGGCTCCGGGCGAAGAGGTCGCAAAGCTCACGTACTTCGGGCTCTACGCCCTCCAGCATCGGGGTCAGGAATCCGCGGGAATCGCGGTCAGCAACGGCTCCCAGATCCTCGTCTTCAAGGACATGGGCCTCGTGTCCCAGGTCTTCGACGAAACCTCTCTCGGCTCGCTCCAGGGTCATATCGCGGTCGGTCACGCCCGCTACTCGACCACCGGGGCCTCCGTCTGGGAGAACGCCCAGCCGACGTTCCGTGCGACCGCGCACGGCTCGATCGCGCTCGGGCACAACGGCAACCTCGTCAATACGGCCCAGCTCGCCGAGCTGGTCGCCGACCTGCCCAAGGAGAACGGCCGCGCGACGCAGGTCGCCGCGACCAACGACACCGACCTGGTGACGGCGCTCCTGGCCGGGCAGACGGACGACGACGGCAAGCCGCTGACCCTGGAGGAAGCCGCCGCCAAGGTCCTCCCGGACGTGCAGGGCGCCTTCTCCCTCGTCTTCATGGACGAGCACACGCTGTACGCCGCCCGTGATCCGCAGGGCATCCGCCCGCTGGTCCTCGGCCGCCTGGAGCGCGGCTGGGTCGTGGCGTCGGAGTCCGCGGCCCTCGACATCTGCGGCGCCAGCTTCGTCCGCGAGATCGAGCCGGGCGAGTTCGTCGCCATCGACGAGAACGGACTGCGAACGTCCCGATTCGCGGAAGCGAAGCCCAAGGGCTGTGTCTTCGAGTACGTCTATCTGGCGCGCCCCGACACGGACATCGCGGGCCGGAACGTCTACCTCTCGCGCGTCGAGATGGGCCGCAGGCTCGCCAAGGAAGCTCCCGTCGAGGCCGACCTCGTCATAGCGACGCCCGAGTCCGGCACCCCCGCCGCGATCGGTTACGCGGAGGCCTCCGGCATCCCCTTCGGCGCGGGCCTGGTGAAGAACGCCTACGTGGGCCGCACCTTCATCCAGCCCTCGCAGACGATCCGCCAGCTCGGCATCCGTCTGAAGCTGAACCCCCTCAAGGAAGTCATCAAGGGCAAGCGCCTGGTGGTCGTCGACGACTCGATCGTCCGCGGCAACACCCAGCGCGCCCTGGTCAAGATGCTCCGCGAGGCCGGCGCCGCCGAGGTCCACATCAGGATCTCGTCCCCGCCCGTGAAGTGGCCCTGCTTCTTCGGCATCGACTTCGCGACCCGCGCCGAGCTGATCGCCAACGGCATGACCATCGAGGAGATCGGCACGTCACTGGGCGCCGACTCCCTCTCGTACATCTCCATCGACGGCATGATCGAGGCCACCACCATCGACAAGCCGAACCTCTGCCGGGCCTGCTTCGACGGCGAGTACCCGATGGAGCTGCCCGACCCCGAGCTGCTCGGCAAGCAGCTCCTGGAGACGGAGCTGGCGGCGGGCCCCGCCGCCACGGCAGCGGCCGACGCGATCCGTCGCCCGTAAGCCCCACGTAGTAACGACACGAAAGTTCTCACCCCTCATGTCTGAGACCACTGGTGCCAGCTACGCGGCCGCAGGCGTAGACATCGAAGCGGGCGACCGCGCCGTCGAGCTCATGAAGGAATGGGTCAAGAAGACCCAGCGCCCCGAGGTCGCCGGCCTCGGCGGTCTCGGCGGCTTCGCCGGCCTCTTCGACGCCTCCGCCCTCAAGCGCTTCGAGCGCCCGCTGCTCGCCTCGGCGACCGACGGCGTCGGCACGAAGGTCGACGTCGCCCGCCAGATGGGCGTCTACGACACCATCGGCCACGACCTCGTCGCGATGGTCATGGACGACATCGTCGTGTGCGGTGCCGAGCCGCTCTTCATGACCGACTACATCTGCGTGGGCAAGGTCCACCCGGAGCGCGTCGCCGCCATCGTGAAGGGCATCGCCGAGGGCTGTGTCCTCGCGGGCTGCTCGCTGGTCGGCGGCGAGACCGCCGAGCACCCGGGCCTGCTCGGCCCGGACGACTTCGACGTCGCGGGCGCCGGCACGGGGGCGGTCGAGGCCGACCGTCTGCTCGGCCCGGATCGCATCCGTAAGGGTGACGCGGTGATCGCCATGGCGTCGTCGGGTCTTCACTCCAACGGGTACTCGCTGGTCCGTCACGTGGTCTTCGACCGCGCGGGCTGGGCCCTGGACCGTGAGGTCGAGGAGTTCGGCCGCACGCTCGGCGAGGAGCTCCTGGAGCCCACCAAGATCTACTCCCTGGACTGCCTGGCGCTCACCCGCACCACGGACGTCCACGCCTTCAGCCACATCACCGGCGGCGGCCTCGCGGCGAACCTCGCCCGGGTCATCCCGGACGGCCTGCACGCGATCGTCGACCGCGAGACGTGGACCCCGGGCGCGGTCTTCGACGTGGTCGGCAGGACCGGTCAGGTCGAGCGCCTGGAGCTGGAGAAGACGCTGAACATGGGCGTCGGCATGATCGCGATCGTCCCCGAGGAGTCGGCGGACGCGGCGCTCACCACCCTCGCGGACCGCGGCGTGGACGCCTGGGTCGCGGGCGAGATCACGGACCGCGGCGACCACGCCACCGGTGCCGAGCTCATCGGTGACTACGCCAAGTAGGACGGCGGTGCTGCCCTTCGGGGCAGCACAAAACCCGGTCCGGCGTGGTGACCACCCCGGACCGGGTGAAGTGCAGTTGCTACGAGAACTGCGAATCCTGCGCTCGCCGCGAAGGCAGCGAATGCAACGAGGTCAAGCGCCGCGGCGCTGCGACGACGGACCGGACTCGTCGTCCTCGTCCTCGTCGTCGTTGTACAGATCCGCGTACTGGGCGTACGGGTCGTCTTCCTCGTCGTCGTCCTCGAACGGCTCGCCATTCGGCGGCTGTTGCGAAGTCGAAGCGCCCAGCTCATTGGCCAGACGCGTAAGGTCCGTCCCGCCGCTGCTGTACTTCAGCTGGCGGGCGACCTTCGTCTGCTTGGCCTTTGCCCGGCCGCGCCCCATGGCTCGACCCCCTCGGATACGGGGCTCGACGGCCCCAGAGTCTTGACACGCGTTCATGATCTGGAACGGGCTCTCCGTGGAGAGACCGGTCCGTAGGGCTTCCACGGTACCTGCTCCTGCGGCCATACGGTACGTCGCCCGCAGGACGCGCCTCGGCGCACAACCCGCGAGGAGCCCCGTCCTCGCTGGTCAACTGCGATTTTAACCTCTTCTTGTCGGGCGACCCGCCGACGGGGGTGAGTCTTGTCTCTCGTGTACGTCGACGGGGCCCTGTCAAAGCGTCGCGTGCCGTTCCGAGGGCGTCCGGAAGGTCAGCGTCCGCGCGCCTCCGCCATCCGCTGCTCGGCGATCCTGTCGGCCGCGGCGGCCGGCGGAATACCGTCTTCCTTTGCGCGAGCGAATATGGCCAGCGTGGTGTCGAAGATCTTCGACGCCTTCGCCTTGCACCGGTCGAAGTCGAAGCCGTGCAGCTCGTCGGCGACCTGGATCACGCCGCCCGCGTTCACCACGTAGTCGGGTGCGTACAGGATCGAGCGGTCGGCGAGGTCCTTCTCCACGCCGGGGTGCTCCAGCTGGTTGTTGGCCGCGCCGCACACCACCTTCGCGGTGAGCACCGGCACCGTGTCGTCGTTCAGGGCGCCGCCGAGCGCGCAGGGGGCGTAGATGTCGAGGCCCTCCAGGCGGATCAGCGCCTCGGTGTCCGCGGCGACGCGCACCTGCGGGTGCCTGTCGGTGATCCGGCGGATGGACTCCCCGCGCACGTCGGTGATCACGACGTCGGCGCCGTCCTCCAGCAGGTGCTCCACGAGGTAGTGGCCGACCTTGCCCACGCCCGCGACGCCGACCGTGCGGCCGCGCAGCGTCGGGTCGCCCCACAGGTGCTGGGCCGAGGCCCGCATGCCCTGGAAGACACCGAAGGCGGTGAGCACGGAGGAGTCGCCGGCGCCGCCGTGCTCGGGGGAGCGGCCGGTGGTCCAGCGGCACTCGCGGGCGACGACGTCCATGTCGGCGACGTAGGTGCCGACGTCGCAGGCCGTCACGTAGCGGCCGCCGAGGGAGGCGACGAAGCGGCCGTAGGCGAGGAGCAGGTCCTCGCTCTTGATCTGCTCGGGGTCACCGATGATCACGGCCTTGCCGCCGCCGTGCTCCAGGCCGGCCATGGCGTTCTTGTAGGACATCCCGCGTGCGAGGTTCAGCGCGTCGGCGACGGCCTCTTCCTCGGTCGCGTACGGATAGAAGCGGGTGCCGCCGAGGGCGGGGCCCAGGGCGGTGCTGTGGAGGGCGATGACGGCCTTGAGGCCGCTGGCGCGGTCCTGGCAGAGCACTACTTGCTCGTGGCCTCCCTGGTCCGAGTGGAACAGGGTGTGCAGGACGCCGTTGTCTGCTGCGGTCACTGTGGTGACTCCCGGTCGAAGAGCGGCGGTTGGACGGGGTCCCGTGAGGGTGGCGGGCTCCCGTTGGGCATGAGACTAGAGCCTGTCCACCGTCCTTGACCTCCCCGTGCCGAGGATCACCCTCGGGCGGAGTACGGCGGGGAGCGATGGAGTTCGGCCATGACACGCTGTCCCGTGCCTTCCGGGTTTTCCGGCCGGTACGCGGGGGAGGGAGCAGCCGTGCCCAAGGTGTCATCGGTGACGGTCCCGTACGCGTCCTACTTGCGTGTGTACGAGCCGTTGGCCGCCTTCCCCGAGCCGGAGCGCGGCCACTGGACGCGCTATGCCCGCCGCCCCGACCTCCCCTCCTACCAGGACGAACTCCGGCGCTCGCTGGCCGACTTGGTGCCGACCCCGCCCGTGCCCGTGCCCGTGCACGAGAGCGGCGACGCCTTCGTCGTGGAGGTCGACGGGGTGCTGTGCGTCTGCCCGTGGCGCACCCGGCTGCGCGGCTGGCAGGCGATGGAGGAGCTGGCGGACGAGCTGCCGGCGCCGGTCCTGGACGCGGTGCTGCCGCCGGTGCTGCGCCGCCAGACGGCCGCGGACTACGAGCGGTGGCTGGCCCGCAACCCCGACGCCCGGCCCTGGATCCGCACCTCGACGTGGCAGGTGCCGCTGCACTGGTTCGTGCTCGTCTCGGACGAGGAGCGCAGCCATGAGAAGAGCGCGCCCGCCCTGCGGTACCGCACCCCGATGGTGCAGGCGCGGCGGCGGGTCGCGCGCGGTCTGAAGGCGCTGCGGGAGGCGCTGGACGAGGCGCCGCTGATCGACGGGCTCGTGGACGTGGGCCGGTGGCTGGAGGAGTTCCACCCGCGCTCGCTGGTCGAGATCGACTACGGCGGGCTCGTGCACGCGCTGTCGGCCGACGAACTCGACGAGGACCACTCGGCGGCGGACGTCGCCGAGGGGATCGAGGCGCTGCGCGACGGCGACGGCGAGGCGGCCGGCGAGGCGTATGCGAGGCTCGTGGAGCGCTGGCGCGCGGTGCGGGACCTTCAGTACGCGAACTGAGGACCGCGGTTCTTCCGGAGCTCGTGAGGCGCGGGTCACGCATGTCGCGGGTCCGTGGTCACCCGGTGACGGGACGTAGGTCCCGATCCGGGCTTTTGCCTCAAGCGTGATGGACCGCACTTACTGCGCCCTTGCGCCCATCGCCCCTCCTCGTGCCAAAATAGGACAAGGAGTCCGGGGAGGGCTCCTTCCGCCCAACTACGGGCGGATTGCTCAGCATTGCACTCTATGGGGGGTCTGTTGACTCCTGATCGCTCTGTGACTGATCGTCACTGTGGCGTGACTGTCCGCTATGGCATGGTCCATCGGCTTCCGTCGGTGATGAACACCTGGGAGGGCAATTCCATCGGTTTGGCCGACGCGGCTGGACGGATGGTGTAGTTGTAGTGCCGAGGACAAGCCGTTCGTCCTATAACCGACTCGACTCGCGTCCGCCATTTCGGGCAACGCGGGTCAAGGTGCAGAATTTAGAGGAATGAACCGAGAAGGTTCGGTTCTCCCGAGGAGGCCGCTCATGACCGCTCGCACCCCTGATGCCGAGCCGCTGCTGACCCCGGCTGAGGTCGCCACGATGTTCCGCGTCGACCCCAAGACGGTGACGCGCTGGGCCAAGGCTGGCAAGCTCACGTCGATTCGCACGCTCGGCGGGCACCGCCGTTACCGCGAGGCCGAGGTCCGCGCACTGCTCGCGGGTATCCCGCAGCAGCGCAGCGAGGCCTGAAGTACCGCTTAACCAGCAGTAACCCGCACAACTCGGGCGAAGAGCACCACTGCTGCCGGGTCCCCCAACCTGGCCGTACGTCCGACATATAGCTACACGCGACGAGGGTCCCGCCCCAACGGGGTCCACGCCTGAGACACATGGGTGCGTCGTTCGATCGCGCTGGACTCCGCCGGGTCCAGCGCGATCTTTTTTGTGCGCCGAGGACGCGCTGGTGGGCGGGTCCGTGAGCGCCCTTGTTGGTCTCTGGGGGGTCCCTGAGGGGCTGCGTGGTGAGCGCTGTGAGGGTCGTGCAATTGCACATATTAAATTGGCCCATTGTAGGGAGGGCGTAAGTTCCGGGGTTCCCAAAACTTGTTCGGTGACACCCGTCACATGCCGTGAATCTTGTAGCGCCCGACGCCCTTGCGCTAGAGGGGACTTGGCGCTCCGCGGGCCCCGCGGCTTTCAGCCTCCCACCCACGAGGAGGGGTGCGCGTCGGCTTTGGTCACGCCTTGGGGGGACTTTCGTCCCCGGCCGTGCCTCCGGCCGTGTCGCCGGTCTTGTCGCCCGTCGTGCCCCCGCCCGTGTCGCCGGCGCCGGAGTCGTCGTCTGAGGGCCCTCGCACGGCGTTCTCCAGGACGAACGCGGCCTCGGGCGTCTCGCGCTCGCCTGGGCCGTGCTGAGAGGGCTCCAGGGCGAGCCTGAGCAGTTGATGGCAGATCGGGCAGTGGCGCGTCAGATGGCGGTAGCTGGTGGCTGCCGCGAGGTGTGCGCGGAGCAGGGCGCGCGTCTCGTGCCGAACGGATGCCGAAGAAGCGGACATGCGTCACCTCCAGAGGAGCCTCCCGCGGCTCCCTGCTGTCTGGGGTACCGGCGGAATGTGACGGAGTCAAGGTGCGAGCACGACAACGGGCCGCACCCTCAGGGGGTACGGCCCGTGTGCGGGGTCCGGCGTGCGTCGGACGGGGCGTGTGAGGGGGCACGAAGAACGGGCCGCATCGTGTTGATGCGGCCCGTTCCTTTACTGCGGTCCTGACGGGATTTGCTGTGTCCGATTGCGGCTGCGCCGCGGGCGCGGCCTCCGTGTTGTGGCGGTTGATGACGTCCCGCATGTGCGGGGTCCGGCGTGCGTCGGGCGGGGTGTGTGAGGGGATACGAAGAACGGGCCGCATCGTGTTGATGCGGCCCGTTCCTTTACTGCGGTCCTGACGGGATTTGAACCCGCGGCCTCCACCTTGACAGGGTGGCGAGCACTCCAAACTGCTCCACAGGACCTTGCTTCGCGGCGCTTATTGCTGCGTTGCGCTGCGAGAAGGACTGTACAGCAGCTCGGGCCCGCCGGTCGAACTCACGCTGAGCGACGGGGTCGTCACAGCGCTACGGCTACGGCACGGCCGCGTCGATCGCCTTCACGATGCGCTTGTCCGAGACGGGATACGCAGTACCGAGCGCGTGCGCGAAGTAGCTGACGCGGAGCTCTTCGATCATCCAGCGGATGTCCAGGACCTCCTGCGGCACGGGCCGGCCCTGCGGCATCTGCTCCAGAAGCCACAGGTACTCGTCCCGCATCTCGCGGACCTTCTCCATGCGCGTGGTGTCCCGCTGGACGTTCGTCGGCATCTGCTGGAGTCGACGGTCCGCGGCCACCATGTACCGCATCAGGTCCGCCAGCCGTCGCAGGCCCGTCTCCGTCACGAAGCCCGGCTTGATGAGCGTGTTCAGCTGCTCCCGTACGTCCGCGAGGTTGGCGAGCAGCGCCGGGCTGTTCGTCGCCTTCAGGCGGCGCTCACAGGCCTGCCAGGCGGCCAGGACCTGCTGGGTCTGCGCCACCGCCTTCACGGTCGTGTCGACGATCTCCGCGCGCACCTTGTCGAAGAGCTTGCGGTACGACTCCTCGTCCCAGACGGGCCCGCCGAAGTCCGCGATCAGCCTGTCCGCGGCGGCCGTCGCGCAGTCGTCGAAGAGCGCCTGCATGGACCCGTGCGGGTTCGCGGACAGGGCGAGCTTCTGCTGGTTGGACAGCTTGTCCGAGGCGAACTTGGCCGGGTTCACCGGGATGTTGCGCAGAATCAGCCGGCGCGTGCCGCGCCACATCGCCCGCGCCTGCTCCGCCTCGGTGTCGAAGAGGCGTACGGAGACCGTGTCGCCGTCGTCCACGAGCGCCGGGTACGCCTTCACCGGCTGGCCCGCCCTGCGCGTCTCGAAGACGCGCGTGAGCGTGCCGATGGACCAGTCCGTGAGGCCCGACCGCTCCACCGCCGCGCCGCCCGACCGCTCCGCCGTCGCCGCGGCCGCCTGGGACAGCGCCTTGCGGGCCTTCGGCTTCAGCCGGAGCTTCAGCGCCTCCAGGTCCTTGTCCTCGGCGAGCTTGCGGCGCCGCTCGTCGGTGATCCGGAAGGTCACCTTCAAGTGGTCCGGCACGCGGGTGAGATCGAAGTCGTCCGGCGAGACCGGCACGCCGACCATCCGCTGGAGCTCGCGCGCCAGCGTGACGTGCAGCGGCTCCTGGAGGGGCACGGCCCGCTCCAGGAACGCCTTGGCGAAGTTCGGCGCCGGCACGTAGTTGCGCCGGATCGGCTTGGGCAGGGAGCGGATCAGCTCGACGACCACGTCCTCGCGCAGGCCCGGGATCTGCCAGTCGAAGCCCTCGTCCGTGACCTGGTTCAGGACCTGGAGCGGAATGTGGACGGTCACGCCGTCCGCGTCCGCGCCCGGCTCGAACTGGTACGTCACCCGGAACTTGAGCTGCCCCTGACGCCACGAGTCGGGGTAGTCGTCCTTGGAGACGTCCCCCGCCTTCTCGTTGATCAGCATCGACCGCTCGAAGTCGAGCAGCTCGGGCTCCTCGCGCTGCTTCTTCTTCCACCAGGAGTCGAAGTGCGCGCCGGACACCACGTGCTCGGGCACCCGCTGGTCGTAGAAGTCGAAGAGCGTCTCGTCGTCGACGAGGATGTCGCGGCGCCGCGCGCGGTGCTCCAGCTCCTCGACCTCGGTGAGGAGCTTGCGGTTGGCGGCGAAGAACTTGTGGTGCGTGCGCCAGTCGCCCTCCACCAGCGCGTTGCGGATGAACAGGTCGCGGGAGACCTCGGGGTCGATGCGGCCGTAGTTCACCTTGCGGTCGGTGACGATCGGGACGCCGTACAGCGTGACCTTCTCGATCGCCATGACGGCCGCCTGGTCCTTCTCCCAGTGCGGCTCGCTGTACGTCCGCTTCAGGAGGTGCTGGGCGAGCGGCTCGACCCACTCGGGCTCGATCCGCGCGTTGACCCGGGCCCACAGGCGGGAGGTCTCCACCAGCTCCGCGGACATGATGAACCGCGGGGGCTTCTTGAAGAGCGCCGAACCGGGGAAGACCGCGAACTTCGCGTTGCGCGCGCCCAGGTACTCGTTCCGCCCGCCGCGCTGCTTGGGGTCGCTGTCCTTGGACTCCTTCACGTCCTTCATCCCGATGTGGGAGAGCAGGCCGGACAGGAGCGAGATGTGGACGTGCTGCTCGGGGGCGTCGTCCTCGTTGAGGTGGATGCCCATCTGCTTGGCGACCGTGCGCAGCTGCGTATAGATGTCCTGCCACTCGCGGATGCGCAGGAAGTTCAGGTACTCCGCCTTGCACATGCGGCGGAAGGACGACGAGCCGCGCTCCTTCTGCTGCTCGCGGACGTACCGCCACAGGTTCAGGAAGGCGAGGAAGTCGCTGGTCTCGTCCTTGAAGCGGGCGTGCTGCTGGTCGGCCTGGGCCTGCTTCTCGGCGGGGCGCTCGCGCGGGTCCTGGATGGAGAGCGCCGCGGCGATCACCATCACTTCGCGTACGCAACCGTTCTTGTCGGCCTCGAGGACCATGCGGGCCAGCCGCGGGTCGACCGGCAGCTGGGCGAGCTTGCGGCCCTGCTGGGTGAGGCGCTTGCGGACGTCCTTCTCCGCCGGGTTCAACGCGCCCAGTTCCTGGAGCAGTTGGACGCCGTCGCGGATGTTGCGGTGGTCCGGCGGGTCGATGAAGGGGAACTTCTCGATGTCGCCGAGGCCGGCCGCGGTCATCTGGAGGATGACGGAGGCGAGGTTCGTCCGCAGGATCTCCGCGTCCGTGAACTCCGGACGGGCCAGGAAGTCGTCCTCGCTGTACAGGCGGATGCAGATGCCGTCCGACGTACGCCCGCAGCGGCCCTTGCGCTGGTTGGCGCTGGCCTGGCTGATCGCCTCGATGGGCAGGCGCTGCACCTTGGTGCGGTGGCTGTAGCGCGAGATGCGGGCCGTGCCCGGGTCGATCACGTACTTGATGCCGGGGACGGTCAGGGAGGTCTCCGCGACGTTCGTCGCGAGGACGATGCGCCGTCCCGTGTGCTGCTGGAAGACGCGGTGCTGCTCGGCGTGCGAGAGCCGGGCGTAGAGCGGGAGGACCTCGGTGAAGCGGTAGTTCTTCTTGTTCAGCGCGTCCGCCGTGTCGCGGATCTCGCGCTCGCCGGAGAGGAAGACGAGGATGTCGCCCTTGCCCTCGGCCTGGAGCTCCTCGACGGCGTCGGTGATCGCGGTGATCTGGTCGCGGTCGGAGTCCTCGGAGTCCTCTTCGAGGAGGGGGCGGTAGCGCACCTCCACAGGGAACGTCCGGCCGCTGACCTCGACGATCGGGGCGTCCCCGAAGTGCCGCGAGAACCGCTCGGGGTCGATCGTCGCGGAGGTGATGACGACCTTGAGGTCCGGGCGTCTGGGCAGCAGCTGGGCCAGGTAGCCGAGCAGGAAGTCGATGTTGAGCGAGCGCTCGTGGGCCTCGTCGATGATGATCGTGTCGTACGCGCGCAGCTCGCGGTCCGTCTGGATCTCGGCGAGCAGGATGCCGTCCGTCATCAGCTTGATGAACGTCGCGTCCTGGTTGACCTGGTCGGTGAAGCGGACCTTCCAGCCGACGGCCTCGCCCAGCGGCGTGTTCATCTCGTCGGCCACGCGCTCGGCGACCGTGCGCGCGGCGATGCGGCGCGGCTGCGTGTGGCCGATCATGCCGCGCACGCCCCGGCCGAGCTCCAGACAGATCTTGGGGATCTGCGTGGTCTTGCCGGAGCCGGTCTCGCCCGCGACGATCACGACCTGGTGGTCGCGGATCGCCTCGGCGATCTCGTCCTTCTTCTGGCTGACCGGGAGCTGCTCGGGGTACGTGACCGCGGGCACGCGGGAGCCGCGCTCGGCCATCCTCGCCCCGGCCTTGTCCACGTCCGCCGCGATCTCGGCGAGGACGGCGGCGCGGGCCTCGGGCTTGCGGATCCGGCGCGCGCCCTCCAGCCGCCGGCCGATCCGGTGCTCGTCGCGCAGCGACAGCTCGGACAGACGGGGGGCGAGGGCGTCGAAGGTGAGGGCGGGCTGCGTAGACATACGCCGTCCAGGATCTCACCCGCGCCTCGGCGGTGGCGAACCGATTTCTCTGGCGGGGCGCCGCGGCACGTACGCTTCTGGGCATGCTCTCCCGTGCGCGTACGCCGTGGCGCCCCCTCCTGGGGGTGCTGCTCGTCGTGCTCGGGGTGTTCTGCGCCGGTCCCGCGACGGCGCTGGCGGGCCCCGCCGGGGCCACGGCGCCCGCGGCGGCCGTGCCCGCGGTGACGGTGCCGGTGGCGCCGCCCGCGGCGGCCGACGACGTGCCCCTCGCCCAGGAGCCCGACGGCCACGGCGTGCCCGGCTGCGGCAAGGGCGGCCGCCAGGACGCGGACCACGTGCCGGGCACCCCGGCCCGCTCCGGTGCCGCGTACGAACTGCTTCCCGCGCTGTACGACGCGCACGCCGCGCCCGGCGCGTGGGGCGTCGACCAGGCCGTCCTCGCGACGGCACCGGGCCGCGCGCCGCCCGCGCTCGACCCGCCGTCGCCGATAGATCTCTCGATCCTGCGCGTGTAGGAGGCCCCTGACCTCAGGGGCCCCTTCATCGACGTACAACAGGACAAGAGAGATCGCTCTGATGCCCACGAACGACAACCAGAAGAGCCGGAACGGCAACAAGAAGAGCCGCAACATCGCCATCGGCGCGGGTGTCGCCGTCGCCGCCGTGCTGCTCGGGCTCGCCTCGTACACCGCGACCAAGCCCGACGACTCCACCGGCACCGTGAAGGAGGAGGCCGCGGGCGCGGCGCCCTCCACCGAGCAGCAGGCCGGGGTCTACCCCGAGCTGGAGAAGCTCGCGCGGCGCGACGCCGATGACCCGCTCGCGCAGGGCCGCGCCGACGCGCCCGTCGTGATGGTCGAGTACGCCGACTTCAAGTGCGGCTTCTGCGGCAAGTTCGCCCGCGACACCGAGCCGGGCCTCGTGAAGAAGTACGTCGAGGACGGCACCCTGCGCATCGAGTGGCGCAACTTCCCGATCTTCGGCGAGGACTCCGAGCGGGCCGCGCGCGGCGCGTGGGCGGCGGGCGAGCAGGGCCGCTTCTGGCAGTTCCACGAGGCCGCGTACGCCGATGGGTCCAAGGAGAAGGGCTTCGGCGAGGACCGGCTCAAGGAGCTCGCGAAGGACGCCGGGGTCAAGGACGTCGGCCGCTTCGTGAAGGACGCGGACAGCGCCGCGGCCAAGGCCGCCGTGAAGAAGGACCAGGAGGAGGCGTACGGCCTCGGCGCCACGTCGACGCCGTCCTTCCTCGTCAACGGGCGGCCCATCTCGGGCGCGCAGCCCGACGAGGTCTTCGACCAGGCGATCGAGGCGGCGGCCAAGAGCGCGAAGGGCCGGTCGAAGGCGGCGGACAAGTGACCGCCGACGTCGGGTACTTCGCCGCCTTCCTCGGCGGTCTGCTCGCCCTGGTCAGCCCGTGCAGCGCGCTGCTGCTGCCGGCCTTCTTCGCCTACTCGATCGACTCGGCGTCCCGGCTGGTCGCGCGCACCGGCATCTTCTACGCCGGGCTCGCCACCACGCTGGTGCCGCTCGGCGCGGCCGGCTCGTTCGCCGGGCGGTTCTTCTTCGGCCACCGCGACCAGCTGGTCCTCGCCGCCGGCTGGCTGATCATCGGGCTCGGCGCGCTGCAGATCCTCGGCATGGGGTTCGCCTCGCGGAAGATGGCCGAGCTGTCCGGCCGGATCCGGCCGACCACCGCGTTCTCCGTGTACGCGCTCGGCGCGGTGTACGGGCTCGCCGGCTTCTGCGCCGGGCCGATCCTCGGCAGCGTCCTGACGGTCGCGGCGGTGAGCGGGAGCCCGGTGTACGGGGGGCTGCTGCTCGCCGTCTACGGCCTGGGGATGGCCGTGCCGCTCTTCCTGCTCGCGCTGCTCTGGGAGCGGTTCGACCTGGGGCGGCGGCGGTGGCTGCGCGGGCGCACGTTCACGGTGGGCCGCTTCGAGCTGCACACCACCTCGCTCCTGTCCGGGCTCTTCTTCATCGGGCTCGGCGCGCTCTTCCTCGCCTACGACGGGACGACGGCGCTGCCCGGTCTGCTGGACGTGGACGACTCGTTCGCGGTGGAGCAGTGGGCCGGACGCCTCGGGCGGTCGGTGCCGGACGCGGTGCTCCTCATCGCCGTCGTGGCGCTGGTGGGCGTGGTGCTCGCGGTGCGGGGGTGGCGGCGGAGCCGGGAGCGGGGCGGCGCGGAGGCCGACCTGCACGGGTGAGTCACTCCTGTCCGCGTGAGTCCCCCCTGTGCGGGTCAGTCCCTCCTGCGCGGGTGCGTCCCTTTTAGGTGTTTTAGCGTGGTCATATGTCTGATCATGGTGCGCACGGGCGGGTTCCCACGAGGCGGGAGCGGTGGGACGCCTTCAAGCGGTCGCCGTTCCTGCCCGCGTCCGTGCTGGTGCTCATCCTGGCGGCGGCCGCGGGGCTCTTCGCGGGTTCGTACACGTACTCCATGGCGAACCCGACGCCCCACCGCATCCCCACGGCCGTCGTCGGCGCGCACGACACGGCGCGGGGCAAGGCGTTCCTCGACGGCATGGAGAAGGCGCTGAACGCCTCGCTGGAGGTGCACCGGTACGACAGCGTGGCCGGGGCCCGGCGGGACGTGGAGGAGCAGAAGGTCTTCGCGGTCCTCGACGCGGGCTCCGGCGACCGGGTCGCCCTCGACGTCTCCGGGGCGTCCGGCGCCTCGGTCGCCCAGGTGCTCGCGGAGACCGCGCCGAAGGTGGGGGCGGAGGTCGGGGTGCCGGTGACGGTGAAGGACATCAAGCCGTTGCAGGCGGGGGATCCGCGGGGGCTCGCGATCTTCTACATCTCGCTGGCCGCGGTGATCATCGGGTTCGTCGGGGCGATTCAGCTCAGCGTGCACGCGCGGGGGCTGAATCCCGCGGAACGGATCGGGTTCACGGCGCTCTACGCGCTGCTCGGCGGGTTCGTCATCGCGGCCGTCGTGGACTGGTGGCTGGGGGCGGTGGACCTGCCGTTCGTGGAGTCCTGGCTGATCCTGGCGCTCACGATGTTCGCGTCGGGGATGGTCTTCACGATGTTCAACACGCTGTTCGGGCGCTGGGCGATGATTCCGACGTGGGGCCTGATGGTGCTGCTCGGCAATCCGTCGTCGGGCGGGGCGGTGTCGTGGCCGCTGCTGCCGTCCGTGCTGGGGCACATCGGGCGGTGGCTGCCGCCGGGGGCGTCGGTGAACGCACAGCACACGGCGGTCTATTTCGGCGCCCACCAGCATGTGTTCCCCTTCCTGGTCCTGGGGGCCTGGGCCCTCCTCTCCTCCGCGACCTTCTGGCTCTGGCGCCACCGGCACCCGGGGGGCCGTGTCTCCGCACCGGCCCACGCGGGGGCGTAGGCGACTGCGCCTTGGGGTGCTGCGC
>NZ_LIRJ01000291.1 GCF_001419745.1 Streptomyces silaceus | reverse complement strand
CCCACGCGCGCGTGGGTGCCTGTTTGCCGGTCCCGGCCGTCACTGCCGTCTCCGTGCGTATCGCTTTCGATTCCGGCGTCATCGTCCCGGTGTCCTCACTAGCCATGGGTCCATCATAGAATCATGGGATGATTGGCTGTCCAATCCGAATGCGTCACACTCCGGCCCGGCACCCCGCCCCTCACGAAGGAACGTCATGCCGCTGACCACCCCTCGCCGTTCGGCGCTCTCCGAACAGGTCATCTCCGAGCTGCGCAACCAGATCTCCTCGGGTGAGTGGCCGATCGGCTCGCGCATCCCCACCGAGCCCGAACTGGTCGAGCAGCTGGGCGTGGCCAGGAACACGGTGCGGGAGGCCGTGCGCGCCCTCGCGCACAACGGCCTGCTCGACATCCGGCAGGGCTCGGGCACCTATGTCGTGGCGACCAGCGAGCTGGCGGGCGTGATGCAGCGCAGGTTCGCCGACGCGGAGCCCCGGCACATCGCGGAGCTGCGCAGCACGCTGGAGTCGAGCGCGGCCAGGCTCGCCGCGCGGCGCCGCACCGAGCGCGACCTCAAGCAGCTCGACGCCCTGATGGTGCGCCGCGAGGAGGCCTGGGCCTCCGGGGACGCGGAGGCGTTCGTGACGGCCGACGCGACCTTCCACATGGCGGTGGTCGCCGCGTCGCACAACGACGTGATGACGGCGCTCTACGCGGACCTGGGCGAGGTCCTGCGGGACTGGCTGCGCGAGGACATCGGCAAGGACCTGACCCCCGAGTCGCACATGGACCACACCCGCCTCGTCGACGCGATCCGCGCGCAGGACGCGGAGGCGGCCGGGACCGAGGCGGCGGGCTATCCGTTCCTCTGCCGCCCGGAGCGGTTCACCGAGGGCCGCGGCCACGCGTGACGCTCACTTCTCGTGGGTGACCCAGACCGAGCGGACCTCTTTCCAGCACCGACCGGTGAGCCGCACGGTCTGGGCGGGCCCCGCCTCGACGGGGGCGTCGTCGACGTCGATGTCCCACCACCGGTCGCACTCCACGTGGAGACGGACCCGGTCGGTCTCGGGGTAGGGGTTGTGGCAGCGCGCCACCACCCGGGAGCCGGCGATGTCGGTGCGGCACTCCGCGCCGAAGGGCCGCGGCTTCTCGTCCGTCACGCGCGCGTGCGGGGATCCCTGCGCCACGCGCGCGTGCGGGGCCTCCCGCGGCACGCCGCTCGGCGCGACGACCACAAGAGCGAGAGCGACGAGCACCGCACCGGTAAGACGCACACTTCAGGGTGCGCGGCACTCCCCCCTCACCGCCCGGCCAGGGGGCCGAACGGGCGAGGCCCCGCCTCCCGCGCACTGCGGGGAACGGGGCCTCGAACACGTACGGGAGACCTGCTCGGGTAGGTAGGCGATACCTCAGCAGGTACGTACGAAATGCCTGGTCAGGCACCCATCATGTGCACGCCGCCGTCGACGTGGATGATCTCGCCGGTGGTCTTCGGGAAGAAGTCCGAGAGCAGCGCGACGATGCCGCGGCCCGCGGGCTCGGGGTCGGCCATGTCCCACTGGAGCGGGGAGCGGCTGTCCCAGACCTTGGCGAGCTCGCCGAAGCCCGGGATGGACTTGGCGGCCATGGAGCCGATGGGGCCGGCGGAGACGAGGTTGCAGCGGATGTTCCGCGGGCCGAGGTCACGCGCCAGGTAGCGGTTGGTGGCCTCCAGGGCGGCCTTGGCCGGGCCCATCCAGTCGTACTGCGGCCAGGCGAACTGCGCGTCGAAGGTCAGGCCGACGACCGCGCCGCCCTCCTCCTCCGGCATCAGCGGCAGCAGAGCCATGGTCAGCGACTTCAGGGAGAACGCCGAGACGTGCATGGCCGTGGCCACCGACTCGAACGGCGTGTTCAGGAAGTTGCCGCCGAGCGCGTCCTGCGGGGCGAAGCCGATGGAGTGGACGACGCCGTCGAGGCCGCCGAGCTCCTCGCGGACCACGCCCTCGAGGCGGCCCAGGTGCTCCTCGTTGGTGACGTCGAGCTCGATGACCTTGGCGGGCTTGGGCAGCTTCTTGGCGATGCGCTCGGTGAGCGTGGGCCGCGGGAAGGCGGTCAGGATGACCTCGGCGCCCTGCTCCTGGGCGACCTTGGCCGCGTGGAAGGCGATGGAGGACTCCATCAGCACACCGGTGATCAGGATGCGCTTGCCGTCGAGAATTCCGCTCATGGTGATCAGTGACCCATGCCCAATCCGCCGTCAACCGGGATGACGGCTCCAGTGATGTACGAGGCGTCGTCGGACGCGAGGAACTTCACCGCGGCGGCGATCTCCTCGGGCTGCGCGTACCGGCCGAGCGGCACCTGGGAGACGATGCTCCCGCGCTGCTCGTCGGTGAGCGCCTTGGTCATGTCGGTGTCGACAAAACCGGGGGCGACGACGTTGAAGGTGAGGTTGCGCGACCCGAGCTCACGGGCGAGGGAACGCGCGAAGCCGACCAGGCCCGCCTTGGAGGCCGCGTAGTTCGCCTGGCCCGCGGAGCCGAGCAGGCCGACCACGGAGGAGATCAGGACGACGCGGCCCTTCCTGGCGCGCAGCATGCCGCGGTTGGCGCGCTTGACGACCCGGAAGGTGCCGGTCAGGTTCGTCTCGAGGACGGACGTGAAGTCCTCCTCGGACATGCGCATGAGGAGCTGGTCCTTGGTGATGCCGGCGTTGGCGACCAGGACCTCCACGGGACCGTGCTTGTCCTCGATCTCCTTGTAGGCCTGCTCCACCTGCTCGGCGTCGGTGATGTCGCACTTGACGGCGAGGACCCCGGCTTCGGCGAGCGCCTGCGGCGGCTCGCCCGACCGGTAGGTGATCGCGACCTTGTCGCCGGCGTCGGCGAAGGTGCGGGCGATGGCGAGGCCGATGCCCCGGTTTCCTCCGGTGACGAGAACCGAGCGGCTCAACGGATCACCCTTTCGATAGCGGTCTGGTACCTCGAAAACCTATCGGTACCTTCCGCGATACGGAGAATCGGCGACCGACAGTGGCGCGGAGGACTCCCTGTCGGGTCCCTACAGAAAGGCCGCGCGGAAAGGTCTGGCACGAGGGGCGCCGCGCACGACATGATCGTGCCTGACCGTGCCGACAGCAGGGAGACATCCGTGCCTCATTCCATCGATGAAGCCTTCACGGCGCTGCCGCTGCGGGCTCTCGCCGACGCCGCGCTCGCCCGCGCGCGAGCGCTCGGCGCCGACCACGCGGACTTCCGCCTGGAGCGGGTGCGCAGCGCGTCCTGGCGGCTGCGCGACGCCAAGCCGGCCGGCACCTCGGACACCACGGACCTCGGGTACGCGGTCCGCGTGGTGCACGGCGGCACATGGGGCTTCGCCTCGGGCGTGGATCTGACGATGGACGCGGCGGCGCGGGTCGCCTCCCAGGCCGTCGCGATGGCCAAGCTGTCCGCCCAGGTCATCAAGGCCGCCGGGTCCGACGAGCTCGTGGAGCTCGCGCCGGAGCCCGTGCACGCGGACAAGACGTGGATCTCCTCGTACGAGATCGACCCCTTCTCCGTGCCGGACGAGGAGAAGGCGGCCCTGCTCGGCGACTGGAGCGCGCGGCTGCTCGCCGCCGACGGCGTCGCGCACGTCGACGCCTCGCTCCTGACCGTGCACGAGAACAAGTTCTACGCGGACACGGCGGGGACGGTGACCACCCAGCAGCGGGTCCGCCTGCACCCGCAGCTGACCGCCGTCGCCGTGGACGAGTCGAGCGGTGAGTTCGACTCCATGCGCACCATCGCCCCGCCGGTCGGGCGGGGCTGGGAGTACCTCACGGGGACCGGCTGGGACTGGGACGCCGAGCTCGCGCGGATCCCCGAGCAATTGGCCGAGAAGATGCGGGCGCCGAGCGTCCGGGCGGGTTCGTACGACCTCGTCGTCGACCCGTCGAACCTCTGGCTCACCATCCACGAGTCCATCGGCCACGCCACCGAGCTGGACCGCGCGCTCGGCTACGAGGCGGCGTACGCGGGCACCTCCTTCGCCACCTTCGACCAGCTCGGCAAGCTCGCCTACGGCTCGTCGCTGATGAACGTCACGGGCGACCGGACCGCCGAGCACGGGCTCGCGACCATCGGGTACGACGACGAGGGCGTGGCCGCGCAGTCCTGGGACCTGGTCAAGGACGGCACCCTGGTCGGCTACCAGCTGGACCGGCGCATCGCGCGGCTCACCGGCTTCGAGCGGTCCAACGGCTGCGCCTACGCGGACTCCCCCGGCCATGTGCCGGTGCAGCGCATGGCGAACGTCTCGCTGCAGCCGGACCCGGCCGGACTCTCCACCGAGGACCTGATCGCGGGCGTCGACCGGGGCATCTACGTGGTCGGCGACCGCTCCTGGTCGATCGATATGCAGCGCTACAACTTCCAGTTCACCGGCCAGCGCTTCTACCGGATCGAGAACGGCCGGCTCACCGGGCAGCTGCGCGACGTCGCCTACCAGGCGACGACCACCGACTTCTGGGGCTCGATGGCCGCGGTCGGCGGCCCACAGACGTATGTCCTGGGCGGCGCCTTCAACTGCGGCAAGGCCCAGCCGGGCCAGGTCGCCGCGGTCTCGCACGGCTGCCCGTCCGCCCTGTTCCGGGGCGTGAACATTCTGAACACCACGCAGGAGGCCGGTCGATGAGCCGCAGCGCCACCAAGCCGCACGAGATCGTCGAGCGCGCCCTCGACCTGTCCACCGCCGACGGCTGCGTCGTCATCGCCGACGAGGAGTCGACGGCGAATCTGCGCTGGGCGGGCAACGCCCTGACCACCAACGGCGTCACCCGCGGCCGCACCCTCACCGTCATCGCGACCGTCGACGGCAAGGAGGGCACCGCCTCCGGCGTGGTCTCGCGCTCGGCCGTGACCACGGACGACCTGGAGCCGCTGGTCCGGGCCGCCGAGGAGGCCGCGCGCGGGGCGGGCCCCGCCGAGGACGCGCAGCCGCTGGTGTCCGGCACCCCCGCGTCGCCCGACTTCACGGAGGCCCCCGTGGAGACGTCCTCCGCGGTCTTCGCGGAGTTCGCCCCCGCGCTCGGCGAGGCGTTCGCGCGGGCCCGCGCGGGCGGCCGCGAGCTGTACGGCTTCGCCAACCACGAGTTCGTGTCGAGCTACCTCGGTACGTCGACGGGGCTGCGCCTGCGGCACGACCAGCCCAACGGCACCCTCGAACTCAACGCCAAGTCCCCCGACCGCACCAAGTCGGCGTGGGCGGGGCGGGCCACCCGCGACTTCAAGGACGTCGACCCGGCGGCCCTGGACGCGGAGCTCGCGCAGCGCCTCGGCTGGGCCGAGCGGCGGATCGAGCTGCCCGCCGGGCGGTACGAGACGCTGCTGCCGCCGACCGCCGTCGCGGACCTGCTGATCTACCAGCTGTGGTCGTCCTCGGCCCGCGACGCCGCCGAGGGCCGCACGGTGTTCTCCAAGCCGGGCGGCGCGACCCGGCTCGGCGAGAAGCTCGCCGAGCTGCCGCTGACGCTGCGCAGCGACCCGCACGAGCCGGGCCTGGAGTCGGCGCCGTTCGTGCTCGCCCACGCCTCCGGCGGCGACTCGTCGGTCTTCGACAACGGCCTGCCGATCGGCCCCACCGACTGGATCCGCGACGGTGAGCTCGCTCACCTCGCCACCACCCGGCACAGCGCGGCCCTGACCGGCCTCCCGGTGACCCCGGCCATCGACAACCTCGTCCTGGACGGCGGCGGCGAGCGCTCCCTGGACGAGATGGTCGCGGCCACCGAGCGGGGGCTGCTGCTGACCTGCCTCTGGTACATCCGCGAGGTCGACCCGGCGACGCTGCTCCTGACGGGCCTGACCCGGGACGGCGTCTACCTCGTCGAGAACGGCGAGGTCGTCGGCGAGGTGAACAACTTCCGCTTCAACGAGTCGCCGGTGGACCTGCTGGGCCGCGCCACGGAGGCCGGCCGCACGGAAAAGACACTGCCCCGCGAGTGGGGCGACTGGTTCACTAGAGCTGCCATGCCGGCCCTGCGGGTGCCGGACTTCAACATGAGCTCGGTCAGCCAGGGCGTGTGACGCCCATAGACTGGGACCGATCACCAGGTACGTACGAGGAGACACAGAACCGTGACGGACATCGTCGACGAGCTGAAGTGGCGCGGGCTTTTCGCCCTGTCCACCGATGAAGACGCACTGCGCAAGGCGCTCGCGGACGGTCCCGTCACGTTCTATTGCGGCTTCGACCCGACCGCGGCGAGCCTGCACGTCGGGCATCTGGTCCAGGTCCTCACCATCCGCCGGCTCCAGCAGGCGGGGCACCGCCCGCTGGCGCTGGTGGGCGGGGCCACGGGTCAGATCGGCGACCCGCGCCCGACCGCGGAGCGCACCCTGAACGACCCGGAGACGGTCGCGAACTGGGTGGCCCGGCTGCGCTCGCAGATCGAGCCGTTCCTCTCCTTCGAGGGCGACAACGCCGCGCGGATGGTCAACAACCTCGACTGGACCGCGGGCCTGTCCGCGATCGAGTTCCTGCGCGACATCGGCAAGCACTTCCGGGTGAACAAGATGCTCACCAAGGACTCGGTCGCCCGGCGTCTGGAGTCCCAGGAGGGCATCTCCTACACGGAGTTCAGCTACCAGCTCCTGCAGGGCATGGACTTCCTGGAGCTGTACCGCCGCCACGGCTGCACGCTGCAGACCGGCGGCAGCGACCAGTGGGGCAATCTCACGGCGGGCATCGACCTGATCCACCGCCTGGAGCCGGACGCCACGGTGCACGCCATGGGCACGCCCCTGATGGTCAAGGCGGACGGCACCAAGTTCGGCAAGACCGAGGGCGGCGCCGTCTGGCTCGACCCCGAGATGACGACGCCGTACGCGTTCTACCAGTTCTGGCTGAACGTGGACGACCGCGATATCTCGACGTACATGCGCATCCTCAGCTTCAGGTCCCGCGAGGAGCTCGAGGAGATCGAGAAGCAGACCGAGGAGCGTCCGCAGGCGCGCGCCGCGCAGCGTGCGCTCGCCGAGGAGCTGACGACGCTGGTGCACGGCGCGGACCAGTGCGCCGCGGTCATCGCCGCGTCCAAGGCGCTGTTCGGCCAGGGCGACCTGGCCGAGCTGGACGAGGCGACGCTGGGCGCGGCGCTGTCCGAGCTGCCGCGCGTCGAGGTCGCCGAGCTCGGTCCCGTCGTGGACCTGCTCGCCGAGGTCGGCCTGGTGGCGAGCAAGTCCGCCGCCCGGCGCACGGTGAAGGAGGGCGGTGCCTACGTGAACAACGTCAAGGTCGCCGCCGAGGACGCCGTGCCGGCGCGCGAGGATCTGCTGCACGGGCGCTGGCTGGTGCTGCGCCGCGGCAAGAAGAACCTCGCGGCGGTCGAGGTCACGGCGGGCTGACCCCGCCCGCGGTACGACGCGCGAGGGGCCGGTCCGCACGGACCGGCCCCTCTTCGTGCGCCGCGCGGGGCGCTACGCCACCGGGGCGTGCGCTACGCCGACTGTCTGTTGCCCTTGATCGCCTTGTACGCCATGTCTCCGATGGCCACGATGACGACCGCCGCCACGATCTGCAGGGCGTGCCGCCCCCAGTCGATGCCCTTGGTCTCGTCGATGCCGAACGCCGCGGCGAGCGAGTTGCCCACGACGGCTCCGATGATGCCGAACACCGTGGTCAGCCAGAGCGGACTGTGCTGCTTCCCGGGCAGGATCGCCTTGGCAATCAACCCCAGCACGAAACCCACGATGATCGCCCACAACCAGCCCATAGCTGCCTCCTCGTACGGCTCCACATGAGCGTTACGGTCAGTGTCGGCCTGTCCGCCATACGGCGCATGTCGGGCGCCCCCATACGTGGCACGGCGCAGGGAGAGCACCGAGGTGGGACCCGCCCCGGTCTCGTAGGCGGCGCAGCCCCGGCGTAACGTGGAACAGGGTCGGACCGGGGCAGATACCAGGAGAGTCCGGCACAGCGGACAGGGTGGTGGAACGTGATGCGGAAGCAGAGCAGCGGCCAGGTCTTCCGGATCACGGGAGCCCGGCAGGGTCTCGCCGAGGACGTGCGCGGCAGGCAGCGCCGGTACGTGATCTCGATGTCGATCCGGACGGTGTCGGTCGTGGCCGCGGCCGTGCTGTGGAACGTCGAGCGGCACGTCGCGTTCGTCGCTCTGGTGCTCGGGGTCCTCCTGCCGTACATCTCGGTGGTGATCGCCAACGCCGGCCGGGAGAACGCGCCGTCGCTCCCGTCGACGTTCGTACCCGCTCCTTCTCGGCCAATGCTCGCGCCGCCCGCTCCCGCCGGTCCGGCGGAATCCGTCCCGGAAGATCCCGTGGGGTCCTCGTACGACCAGCGGCGCGGCGGATCGCGCTAGCGGAGCCGACCGTCGACGTTCCGCCAAGCTCAAGAAAACCTCAGATCAATCATGTAGTTCCGGTGCCAGTCGGCCGGTCCCCCATGACATACTTCGTACGCGCTCCGCATCCCCCGTCGGAGCGACAGACCGACGCCGGGCAGCTCCCCCCGTGGCTGCTCGGCGTCGCCTTGTCTTGAGGGCGCCGGGGCGCGCCTGCGACGGCATTTGGACGCGACTGTGAGTGACGAGAAGCCGATCTGTTCCGCGAAGGGCTGCCGCGTCGACGCGGTCTGGGTGCTCGCCTGGAACAACCCGAAGATCCACACCCCGGACCGCCGCAAGACCTGGCTCGCCTGCGACGACCACCGCGAACACCTCTCCCAGTTCCTCGGCGTCCGCGGCATGCTGAAGGACGTCGTGACGCTGGCCGACTGGGAGTCCCGCGAGGCGTAGGCCCCGCCTCTCGTCTGCCGGAGCCGGGGCCTCGCGCTGCCGGGTCGGGTCAGCCGCCGATCGCCGACATCGGGCGGTCCGGCTGGAGGAAGGTCGGGTCGTCGAGGCCCGAGCCTGCCTTCTTGCCCCACATCGCCAGCTTCCAGATGCGGGCGATGGCCTCGTCCGAGCCGTCGGTGCTGTCCTCGGGGGCCGCGCGCAGCGCGCCGCGCAGGTCGGTCTCCTCGGTGGCGAACAGGCAGGTGCGCACCTGGCCGTCGGCGGTCAGCCGCGTGCGGTCGCAGGCGGAGCAGAACGGGCGGGTGACGGAGGCGATCACGCCGACGCGGTGCGGGCCGCCGTCGACGATCCAGCGCTCGGCGGGGGCCGAGCCGCGCTCGCCGGCGCCCTCCTCGGTGAGCTCGAAGCGGGTGCGCAGGGACTGCAGGATGTCACCCGCGGTGATCATGCCGTCGCGCTTCCAGCCGTGCTGGGCGTCCAGCGGCATCTGCTCGATGAAGCGCAGCTCGTAGTCGTTCTCCACGGCCCAGGCCAGCAGGTCGGGGGCCTCGTCGTCGTTCAGGCCCGGCATCAGGACCGTGTTGACCTTGACCGGGGTCAGGCCGGCGTCACGGGCGGCTTCGAGGCCTTCGAGGACGTCCTTGTGGCGGTCGCGGCGGGTGAGGGTCTTGAAGACGTCGGGGCGCAGGGTGTCCAGGGAGACGTTGACCCGGTCGAGGCCCGCGGCCTTGAGGGCCTTGGCGGTGCGCTTGAGTCCGATGCCGTTCGTCGTCAGGGACATCTTGGGGCGCGGCTCCAGCTGGGCACAGCGCTCGACGATCCCGACGAGGCCGGGGCGCAGCAGCGGCTCGCCTCCGGTGAAGCGGACCTCGGTGACGCCCAGCTGGGTGACGGCGATCCGGACGAGCCGGACGATCTCGTCGTCGGTGAGCAGATCGGGCTTGGCCAGCCACTGCAGGCCTTCTTCCGGCATGCAGTACGTACAGCGGAGATTGCAGCGGTCGGTCAGTGATACGCGCAGGTCAGTGGCTACGCGACCATAGGTGTCGATGAGCACTGCGGCCCCCTCCCCGGCGGTTGGATGTTGGCGGGTCCCACTGGTTTCGACCTTACGTGACACCTCTGACAACGCCATGGGCCATTTGACACGAGGTACGACGCGGCCGCGTCGTAGGACTCTACGACGCGGCCGCTACGGACGTGTGAACGAACGCCGCTCAGTGGGCCCCGACGCCGGTGAGGGACTTGACCTCCAGCTCGGCGTACTTGCCCTTGTCGGGCTCCTCCTTGGAGAGGATCGAGCCGAGCCAGCCGAGCAGGAAGCCCAGCGGGATGGAGATCAGGCCCGGGTTCTCCAGCGGGAAGAAGTCGAAGTCCGCGCCGGGGAACATCGAGGTGGGCTTGCCGGAGACGACCGGTGAGAACAGCACCAGGCCGACGGCCGCGATCAGGCCGCCGTAGATCGACCAGAGCGCTCCCTGGGTGGTGAAGCGCTTCCAGAAGAGGCTGTAGAGGATCGTCGGCAGGTTGGCGGAGGCCGCGACGGCGAAGGCGAGGGCGACGAGGCCCGCCACGTTCAGGTCGCGGGCCAGGGCGCCGAGCGCGATGGAGACGATGCCGATGAACACGGTCGCCCAGCGGGCCGCCTTCATCTCCTCCTTCTCGGTGGCCTTGCCCTTGCGGATGACGTTCGCGTAGATGTCGTGCGCGAACGAGGACGACGAGGCCAGGGTGAGGCCCGCGACGACCGCGAGGATCGTGGCGAAGGCGACCGCGGAGATCACCGCGAGCAGGATCGCGCCGCCGGTGGAGTCGCCACCGCCGCCGATCTCCAGGGCGGCGAGCGGCGCCGCCGTGTTGCCGGCCTTGTTGGAGGCGATGATGTCGGCGGGCTTGAGCAGGGCGGCGGCGCCGAAGCCGAGCACGATGGTCATCAGGTAGAAGGCGCCGATGATGCCGATCGCCCAGTTCACGGACTTACGGGCGGCCTTGGCGGTGGGCACCGTGTAGAAGCGGATCAGGATGTGCGGCAGGCCCGCGGTGCCGAGGACCAGGGCGATGCCGAGCGAGATGAAGTCCAGCTTCGAGGTGCCGCTCGCGCCGTACTTGAGGCCGGGCTCCAGGAACGCCGAGCCCTTGCCGCTGTTGGAGGCGGCGGTGCCGAGCAGGTCGGAGACGTTGAAGTTGAACTTCAGCAGGATCAGGAAGGTGATCAGGACCGTGCCCGCGATGAGCAGGACGGCCTTGACCATCTGCACCCAGGTGGTGCCCTTCATGCCGCCGATGGTGACGTAGACGATCATCAGGACGCCGACGAGGGCGACGATGAGGATCTTGCCCGCGTCGGAGGTGATGCCGAGCAGCAGCGAGACCAGGACGCCGGCGCCCGCCATCTGCGCGAGCAGATAGAAGATCGACACGACGATGGTGGAGGTGCCGGCGGCGGTGCGGACCGGGCGCTGGCGCATGCGGTACGCGAGGACGTCGCCCATCGTGTACCGGCCGGAGTTGCGCAGCGGCTCGGCGACCAGGAGCAGCGCCACCAGCCAGGCGACCAGGAAGCCGATGGAGTAGAGGAAGCCGTCGTACCCGAAGAGGGCGATGGCGCCGGCGATGCCGAGGAAGGACGCGGCGGACATGTAGTCGCCGGAGATCGCGAGGCCGTTCTGGAAACCGGTGAACTGGCGGCCGCCCGCGTAGAAGTCGGCGGCGCTCTTGGTCTGGCGTCCGGCCCAGACGGTGATGCAGAGCGTCGCGACGACGAAGGCCGCGAAGAGGCTGATGATCAGCGTCCGGTGCTCGGAGGCGTCGGACGCCGCCGCCAGGTCGATGACGGCGGTGTGCGCGGGGCTCATGCGTCGCCCTCCGTGCGGGTCTCCATGCGGGTCTCCATGCGGGACTTGATCGCCTCGGCCTTCGGGTCCAGCTTCGACGCGGCGTGGCGCGCGTAGAACCAGGCGATGAGGAAGGTGGTCAGGAACTGCCCGAGGCCGAGCACCAGGGCGACGTTGATGTTGCCGAAGAGCTTGGTGCCCATGAAGTCGCCCGCGTAGTTGGAGAGCAGGACGTACACGAGGTACCAGGCGATGAAGGCGACGGTGAGCGGGAAGGCGAACGAGCGGTGTGCGCGGCGCAGTTCACCGAATTCCGCGCTCTCCTGCACCTCGGTGTACTCCTCCGTGGAGGGCGCGTGGGGAGCGGGTTCTGTTCCTGCGCCACCCTTCGAAGGGGGCGGTGCGTCGGTGGCCACGGAGTCTCCTCGTGGTGCGGGTGGGGTGGGGACGGACAGTTGTTCCATGGGCTCTCTCGCTCTCGGATCCGAAGTGACACGGATCACGTGAGCCACGGATGGCGATGCTAAGGCCACGGGACGTGATCCGACAGGGGGTTGATGTTGGTTCCGCGGTCTGCTCAACGTCACGGCGGCACGCGCGGCGTCGCCCAACTCCCCGGATTCTTCGGATAGTCATTGCTGGCCTGGGAGTTTCAGGGTTAGCTTCACCCCGAACGACCCGTCATGTACCTGCCCGAGCACCACCGTGTTCGGGCAGTTCCGTATGCGACTGCGCATGCGGTTCCGCTTCCGGATGTTGTGGAGAACCCATGGCCCATCTGCGTTCCAGACGTCGTGCGGCGCTCGTCGTGCCGCTCGGCATCGCCCTCGCCGCCTCGGTCGGCTTCGTGCCCGGCGCCGCGTCCGCGGCCCCGAACGAGTCCCCCGCCCCCGTGTCGGCGCAGGCCGCGAAGGACGCCCCCGTCTTCGCGTACGTCGTCAACACGCGTACGGACCACAAGACGATCGCGTACGTCAAGAAGGCGATAGCCAGGACCGGCGGGTCCGTCGTCGTCGCGCACGAGAAGATAGGCGTCATCGTCGCCCACTCCTCGGACGCGGACTTCGCCAGGAAGATCCGCGGCGTGCGCGGCGTGCAGTCGGCGGGCGCCACCCACACCGCGCCCCTGAAGTCGGCCGCCACCACGGACGACGGCAAGGCGGAGGTCCTCACCGCCGCCGAGGCCAAGGCCCTGAAGCGGAGCGCCGCGCCGGGCGCCGAGCCGATGGAGGCCGACCAGTGGGACCTGCGGGCGATCGGCGCCGACAAGGCCGCGAAGATCAACCCGGGCAGCAAGAAGGTCACCGTCGCCGTGATCGACACCGGCGTCGACGACACCCACCCCGACCTCGCGCCGAACTTCTCGCCCGCCCAGTCGGCGAACTGCGCCGGCGGCAAGGCGGACACCTCGGCGGGGGCCTGGCGCCCCACCAAGAAGGAGCACTACCACGGCACGCACGTGGCGGGTGAGATCGGCGCCGCGCGCAACGGCGTCGGCGTGGCGGGCGTGGCGCCCGGCGTGAAGATCGCGGGCATCAAGGTGGCCGACCCGGTCGACGAGCTGTTCTACCCGGAGAGCGTGGTCTGCGCCTTCGTGTTCGCCGCCGACCACGGCGTCGAGATCACCAACAACAGCTACTACGTGGACCCGTGGCTGTACAACTGCAAGGACGACCCGGACCAGAAGGCGATCCTCGACGCGGTCAACCGCGCGCAGCTGTACGCCCAGAAGCGGGGCACCCTCAACATCGCCTCGGCGGGCAACTCCAACCACGACCTGGACGCGGACGCGATCGTCGACGACTCCAGCCCGGACGACTCCACGCCGGTGACCCGCACCGTCGACCCGCACGAGTGCCTGGACGTGCCCACTCAGCTGCCGGGCGTCGTCACCACCAGCGCCACGGGTGTCAAGAACCTCAAGTCGTCGTACTCCAGCTACGGCAAGGGCGTCGTCGACGTGACGGCCCCGGGCGGCGACAAGTACCAGCTGCCGACCGACACCCCGTCGAAGAACGGCAACATCCTCTCCACGATGCCGGGCGGCGAGTACGGCTGGCTGCGCGGTACGTCGATGGCCGCCCCGCACGCCTCCGGCGTCGCCGCGCTGCTGAAGTCCACGCACCCCAAGGCGGGCCCCGCCGAGCTGCAGCGCCTCCTGAAGAAGCAGGCCGACCCGCTGGCGTGCCCCACCGAGCCGTACGACCCCGACGGTGACGGTGACGTCGACGCGGTGTGCCAGAACGGCGGCAAGGGCAAGAACGGCTTCTATGGCAGTGGGCTCGTCGACGCGCTCGACGCCGTGAAGAAGAAGTGACGGGGAGACAGAACGTGACCAAGTCCCACAGAACGGCCGCCGGGCTCCGGCGCTCCCGCCGGGTGCTGGCCCTGCCGCTCGGCGCCGCGATGGTCTCGGCCGTCGCGTTCCTGCCGGGCACGGCGGCGGCGCGGCCCGCGGCGGTGCCGGACGCCCCGGCGTCGGCGTCCGCGGCGGCGCCCATGAGCTACGTCGTGAACGTCCGGCCCGGCAAGGCGAGTTCGGTCTTCGCCGAGCGGGCCATCGCCAAGGCGGGCGGCGACGTCGTCATCGCGTACGACAGGATCGGCGTCATCGTCGTCCACTCGTCGAACCCCGACTTCGCGAAGACGATCCGGCGGGCCAAGGGTGTCCAGTCGGCGGGCGCGACCCGCACGGCGCCGCTCTCCGCGCAGGCCGACGACGCGCTCGACGCCGAGCGGCCGCTGACCGCCGCCGAGGCCAAGGCCGCGGCGGGCAGGGCGGCGGCGGGCCAGGACGAGCTGGAGCCGCTGCAGTGGGACCTGCCCGCCATGAAGGCGGACAAGGCGCACGCCGTCTCGCTCGGCAGCCGCAAGGTCACCGTCGGCGTGCTGGACTCCGGCGTCGACGACACGCACCCCGACATCGCGCCGAACTTCGACCGCGCCGCGTCCGCGAGCTGCCTGGGCGGCGTGCCGGTCCAGAAGGACAACGCGTGGCGTCCCGTGGCCAAGGAGAGCGACCACGGCATGCACGTGGCGGGCACGATCGCCGCCGCGAAGAACGGCACCGGGGTCACGGGCGTCGCGCCCGGGGTGAGGGTGGCGAGCCTGAAGGTGGCCGAGCCCGCGACCGGCATGTACTACACGGAGGCCGTGGTCTGCGGCTTCGTGTGGGCGGCCGACCACGGCGTCGACGTCACCAACAACAGCTACTACACCGACCCGTGGCTGTTCAACTGCACGACGGACGACGACCAGAAGGCGCTCGTCGACGCCGTCGGACGGGCCGCGCGGTACGCGGAGCGCAAGGGCGCGGTGAACGTCGCGGCCGCGGGCAACGCGAAGACCGACCTCGCCCAGGAGGAGCTCCTCGACGAGTCGAGCCCGGACGACAGCACGCCGGTGCCCCGGACCGTCAAGACCAAGGACTGCCTCGACATCCCGTCGCAGCTGCCGGGCGTCGTGACGGTCTCCGCCACGGGTGCCAAGGGCCTCAAGGCGTCGTACTCGAACTACGGCAAGGGCGTCGTCGACATCACGGCGCCGGGCGGCGACTCCACGAAGTACCAGACGCCGAACCCGCCGGCCACCGACGGCAGGATCCTGTCGACGCTGCCGGGCGGCAAGTTCGGCTACAAGGCCGGTACGTCGATGGCGTCCCCGCACGTCGCGGGCGTGGTCGCGCTGATCAAGTCGACGCATCCGCACGCCTCGGCGGCGCGCGTCAAGGCGCTGCTGTACCGCCAGGCGGACGCGATGGCGTGCACCGACCCGTACGACATCGACGGTGACGGCAAGGTCGACGCGGTCTGCGAGAGCGCGAGGAACGGGAACGGCTTCTACGGCGCGGGCATGGCCGACGCGCTGGACGCCGTGCGCAAGTAACACCGCTGGACAGCGGGTTGGGCCGGGCGGCTCGGGGGGCCGCCCGGCCCTTCCCGTGCGCCCACGAGAGGATCGGCTTCCATGAGTGAGTTTCGCAGCCCCGTGCACAGCTCGGTCGACGCCGGGGTGGCCCATCCCGCCCGCCCCACCTGGCAGTTGGTACTGCGGTTCGCCGTGAGCACGGTGGTGCTGCCCGTGTGGTGGGTGGTGTGGATCGGCCTGGCACTCGTCATCATCGCGTTCGCCATGCTGACGGAGTTCCTCACCTACGTGATACCGGGCTACGAACGCGGCATCGAGCATGTCATGGACGCGACCCTGGGGAAGATGCCCGTGTGGCCCCGTTGGAGCGTTACCTGGCCCGAGCTGCGCCACGAGGGCGACACCGAGTTCTATCGGACCCGGGTCGACAAGTGGCTCGCCGAGCGGACGAAGCGGGTGTCGGCCCCCAGGAGCGGAGGGACGCCGAAGCAGCCCCGTGAGCACGAGATCGGGCTCAAGCACTATCGCGGCGTGGGCAGCGCCTACGCGGTCCGCGCGGCCACCGACCTCGGCTGGGAGCTCAGGCCGTCCGATCCCGCGAAGGAGATCGCGCTCCGTTGGCCCCACTGAGCTGCCGACCCGGCATAGTGCCTGCATGACACACGCATCACTGAACGCCACGCGCGGCGCCTGGGCCGCGCTCGGCGGCGATCCCGCGCTGCTCTCCCGGGTCTCCTCCGTCGTGCGCGAGGGCGCCCTGCCCGCGCGGCTGCCCGTCAGCGGCCTCGCCCGTGCCTGCGTGGGCGTCTGCGCGCTGGCCGCCGCCGAACTCGCCGCGGCGCGCACCGGGCAGCGGGTGCCGCCCGTGCGGGTCGACGACGGGGCCGTGGCGACCGCCTTCGTCAGCGAGCGCCACCTGCGGGTGGACGGGCGGGCGCCGGTCGCTTTCGCGCCGCTGTCCCGCTTCTGGCGCACCGCGGACGGCCAGGTGCGCACCCACGCCAACTACCCGCACCACAGGGCCGCGTTGGCGTCCGCGCTGGGGCTCGCCCCGGACGACGCGTCCGTCGACGCCGTGGCCGCCCGGCTCGCGGAGCGGCCCGCCGCCGAGGTGGAGCGGGCGGTGTACGCGGCCGGGGGCCTCGCCGTCGCCCTGCGCTCCCCCGAGGAGTGGGCCGCGCATCCGCAGGGTGCCGCGGTCGCCGCGCTGCCGCTGGTGCGGCGGGAGCGGACCGGCGCCGACGGGACGGCCGGGCGGCCGCTGCCGCCGCTCACCGGTGGCGCCGCGCGGCCCGCCGAGGGGCTCCGCGTCCTCGATCTGACGCGGGTCATCGCGGGCCCGGTCGCCACCCGCACGCTGGCGCTGCTGGGCGCTGACGCGCTGCGCGTCGACTCGCCCCACCTGCCCGAACTGGCCGACCAGCACGCGGACACGGGCTTCGGCAAGCGGTCCACCGCGCTGGACCTCGGCGCCCCGGCGGACCGGCGCGCCTTCGACGCGCTCCTCGCGCGGGCCGACGTGGTCGTCACCGGCTACCGGCCTGGCGCCCTCGACCGGTTCGGCCTCTCCCCCGAGGCGCTGGCCGAGCGCGCGCCCGGTGTCGTCCTCGCCCAGCTGTCGGCGTGGGGCGACGAGGGGCCGTGGGCGGAGCGGCGCGGCTTCGACAGCCTGGTGCAGGTCGCGACGGGGATCGCCGCCGTCGAGGGGGCGCCCGGGGAGCCGGGCGCGCTGCCCGCGCAGGCGCTGGACCACGGCACCGGCTATCTGCTGGCCGCGGCCGTCCTGCGGGCGCTGACCGAGCGGGAGGCGCACGGCGGGACGGCGCGGGTGCGGCTCGCCCTGGCGCGGACGGCGCGGTGGCTGACGGACGGGGAGTGGGACGAGGGCCCGGTGCACGGCGAGCGGGCGGACGCGTACGCGGATCCGTCCCCTTGGCTGACCGTGACGGACGGCCCGCTCGGCCGCCTGCGCCATGCGGTGTCGCCGGTCGCCTTCGGCGCCGCGCCCCTCAATTGGGCGTGTCCTCCCGGGCGTTGGGGAGCCGACCGGCCGCGGTGGCGCTGAGCCAGGACGGCGCGGCCGAGTCCTGACGCCCGATCGGAACGGTATTGCGCCACTTGTCCCCCGGGACTTGCCCGTGGCGGGAACCCCTGGTGAAGATCTTGTGGTGAGCACCGTACGACCGTCCGCCGAACACGGAGGCGATGCCGTGGCCGCCCGCGTACCGGCCACCGCCCCCGTCGCGCACCGCGCACCGCGCCGCCGCCCGTCCGTGGGCCGCGCGGTG
>NZ_LIRJ01000290.1 GCF_001419745.1 Streptomyces silaceus | reverse complement strand
GTACGGCGCCACCGGCGACGGCACCAAGCCCGAGATGCGGCTCGGCGAGAGCAGCTGGGTGTGGCAGCGCCACGGCATGGCGATCGGCGACACGCAGTACTCCCACGGCGTGACCGTGCACGGCGAGTCCTCCGTCACGATCGACCTGAACCGCAGCTGCACGACGTACGACGCGCTCGTCGGTGTCGACGACATGACGATGGGGCTCGGCAAGCTGCGCTTCTCCGTGTACGCGGACGGGGCGCGGCTGTGGCAGTCGCCGCTGATACAGGGCGGCGACCCGGCGGTGCCGGTGCAGGTGAACATCAGCGGGCGCAAGACGATCCGGCTGGTCGTCGAACCGCACACGCCGTTCGACTCGGTGGCGCTCGCGGACTGGGCGCAGTCGCGGCTGCGCTGCACCTAGCCCGCGAACGCGGCCAGTTCCGCGACGACGTCCTCGGGCGTGAGCGCGCTGCCCGCGGCGGACTCCGTGTCGTAGCCCGGGGTGCCGAGAGCCGTGCGGGCCAGCGCCTCGACCCGCCGCGCGTCGGCCTCGGCCCGCGCCGGGCGCCGGAACCCGGACCGCAGGTGGGTGGCGTTGGCCAGCACACGGGCCGCGCGCGCGTGCTCGCCCAGTTCGCTCAGGAATACGGCCGCGGTGTCCACCAGGGCGGCCACGATCGCTTCGGAGCACTGCGTGGCGACGGCCGCCCGCAGGGCCTCCGTCAGCATCGGCAGGCCCGCCCCGGGGCCGTCGGTGAGGGCGACGATCCGGGCTTCCAGGCCGCTCAGGGCCGCGGTGAACTGCGGTGGCGGGGTGCCGACCACGGACTTGCTGCGGGCCTCCTCGTACAGCTCGCGGGCCAGCGCGGCGTCGCCCTCGTCCAGGGCCATCGACGCCCGCAGCAGACCGACGAAGGCACGCGACTCCATCACCCCGTAGCGCTCGGCCTCGGTGCTCGCCTCGTCCAGCATCTTCGACGCCGCGGCGGTGCTGCCCTCGTGATAGGTGAGCTCGGCGAGCCGGGCCATCAGGAAGGACGTCTCCGCGTAGGCGCCCACTTCGTAGGCGAGCCGCAGCGCCTCCTCGAAGGCGACCCGGGCCTCCTCGTAGTGGCTGCGGGCCATCGCGGCCTCGCCCGCCGCGCTGCTGACCTGCGCGCGCAGCCAGCGGTCGCCGACGCGGTGGCTGCGCATCCGGAGCTCTTCGAGGTCCTTGTCGACGTCCGCGAGGTTGCCCGGCGTGTCGACGGCCATGTGCGTACGGAACATCAGGATGACGCTGAGCTCCCAGTCCCCGCCGTACCTGCGGCAGTTGGCGACCGACCGCTCCAGGGAGGGGCGGGCGTCCTGGGGCAGGCCGCCGGCGAAGAAGATGGTGAACGGCCAGATCAGGCCGGGGAAGCGGGCGCTCGCGAGCCCTTCCCTGTCGAAGGCGCGGCGCACCTGCGCCACGTACTCCAGACGCGCTTCGCCGTCGACGAGCAGCGATCCCATCGTCCTGGACTCCTCCACGAGGAACAGATGGAGGAGCCGCGCCTCCATCCACGGCCAGTACAGCGGGTCGTCCTCCGGCAGGCCGGTGACCGGCGGGGCGAGGCGCAGGATGCGGCCCAGCCACTCGGCGCCCTCCCTGCGGTAGTTGCGCAGCCACCAGAACCAGGCGGTGTCCAGCGCCATGCGGATCACCGGGCCCAGGTCTCCGGCGTCGAGGCCGCGCTGCAGGGCCGCGCGGATGTTGTCGAGCTCGGTCTCCAGGCGCTGGATCCAGGGCAGCTGCTCGGCGGAGCGCAGCAGGGGCTCGGCCTCGGCGACGAGCGCGCCGAAGTACGCGCGATGGCGGGCCTGCGCGGCGGCGAGCAGCTCGGGCACTTCGGCGATGCGCTCGGTCGCGTACTCGTGGATGGTCTCCAGCATGCGATAGCGCATGCCGCCGTCCCCCGTCCCGTCGCCGGGGGTGGCGACGACCAGGGACTTGTCGACCAGCGCGCCGATCAGGTCCGTGGCCGGGCCCGTGCAGACGGCTTCGGCGGCCTCCAGGTCCCAGCCGCCGGCGAAGACGGACGCCTCGCGCAGCACGGTCCGCTCGGCCTCGCCGAGGAGGTCCCAGGACCAGTCGACGACGGCGCGCAGGGTCTGCTGGCGGGGCAGGACCGTGCGGCTGCCGCTGGTCAGCAGACGGAAGCGGTCGTCGAGCCGGTCGGCGATCTGACGCGGGGTGAGCAACCGCAGGCGCGCGGCGGCCAGTTCGATGGCGAGCGGCAGACCGTCCAGCCGCCGGCAGATCTCCGCGACGGCCTCCGCGTCCTCCTCCGGCGCGAAACCCGGCCGCACCGCCATGGCCCGCTCGACGAACAGGCGGTGCGCCGGGTCGGGCGGGAGCGGCTCGACGGGGCGCACCGACTCGCCCGGCACGCCGAGGGGTTCGCGGCTGGTGGCGAGGATGGTGAGGTCCGGGCAGCGCGTGAGGAGGGTCTCGGCGAGCTCGGCGGCGGCGTCGATGACGTGTTCGCAGTTGTCAAGGAGCAGGAGCAGTCTGCGCGGGGCGCAGTACTCGACGAGCAGGGCGACCGGGTCGTCCTGCGGGGCGGTCAGCTCGCTGGTCATCAGCACGGTCTCGCGCAGGGCGAGCGCGCTGACGACAGCGCCGGGCACCGCCTCGGGATGGTCGAGCGGGGCGAGCTCGGCCAGCCATGCCTGCGGATGCCCGGCGGCGGCTTCCTCGGCGAGGCGGGTCTTGCCGGAGCCGCCCGGTCCGGTGAGGGTGACGAGGCGGGCCCTGTGCAAGTCGGAACGGATGGCGTCGAGTTCGGGTTCCCGGCCGACGAAGGACGTCAGGCGGGTGCGGATGTTCCCTCTCCGCTCGGGCCGTTCGGGCCGCTCAGGTCGCTCCGCTTGTCCAGGGCTCCCGGGGCTCCCAGGGCTCCCAGGGCGCCCCGGTCTCCCAGGCCGTTCGGAGTGACCCGTCGGCGCCGGCCCTTCGGGCTGCCCTGCCCGCTCGGGCTGCTGCCCCGGCCTCCCGGACCGCTCCGGGCCGTCCGGGAGGCCCGATCGCCCCTGCCTCCCCTGCCGCCCCTGCCTCCCCGAAGGCACCGAGGACCCCACCGCTCCCGCGCCGTCCGGACCGCCCAGCAACTCGGCGTGCAGGGCCCGCAGTTCGGGCCCCGGATCGGTGCCGAGGCCGTCGGCGAGGGCGCGGCGCGCGTCCTCGTAGACGGCGAGCGCGTCGGCGCCGCGCCCGGCGTCGCGCAGGGCGCGGATCAGCAGGACCCGCAGCGCCTCGTCGTACGGCTGGGCGGTGGTCAGCTCCCGCAGTTCCGGTACGACGTCGGGGGCGCGGCCCAGCAGCAGGTCGGCCTCGATCCGCGCGCGGACGGCCTCGGCGCGCCGGGCCTCGGGGCGTGCCGAGGCGCTGCGGTCGGGCAGGTCGGCCAGGGCGGGCCCGCGCCACAGGGCCAGCGCGTCGCGCAGGGTGCGGGCGGCCAGGTCCGCCTCGCCGCGGTCCAGGGCGGCCCTGCCCTCGCGCGTGAGGCGCTCGAAGCGGTGCAGGTCGACGTCGTCGGGGGCGACGGCGAGGCGGTAGCCCCCGGGGTCCGAGGCGACGGCGTCCTTGCCGAGGGCGCGGCGCAGCCTGCCGACCAGGGCTTGCAGGGCGGCCGGGGCGTCGGCCGGCGGTTCGTCGGCCCAGACCTCGTCGATGAGGGTGTTCACGCCGAGCGTGCGGTTCGCGTGGAACGCGAGGGCGGCGAGGAGGGCGCGCAGCCGCTGGCCTCCCACCGGCAGGGGGCCGCCTTGGCTGTCGTACGCCTCCGTGGCGCCCAGGATTCGATACCGCACCGGGTCATTCTCCCCGGCGGGCCGCCGGAGGGCGCGTGGTTTACCGGCGGGCCGCCGGAGGGCGCGTGGTTTACCGGCGCGCCCGCCCGCCGCGCCTCGCCCGGACCCTCCGGCCTGTCAGCCCGGCCCGTCAGGCCCGTCCGCGCGGCCCGTCCGCCCGGTCTCTCCGCCCCGCGCCTAGCGTCCCGCGCCTAGGGCGCCCCTCTGCGGAACCACACTCCCCGTAGGAACCGCTCGTTGCCGTGCCGGCGTCCCCGTCCAGCACGTGCCTCTTCGCGACAGCAGTCTCCGGAGCCACAGTTCGGTGGAGACCAGGTCGGCGAGTCCGTCCAGGGGCAGCGGTGCCCCCTCGGCGGCGGACCGCAGGGCCTTGCGGACGACATGGGCCTCGACCAGGCCCGCCTGGGCGAGGAGAGGCGTGTCGAAGAGGGCGACGAGGTCGTCCACGGCCACGCGCAGTCCGGTGCGGGCGGCGGCCGCGTTCGAGGCGTGGGACGGGGCGCCCCAGCCGGGCGGCAGATCGGCGACGCCCGCGCCCTCCAGGACCGTGCGCAGGATCGAGGCCCGCGCGCCCGGCTGGACGCGCAGGGACTCGGGGAGCGCACGGCACGCGCGGACGACCTGGTTGTCCAGGAAGGGCGCGTGCAGGCGCTGGAAGCGCACCTCGGCCGCCTGCTCCAGTACGCGCAGGTCGGCGGCGTGCCGGGCGAGGGCCGCCCGCGCGCGGAACTCGCCGGGACGCTGGCCGGGGCCGCCGGGACGCATCGTCGTGTCCTGGAGGCGAACCGATACTTCAGCGAGGGCCTCACCGGTCAGCCAGCGCGCGGCGGGGCCCGGTCTGGCCCATGCGAGGGCGGCGAGGGACGCCCCCACGACCCCGCCGGGTTCGTCGAAGCGGCGGTGCAGCAGCCGCTGGGCGAGCGATTCGACGCCCGCGCGGTGCGGCATGCGGGCGAGCTTGCGGGCCGCGCCGTACACGCGCGCGGGGACCATCACCGAGCCGTCCGCCTTCGCGAGCGCCGCCACGGGGCGCACCATGTGGCGCCGTTTGCGGTCCATCAGGAGGTCGGCGAGGCGGGCCGGGTGGGCGTCGAGGACCTGCCGGGCGCCGTAGCCCGTGAAGTGGTCGGCGCTGCCCGAGGTGAGCCGGGCGCGGTGGCGCTGCGCGGTCACGAGGGCGGCGCCGGGCTCGTCCGTCAGGGGCCCGTCCAGGTCGGCGTAGGGCAGGGCGTCCTCGCCCGCCGCGACGACGACGTGGTGCAGGCGCGGGTTGGCGGCGATGGCGCCGGCCCGCTCCAGTTCGGCCTCGCGGCCGTTCACCGCGAGGTCGTTGAAGGTGACGGCGAGGAGCCGCTCCCCCGCGCCCGTGCCGTGGCCGAGGACCGTGCCGGGCATGCCGGGCAGACCGGCCGCGAGGAGAGCGAGGGTGCCCGAGGCGGGTCCTCCGGAGAGGTCGGCTCCGATGCCGGGCACCGGCATGCCACGGGCCGCGCGCCGCTCGGCGGGCCCCATGCCGGGCACCGGTCCGGGGTCGATGTCCGTGCCGGGGACGTGGCGGGGGGCGGCGAGGCGGGCGCGTACCGCCTCCACGAGGGCGTCCCGGACCGCGTCCACCGCGCCGTCGGGGTCGGCCGAGGGTCCCGCGACGGCGAGCGAGGCCACCGGTTCGTACCCGGCGATCTCCCGTGCGCCCGCGCGCAGGATCAGCGCGTGCCCCGGGGGTACGCGCCGCACGCCCTGGTAGGGCGTCGAGTCGTGGAGCGCCTCGGGGACGTCGGGGGCGGCGAGCAGGGCCGCCAGGTGGCCGATGTCGAGGTGGGCCTCGATGAGGTCGGCCAGCGGCAGGGCGGCCGTCGCATAGGCCGTGCCGTCCGCCCAGGGGGTGTGGAAGACGGGGCGGGCGCCCGCGAGGTCGCCGGCGACGGTGATGCGGCGGCCGACCTGGACGACCGCCGTGTAGCTGCCGGACCAGGCGGTCAGGTGGCGCAGGGCGCCCCCGCGCGCGGAGAGGAGGCCTGCGCGCAGTTCCTCGTCGGAGGCGCCGCAGGTGCCGAGCACCGCGATGCGGGTCCGCTCGTCGACCGTCACCGTCCGTACCTCGTCGGCGCGCCAGTCGCCGACCGCCCAGAGCGGATCCGGGTCGCCCCACAGGAGCTGGGAGCCCACGGGGTGCACGGTCTCGCCGTCGCCGCCGGTGGCCCCGGCCGAGCCCACCACCGAGGGCCTCGCGGCGGTACTGCTCCACCCCACCAACCACCGCATCGCTGCCTCCACAGGCTGTGGACGGGCCGGCGGGACATGCCGCCGGGCACGGCCGACCAGTGCACCGAAGAACTGGGGTCCCATGCTGCCACGAAGGAGGCGCGCGAGAGGGCCCGCGGGGCCGCTTGCGCGTCAGTGAATGCGCCCTGGGAGAACGGTGATTGAAGAGCGGAACGAAGGACCTCTCCTTGGGGATGCCTCGCGAAGGCCTTGTGCATGACGCGTGCGCGCCGCGCGCGTACGCTCGCGCACGCCTCGCGCAGGGGTGAAAGGGTCACTCTTGAGCGTGGACGCTTTTCGGCCAAATCGGCCTGGGATGAGCCCAGAACGGAACCGTTCGAAGGCAACACTCAGTCCGGGAGGCGGTGTTCGCCTCCCGGACCGGTCCGCCGCCCGCGGGGATGGAGGCGGCGGTGTCCCCCAGCCCACTGACTCCAGCGCAGCGGGCCGACCCACGCATCGCCAATGGAAGCGCTCCCGTCATGGCCGGAGAAGAGCGCACGCACAGGCGCACGGCCACACAACGGGAGCACGCCCCCGTGTCCCCGCGCTTCCGCACGGACAACAATCTCGCCATCCGGAACTGCGCCTCTTAACGCTTGGGATGCGGCGAACTACGCTGTGTGTGCTGATGTTTTCGCGGAGGCATATACCTGGAGGATCGGCCAAGTGCTCTTGCGGCCGCTATTCCGGCCACGCGTTCGGGGCTCGGGCGAGGCGCCCGGACCGCGGGGCACGTGGTCCGGCCGGGACGCCCGTGACGCACGTCACGGCGCTCATGGCCGAAGGTGCCGCTGCCTCCGGGGGAACGCAGCACGAATGCCGCGCGGTCCAGCCACTGCCCGGCAGCCGTCTGTGTCGAGGGGTGGCGCATGTCCAGGGAGCAACGCGGGCCGAACGAAAAGCTCGGCACCGTTCTCGCCCTCGCGGGAATCAGCAATGCGGGACTCGCGCGCAGGGTCAACGACCTAGGCGCTCAACGCGGGTTGACGCTCCGTTACGACAAGACATCGGTGGCCCGATGGGTGTCGAAGGGCATGGTGCCGCAGGGCGCCGCCCCCCACCTGATCGCCGCGGCCATCGGGCAGAAGCTCGGCCGTCCCGTGCCGCTGCACGAGATCGGTCTCGCGGACGCCGACCCCGCTCCGGAAGTGGGCCTCGCCTTCCCGCGTGACGTCGGCGCGGCGGTGAAGTCGGCGACCGAGCTGTACCGCCTGGACCTGGCGGGCCGCCGCGCGGGCAGCGGCGGCATCTGGCAGTCCCTGGCCGGCTCCTTCGCCGTCAGCGCGTACGCGACACCCGCGTCGCGCTGGCTGATAACCCCGGCCGACAGCTCCGTCGCCCGTGACGCCACGCGCGACGCGCAGCGCGACGCCGCGCAGGCCGACGACTCCGGGGCGCCGATGAAGGTCGGCCACAGTGACGTACTGAAGCTGCGGGAGGCCGCCGAGGACGCGCGGCGCTGGGATTCCAAGTACGGGGGCGGCGACTGGCGCTCCTCGATGGTTCCCGAGTGCCTGCGCGTCGAAGCGGCGCCGCTGCTGCTCGGCTCCTACTCCGACGAGGTCGGGCGCGCGCTCTTCGGGGCATCGGCCGAACTGACGCGGCTCGCCGGGTGGATGGCGTTCGACACGGGCCAGCAGGAGGCCGCCCAGCGCTACTACATCCAGGCGCTGCGCCTGGCGCGCGCGGCGGCGGACGTCCCCCTCGGGGGATACGTGCTGGCCTCCATGTCCCTCCAGGCGACGTACCGCGGCTTCGGGGACGAGGGCGTCGACCTCGCGCAGGCCGCGCTCGAACGCAACAGGGGCCTGGCCACCGCGCGCACGATGAGCTTCTTCCGGCTCGTGGAGGCGCGGGCACACGCGCGTGCCAACGACGCGCAGGCCGCGGGGGCGGCGCTGCGGGCCGCCGAGGGCTGGCTGGAGCGGGCCCGCGACGGGGACAACGACCCCTCCTGGCTCGGCTTCTACTCCTACGACCGTTTCGCCGCCGACGCCGCCGAGTGCTACCGCGACCTGAAGGCGCCCCGGCAGGTCAGGCGCTTCACGGAGCAGGCGCTGTCGCGGCCCACGGAGGAGTTCGTGCGCTCGCACGGCTTACGCCTCGTGGTGTCGGCGGTCGCCGAGCTGGAGTCCGGGAACCTCGACGCGGCGTGCGAGCAGGGCACGCGCGCGCTGGAGGTCGCCGGCCGTATCTCGTCCGCGCGGACCACGGAGTACGTGAAGGACCTGCTGCACCGGCTCGAACCGTACGGGGACGAGCCGCGCGTGGTGGAGCTCCGTGAGCGCGCGCGGCCTCTGCTGATGGCTCCGGCGTAGGCTCCAGGGCCGCCGGAGCAAGCGGGACACCGGAGTACCGAGATCCTCGCGGGCCGCCCTCGGACCGTCCCACCGCGCGGCGGTGGGACGTCCCTTCATGCCCGCGCGGCTCCGCCGTGTGCCGGAGGCCCGGGGTTAACGAACGGGGGGACCCGCGTGAACCGGTGCGAAGCCTTGGGCAAGGATCCGGCTCGCGAGGTTTGGCGGCGTTGTCAGTGGCGCAGGGCAGTATCTGTGGTGGGAGGTGAGGCGCGGTGAACAAGGTCGCGTACGACTGCGACGTGCTGGTGATCGGCGGCGGGATCGTCGGGCTCGCGACGGCGTATGCCCTCACGCGCACCGCCCCGGGCATCGCGGTGACGGTGCTGGAGAAGGAGCCGGGCCCCGCCCGCCATCAGACGGGGCGCAACAGCGGCGTGATCCACAGCGGGATCTACTACCGGCCGGGCTCGCTCAAGGCGAGGTACGCGGTGCGGGGCGCCGCCGAGATGGTCAAGTTCTGCGCGGAGTACGGCGTCGCGCACGAGGTCACCGGCAAGCTGATCGTCGCCACGGAGCGGGACGAGCTCCCGCGGCTGCACGCCCTGGTCCAGCGCGGCAGGGAGAACGGCATTCCGGTCCGCGAGCTGGGCCCCGCGCAGATCACCGAGCACGAGCCGGAGGTCCGCGGCCTCGCCGCGATCCACGTGGGCACGACCGGCATCTGTGACTACGGCGCGGTGGCGGGCCGCCTCGCCGAGGCCTCCGGCGCCGAGATCCGGTACGGCGCGGGGGGCGAGGTCGTCCGCATCGACCGCAGGACCGACCTCGGCGTCGCGGTCCGCACCGCCGACGGCGGCGTGGTGCGCGGCAAGGTCCTCGTGAACTGCGCGGGGCTGCGGTGCGACGAGGTCGCCCGGCTCACCGGGGACGACCCGCAGATGCGGATCGTCCCGTTCCGTGGGGAGTACTTCGAGCTGGCCCGGCCCGAGCTGGTGCGGGGCCTCGTCTATCCCGTGCCGGACCCCGCCTTCCCCTTCCTCGGCGTCCATCTCACCCGGGGCATCGACGGCGGCGTCCACGTGGGGCCGAACGCGGTCCCGGCGCTGGCCCGCGAGGGGTATTCGTGGTCGGTCGTGCGGCCCCGTGAGCTCGCCGGGACGCTGGGGTGGCCCGGCTCCTGGCAGCTGGCCCGCCGCCACTGGCGGTACGGCGCGGGTGAGCTGCGGCGCTCGGCGTCGAAGTCCGCGTTCACCGAGGCGGTGCGCAGGCTGCTGCCGGCGGTCGAGGCGAGGGACCTGGTGCCGGCGCCCGCGGGAGTGCGGGCGCAGGCGGTGCTGCGGGACGGCACGTTGGTCGACGACTTCCTCATACGGGAGGGGGCGCGGGCGATCCACGTCCTGAACGCGCCGTCGCCCGCCGCGACGGCGTCCCTCCCCATCGGGCGTGAGGTCGCCCGGCGGGCGCTGGATGTCCTGCGGGGGTGAGGGGCGCTCCGCGGGTCGGACCGTCCTCGCGCAGTTCCCGCGCCCCCTGGGGGTCCCCCGGAGGGCTGGGCCCGTAGCCTCCCCGCGGGACGGGCGGGGTCGCTCGCGCAGTTCCCGCGCCCCCTGGGGGTCCCCCGGAGGGCTGGGCCCGTAGCCTCCCCGCGGGACGGGCGGGGTGCTCGCGCAGTTCCCGCGCCCCTGACGGGCCCTCCGTGGCTCGGTTGGTCGTTCGGCGCGGCCTCTAGCGGGGCCCCGGGGCTCCGCCTCGCCGACGAGGCGTCGTCCCCCGCTTCCTCACCGTAAAATTGGCGCACTGTGTCTGACTCTTCCCATACCCCCGAAGCCCCCTCGTCGGCCGGGCGGGCGCAGGCTGCGCCCCGGTTCCCCGGTGGGCCCTCGCCCGATCCCGCGGGGTCGCACCACGAGCGGCGGATCCGCAGCTTCCAGCCCCGGCGCAGCCGGGTGACCACCAGCCAGGGTGACGCCCTGCGCCGGCTCTGGCCCCAGTGGGGCCTGGACATCGACGGGCTGCGCACCCTGGACCTCGCCGAGCTGTTCGGCGACGGCGAGACCCCCTCCGACAAGCCCGTCGTCCTGGAGATCGGCTTCGGCATGGGCGAGGCGACGGCCCAGATGGCCGCCGCCGACCCGGACACCGGCATCCTCGCCGTCGACGTCCACACCCCCGGCCAGGGCAACCTCCTCGGCCTCGCCGAGCGCAACGGCCTGAGCAACGTCCGCGTGGCCAACGGCGACGCGATCATCCTGCTCCGCGAGATGCTCGCCCCCGCCTCCCTCGACGGCCTGCGCGTCTACTTCCCCGACCCCTGGCCCAAGGCCCGCCACCACAAGCGCCGCCTGATCCAGCCGGAGTTCCTGACGCTGGCCGCGCCCTCGCTCAAGCCCGGCGCGATCCTGCACTGCGCGACGGACTGGGAGGAGTACGCCGAGCAGATGCTGGAGGTGCTGACCGCGCACCCCGACTTCGAGAACACCCAGCCGGACGGCGGCTACGCGCCCCGCCCCGACTTCCGCCCCCTCACCCGCTTCGAGGGCCAGGGCCTGGACAAGGGGCACGTCGTCCACGACCTGCTCTTCCGCCGGGTCGCCGCCGAGAGCGGCTGAGGCACCGTCGCGGCCACCCCCATCCCTCGTTAGGGTCAACGACGTGGCCACCAGTTCTCCCTATCCGATACCCGCCGAGGCACCCGCCCCGGGGGAGCTGCGACGTGTCCGCTGGTGGCAGCGGCGCGCGATACGCGTGGCCGCGCTCGTCACCCTGCTCGCCCTGTCGGGCCTGGTGATCCTCGCCCTGGTCAGGGAGCAGACCGGCACCCAGGGCTTCCTGGTCGGGCTCGGCCTCGCGGTCGTGCCCGTGCCCCTGCTCGTCGCCGCGTTCCGCTGGCTGGACCGGGTGGCGCCGGGCCCCTGGCGGAACCTCCTCTTCTCCTTCTCCTGGGGCGCCTGCGCGGCGGCGCTCATCGCGATCGTCGCGAACAGCTTCGCGATCCGCTGGATAGCCACCGCCACCGCCGACCCCACCAGCGCCGACACCCTCGGCGCGACCGTCATCGCCCCGATCGTCGAGGAGAGCGCGAAGGCCGCGGCGGTGCTGCTGGTCTTCCTCTTCCGCAGACGCGACTTCACGGGCCTGGTCGACGGCGTCGTCATCGCGGGCGTGACCGCGACCGGCTTCGCGTTCACCGAGAACATCCTCTATCTGGGCAACGCCTTCGTCACCGACCAGCTCAGCCGGGACAGCGGCCTCGCCTCGGTGACGGCCGCGACCTTCTTCGTACGCGTGGTCATGTCCCCGTTCGCGCACCCGCTGTTCACGGTCCTGACCGGCATCGGCTTCGGCATCGCAGCGCTCTCGGCGGAGCGCATGCGGGTGCGCCGCGTGCTGCTCCCCTTCGCCGGGCTGCTGCTCGCGATGGGCATGCACGCGCTGTGGAACGGCTCGGCGGTCTTCGGGCAGTACGGCTTCTTCACCGTGTACGCGGTCTTCATGCTGCCCGCGTTCGGCCTGCTGACCTGGCTCGCCATCTGGACCCGGCAGCGCGAACTGCGCATGATCACCGCCGAGCTGCCGGTGTACGCGGCGGCGGGCTGGCTCACCCCGCCCGAGCCGTTCGCGCTGGGCTCGATGCGCGCCCGCGCGCTGGCCCGCGACTACGCCTCGTACACCTGGGGCAAGCCCGCGGCCCGCACGGTCGCGGAGTACCAGGAGTACGCGACGTCGCTCGCGTTCCTGCGTCACCGGGGCCGCCGCGGGCGCGCCGGCGCGGACTTCGTCGCACGGGAGCGGGAGCTGCTGGAGAAGCTCTGGGAGCGCCGCGAACCGGCGCGGCCCGCCCTCGACTACGCGGCACGGGCGACGGCACCGGTCATGGTCCCGATGCCGTACGGGGCGTACGGCCATCCCCCGTACGGGCCCGCGCCGTACGCCGCGCCCGCGTGGGGGCACACCCCCTACGCCCCGCCTCCGTACGGGCAGCCGCAGCCCCACCCGGCCCACGGCTACCCGGCGTACAACCCCTACCGCTCCTAGGGCGGTCCCGCGGGGCTCGGGCGGAGGTCAGGCGGACGCCGCCGTCAGGGCCGCGAGCTCCGCCTCCGTCAGGTCGAGGTCCGCCACCGCGAGCAGCGCCGGCAGCTGCTCGACCGTGCGCGCGGACGCGATCGGCGCCGCCACGGTCGGCTGCGCGGCCAGCCACGCGAGCGCCACGGACGCGACCTGGACGCCCCGGTCGGCGGCGATCGCGTCGAGGGCGGTCAGGACACGGTCGCCGCGCTCGGTGCCCACGTACTGCTCGACCCGGCCGCTGCGCGCGCTCTCGACCTTCGCCCCCGGGCGGTACTTGCCGGTGAGGAAGCCCGCGGCGAGCGCGAAGTACGGGACGGCGGCGAGGCCGGAGCGCGAGGCGACCTCCTGGAGCGGGCCCTCGTAGGTGTGCCGGGAGACGAGGTTGTAGTGCGGCTGCAGCGCGACGTACCGCGCGAGGCCCTCGCGGTCGGAGAAGTCGAGGGACTCCTGGAGCCGCTCGGGGGTGATGTTGGAGGCGGCGATGGCGCGCACCTTGCCGGCCGTCACCAGCTCGTCGAGCGCGCCGATGATCTCCTCGACGGGGACGGACGGGTCGTCGAAGTGCGTGTAATAGAGGTCGATGTAGTCGGTGCCCAGGCGGCGCAGGGACTGGTCGGCCGCGGCCTTGATGGTCCCGGCGGCGAGGCCCTTGTAGTCGGGGTGGGAGCCGACCTTCGTGGCGACGACGACGTCGGAGCGGTTGCCGCGCTCGGCCAGCCACTCGCCGATGAGGGTCTCGGACTCGCCGCCCTCGTTGCCCTCCACCCAGGCCGAGTAGGCGTCGGCGGTGTCGATGAAGTTGCCGCCCGCCGCGGTGTAGGCGTCCAGGACGGCGAAGGACGCCGCCCGGTCCGCGGTCCAGCCGAAGACGTTGCCGCCCAGGGAGAGCGGGAAGACTTCGAGGTCGGATGAGCCAAGGGGACGAAGAGAGGTCATGCGTTCCTCAACGCCCTTGCCGGAAAGGGAATTCCGTAAACCCCTTCAAGGAAGCGTCACGTGCGACGGCGTCACACACGGGAGCGCCGCACGCGGGCATGCCGAACCGGCAGCCCTGACGTCGGGGGGTCGCCGTCAGGACCGCCGGGGTCTTCGGGGTGCGTCAGGGGTTGAGGCCCTTGCTCTGCAGCCAGCCGAGCGGGTCGATCCCGGTGCCGCCCGGCGTGTGGACCTCCAGGTGGAGGTGCGGCCCGGTGACGTTGCCGGTCGCGCCGACGCGGCCGATGACCTCGCCGGTGGTGACCTTCTGGCCCGCGCTGACATTGAGCGAGGACTGGTGGCAGTACCAGATCTCCGTGCCGTCCTCGAGTTCGAGCACGGTGCGGTAGCCGTACGCCCCGGCCCAGCCGGCCTCCTTGACGGTGCCGGTGTGCACGGCCTTGAGGGGGGTGCCGGTGGGGGCGGCGAAGTCGAGGCCGGTGTGGTGGCCGGAGGACCACATGGAGCCGGCGTCGCCGAAGTGCGAGGTGAGCGTGTACGAGGAGGTCGGGATGGCGTAGCTCTTGGCGAGCTTGGCGAGACGCTCGGCCTCGGCCTTCGCCTTGCGGGCCTCCTCCTCCTTCTTCTTCTTGGCGGCGGCCTTGGCCTCCGCCTCCTTCTCGGCCGCCTTCTGCTGGGCGGCGGCCTCCTCGGCGGCCTTCTTGACGGCGGCGTCCTCGGCCGCGGTCTGCACGGCGGAGTCCGCCTGGTGCTGCTGGTTCTCGGCCTGCTGCATGATGCGGGCGCGCAGGGCCTCGCCGGCGTCGGTGGTGCCCTGCTCGGCGTCGGTGGTGCTGACGCCGGCGGTGGTGAGGGGGGCCGCGGCGGTGGCTGAGCCCTCGGAGTCCGACGAGTCGTCGGATATCAGGGAGCCCACGCCGGGAAGGGACTTGGCCTCCGGCAGCGAGTCCGCGACGGCGCCCACGCCCGGCAGGTCGGGCATCGATATGGAGACCGGGGGCTTGCCGCCCTGCGCGGTGGCGATGCCGCCCGCGCCGACGGCGGCGATGACACCCACGCCGAGGACGGTGGAGCTGCGGGCGAGCCCGCCGCCGCCCTTCTTGTGCACACGGTGCCTGCCGCGGACGGGACGGATGGACTCCTCGGTGGGATTCCACTCCTCGAAGGGCTCTTCGTCGTACGAACCGAAGTCGTCGTCATTCGGCACGTACACGGCTCGGGGGGCAGGCCGGTTGGACGCCACTGGGGCGCACTCCTTTCCTTCCTTCTCGCCTACCGGGTTAGCTGACGGGTTCGGAGCAGGAAGGTCTCCTACGAACATCCGGCACGGAGGCACGGAGGCCCGATTCACCCCAATTTGGTGGTTCCCCGGCTCCCTTGCGGGATTAGGCGCGTGCGCACGGAGCCGCCTCGAGTGACGGCTGGGACGACCGCGCTGCGTTATCGAACGTTAATAGACGGCGGTGCCGTATTCCAAGCCGTTCCTGTTGATCGTTAACGCTCTTCGGCCGTACGTACCGGGACACCGAGGTCCGGAACGGGGCGAGTTGACTGCGCGTCGACCCACACCGGAGTTTCACATTCCGTTGACAGTACGTCAGTTGTTATGCAGAGGGGTGCGCTTCAGTCACGGGGAGTGACATCGGGATCGTCCGCGGTGGGCCGCCGCACGGCGAGCAGCGCCATGTCGTCCGTCGTGGCGCCCCCGGTGTGCCGCCGCACCTCCTCGGCGAGCGCGGCGAGCAGCGCGCGCGGGCCCCCGCGCCCCGGGAAGATCCGCCCGCCGAGCCGGGCCGCCGGGTCGTAGAACTCCCCCGCCACGTCGCGCGCCTCCGACAGGCCGTCCGTGTAGAAGAGCAGCAACGCGCCGGGCGGGAACTCGGCCTCGTCCGCCCGGTCCGGCCAGGCCCCCAGGTCGCCCATGCCGAGCGGCAGCGCGGGCTCGGTCGCCGACAGGACGCACAGCCGGCCGTCCCCGCGCAGCAGCAGCGGCGCCGGGTGGCCGCGATTGATGAGCCGTACGGCACCCTCGCCGTGCCGGATCTCGGCGAGGACGGCGGTGGTGAAGCCCTCGAAGGCGTCGAGGCCGTCGCGCCGGGTGCCCTCGCGCGCCAGCGCCCGCTCCAGGCGCTGCGCCACCGCCTCCAGGGTGGCCTCCTGCTCGGCGGCCTCCCGGAAGGCGCCGATGACGACGGCGACCGCGGCGACCGCGCCCATGCCCTTGCCGCGCACGTCGCCGACGATGAGCCGTACGCCGTGCGGGGTGTCCTGCACGGCGTACAGATCGCCGCCGATGAACGCGTCGGCCTGCGCGGCCTCGTACCGCGCGGCGATGTCCAGCCCCCCGATGCGGGGGTCCGGCTCGGGCAGCACGGCGCGCTGGGTGGTCTCGGCGATGGAGCGGGCGGTGGCGAGCTTCGCGTTGCCGCGGCGCACGACACGGTTGATGACGACCGCGAGGACGGCGACGGTCAGCACGGTGATCAGCTCGGTGACGGTCTCGACGTGGCTGGTGCCCCGGTGGCCGTAGTGCAGGAAGAAGACGGCGGCGGAGGCCGCGGCGCCGGTCAGGACGGTGTTGAGCTGCGAGTAGAAGGGGGCGGCGATCAGCGGGGCCGCGGTGAACAGGGGCGCGGCGGTGAACTGCGGCGGGGTCGAGGCGTCGAAGACGACGCCGACGACGAGGAGCAGGAAGGGCAGCGCCCGGACGAACGCCCACTCGTGCGCGGTGGCGCCGTTGTCGCCGGTTCCGCCTCGCTGCCCCACCGCTTGTCTCCCGCCGACTCCGCGCCCATCACCGCGCTCCATTCAGGCTTCCCGCAGCGGGGGGCGGGTGCGACCTGGTGTGGGCCGACCGGGTTACGGACAAGGGCCGGTCCATGGCACCGGGAGAGCCGGTGGAGGACGCCGAGGGCCCGGAATCAGTGAAGGTGGAAAACACCGAGGGCCCGGAATCAGTGAATGATTCCGGACCCTCGACCTTCAGTAGCGGGGACAGGATTTGAACCTGCGACCTCTGGGTTATGAGCCCAGCGAGCTACCGAGCTGCTCCACCCCGCGTCGGTGAACCCAACAGTACGCCATGGGGAGGGCAGAAGCGAACCGGTTACCCGTTGCCCGCGTGCGTGAGGGTCTCCCAGGCCACGAAGAGGTCGTCCGTGCCTTCCGGACGGCGCTGTTCCGTGTACTTCTCGGTCGCCGGCATCTTCAGGCCGCGCCGCCCCTGGAGGTGGTTGAGCCCGACCTCGGTGTCGGGTCCCATGTCGCGCTGCACCGTGCCGCCGCACAGCCACTTCGGCGCCTTGGCGCCCAGCTGGTACTTGGCGTGGAACTCGAAGGCGGCCCTCAGCCGGTCCTCGACCTCGCCGTACAGGTCGACGCCCTGGTGGTGGGCGGTCTCCGCCATGTGCGAGGTCGCCGCGAGGGAGTAGCTGGCGTGCTTGAAGTTGCGGCAGGTCTCCTGGGAGAGCCCGTCGGCGAAGGTGTCCTGCCCGAACCAGTACTTCTTCAGCTCGGCGGCGGTGTCGATGCCGCTGCCCTCCGGGGAGACGGGCAGCTTCCCGTCCGACCTCAGATAGAAGTACGCGGGAACGCGCGTACGGAAGTGGTGCACGGCCTTCTCGAAGGTGGCGTGGTCGTCGAGGAAGACGGCCATGCCCATGGTGGCGTCGGCCATCACCAGGTCCCAGTTGCCGTTGAAGTCGGCGGACCCGTTCCGCACCTGGGGCAGATAGGCGTTGCGCAGCATCCGTTCGAAGCGGAGGAGTTGGCCGTCGCTCCAGCCGTCGTACGTGTACCGGACGGCCTCGGCGGCGCGCGCCCAGGACGAGGCGGCCCAGGCGGTCTGCAGTCCGGCGTTGGCCTCGGTGTGCCCGGTGATCACCTTCGACCAGGCGTCCATGATCTCCACGGCCTTCTCGGCGTGCGCGCGCTCGCCCGTGATGTTCCAGAGCAGCGCCTGGGTGTACGCGGCCAGCGCGTCCTCGCGCTCCTCGACGCAGCCCCGGCCGGGCCGGGTGTCGGGCGGGCACTCCACGACGGCGTACGGAGTGGCCCGGTAGTCGGCGGCCGCGTACTTGCTGTCGCGCATCTGCTCGAACGCCGTGAGCCAGGGCTGCTCGCGGGCCCGCACGTGCGCGCGCACCGCGTCGAGCTGCTCCTTGCTGACGAGGACGCCGGGATGCTTGAACGCCAGATCGAGCGGTCGCGCGGCGGCGGTACGCCCGCTCTCCTCGCCGCCACCGCCGCCTCCCCCGCACGCGGCGACAAGGGAGAGGAGCAGCCCCACGACGAGCAGCCCGACCCCGCTTCGCGCCGCCCCACGCACGCCTGCCGCCATCCCTGCACCTCCGGCTCACCCTGCGGACCTGGCAACCCAGCGTGTCCCGCCCGCACGCGCCCCGCACGACGGGGCTCGCCGTTCGGGCGAGGGCGGCCGTGCGGGGCCGTGCGGGTGGGTTCCGTGCGTGGGGGTCAGGCCGCCGTCGTGAGGTCGGGGGTGAGGTCCGGGG
>NZ_LIRJ01000029.1:185-22736 GCF_001419745.1 Streptomyces silaceus | reverse complement strand
CCGCGGCGCGCGCCGCGGCGAGGTCGGGCCGCGCGGCGAAGAGGGAGTCGTGGGCGTCGCTGCGCTCGACGGCGGTGTGCCGGTAGGCGGTGTCGTGGAGCGCCCGCCAGGCGTCCCGCGCGCCGCGGTCGCGCGCGCCGTAGCGGAAGTCGGCGTACGAGGAGAACCACGCGGCGCGGTCCACCGGGCTCTTCGTCCAGGCCAGTTCGGAGAAGAGCTCGAAGGCGGCGGGGTCCCGGTCGGTGGCCTCCGGCATGAACGCGGTGCCCACCAGCGCGCTGTTCTCCTTGTCGCGCCAGGCGAAGAACCGCTCGTTCCACAGGTGCGTGCGCGCGCCGATGGTGGTGCGCCCGCCGAAGTTGGGGATGGTGCCGAACGCGTACGGGGTCCCGTGCCAGTCCTTCTCCCGGTCCGGCTCGGCCGCGTACCGGTCGGAGACGCCGTCGACGATCAGCATGTGCTTCTTGTCGACCGCGTCGAGGAGCGCGGGCAGCGGGTTGGCCTCCCAGCCGAGGATGACCCAGGTGGCGCCGGGCCGCGCCGTGCGGAGGGCGGTCTCGACGCCCTTGGCCGCGGCCGGCACGGGCACGTCGCCCGCGGTGCCGCCCTCGTGCAGCAGGTCCATCTTGAAGAGGTCGGCGGGCCCGAAGAGCCGCTCCTGGTGGCGGTAGAAGGAGGCGGCGACCTTGGCGAAGGCGTCGGTGCGCGGGTCGAGCCAGTCGGGCCGCGCGAAACCGTGCCAGGTGCCCTGCGGGACGACGCGCGCGTCGCCGCCGTTGCGCTGGACGAACCCGTCGGGCACATGGCCGTAGTAGCCGGGCAGCACCGGCGCGATGCCGAGCGCGCGCAGCCGGTCCACGATGCGCCGCCCCAACGCGGCCCGTTCGTCGATGAGTTCGGCCGAGAGGGGGCCGCCGTACCCGGAGAGGTTCTGCAGCAGCCACCACGCCTGGTGCGAGGGCGCGGGCAGCCAGGCCCTGGCCTCCGCGTCGGAGTAACCGAACTCCTTGAGGACCCGGTGGTAGACGGCCTCGGTGCCCGCGATCACGAGGACTTCGTTGCAGCCGTGCAGGGCGAGCACGTCGATCATCCGCTCCCAGTACGCCCAGTCGGCATACGGCGCGGTGTAGCCGTCGTTGGTGTCGTTCAGGGCGAAGCGGTGGGGGAGCGAGGTCGAGCGCTCCAGCGGCCGCGCGGGCGCGGGCAGCCGGCGCGGCAGGTCCAACTGGGCGCCGTTCCAGGCGACATGGGCCCCGCACACGTACTTCAGATACCAGTGGACGCCGGTGAGCAGCACGGCGGGCGTGGTGCCGGACACCTCGATCCGCCCGGTGGTCCCGGTGACGCGTAAGCGGTCCTCGCGGCCCCGCGGCGGGACCAGTCTGAGACGGATCTGCTCCGCGTGGTGCGGGAGAAGTCTGTTGAGCACGGAGCGTGCGGCATCCGTATCCAAGGCGGGGGCCTCGGCGGGACGTGCCGCCGCGGTCCCGGTCAGGGCCGGCAGGCCGCCGACGGCGGCGCCGAGGCCGAGGGCTCCCGCGGTGCCGAGCACGGTACGTCGGGACGGTTCGGACATGTGTACCCCCTGGGTTGAAGGCTGCGGCGCACGGTATCCGCGTCGCCCCCACTGCTCAACGGGGCATCCGGAGCAGGCGAGCGGGGCTCGCCGGAAGGGGCTGGTGGGGACGGTGAAGGCGATGTGGGCGGCGCGGAGCGCGCTTTCGGGCATGGCGGTGGGAGGGCTGCTGTTGGTGGTGGGATGCGGCTCGGGGGGTGACGACACACCGGAGACGGCGAGCGGCAGCCTGGAGCAGCTGGCGGCCAGGGCGCGGTGCAGGCCCGACATCCAGACGGACGCCGCCGAACTGCGGCAGGCCACCTGTGTGGGTGGTGCCCGCAACTACATCCTCGTAACCTTTACAAACGCCCGTGGCCAGGCCGAATGGCTCGACGAGGCGGACGACTACGGCGGCACGTACCTCGTCGGCGGCACCTGGGTGGCGGTCGGCGGCTCCGGTGACATCGCGGCGCTGCGCGAGCGGCTCGGGGGAACCGTGGTGGCCCCCGCCGCGGGGAGGCACGGCGGGGACCACCACGGTGACCGCATGGAGCACGACGGGGGCTGACGGCTCCGCGGTCGGACGGCGGCGCTGCCCGGAGGGGTCGGGAGCAGCGCCGCCCGGAGGGTCAGGCGCAGCGCTGCCCGGAGTTGACGCAGGAGGCGACGCGCCGCATCAGGCGCTCGTCGAAGACGTTGATGAAGTCGCCGTGGTCGGTGACGGGCTTGTGCAGCTGCTCGGGGAACGAGTCGACGGCGAAGCCGGGGCCCGGCGGCACGTCGTACACGATGCGCTGCACCAGCTGCGGGATGGCGCGGAAGCCCTGCGGGCAGGCGCCGGTGCGCGGGTCGGCGAAGGCGACGTGGGTGCGGTGGTTGGCGCTGTCCGTGTTCCGGCCGTCCCAGCAGCTCTGGAAGTTGAACGTCCGTACGACCTTGCTGCCCCGCGGGCAGATCGGATACTTGTCCTTCAGCCGGCGGTTCTCGAATCCGGTGCAGCTCCAGGACGCGTTGGCATTGGCGTCGCCGTTCGTGAACGCCTTGGCGTCACCGGTGATGATGCGCAGGAAACGCGGCATCGCGACGACCTTGCCCACCGGACTTCCGACGAATGTCAGGGTGACCGCCGCGGGCGTCTGGATCTCTCCGACGTTCTGGTCCTTTCCGCCGCCGTCCGCCTGGGCGTCGTTCTCGTCCTTTCCGTTCTGCAGCCGCAGGACCGGCCAGTAATACGTCGACTTGTCGCCCTGATTGCGGCAACTGGTCGCGCCGTTCGCGAGATCGTCGTCGCTGGAGAAGGCGTCCGTCGCCTGGTTTCCCACGTAGTCGTGCATATGGTGGGCGCCATTGCTCACGCCGGGCGCGACGATGACGTTGTCGGGATTGAATTTGCCGTTCTCGTTCCGCCCGCATTTCGTGGTGAACGTGCCGCGGGAAGCGCCCCGTTGGGGCCGGGGGCGGTTGACGTCGGGCCGGACCGACTGGATCTTCACGAAGTCCCCGGCGACGGGCCCGTTGCCGCTCTGCCCCGGCTTCTGGTCCTGCCCCTGGTCCTGGCCACCCTGTTCCTGGCCCTGACCGCCCTGTTCCTGCCCCTGGCCCTGTGCCTGGCCCTGCTCCTGCCCGGCCGCCCGCAGGGTGCAGGGTGCCATGCCGTCGAGACCGTCCGGCCGTTCGCCGGCCCGCTCCATGGACCGGGCGATCTCGCCCAGGGTGCCGCGCCGCTGTTCCTCCAGCGGACCGAGTACGGATTCCTTGTCCTCGGCCCTGCTGAACTCGTCGTAGGCCCGCGTGATCTGGCTGTCCAGATCCGCGAGCCGGCGATCGACCTCACCGCGTGCCGCGTCCGGCACCTCGGGCAGCTGATTGCCCACGTCCGGGCAGTCGATGGTCGAGGCCTGCTGCCCGGCGCTCTGCGGGGGAGGCTGATCCGCGCCTTCTTCGGCATTCGCGTAGACGTTCACGGCGATCAGGCCGCCGCCGCCCATGACTAACGCTGCGGACGCGGCGACCATGCGCCGCGCCAGCCGTGATCGTTTTCGTGAGGTGCGTCCCATGGGGCTACATACGCATCAGCAACCCGAAGCGTTCAGCGCTCCTGGTCCAAATACGCGAGGACCGCGAGCACACGCCGATTGTCGTCGTCGGACACCGGCAGATCCAGTTTCCCGAAGATATTGGACGTGTGCTTGGCGATGGCCCGTTCGGTGACCACGAGCTGCGCGGCGATGGCCGCGTTCGACCGGCCCTGCGCCATGAGTTCGAGCACCTCGCGCTCGCGCGGCGTGAGCGCCCCCAGCGGCTGGTCCGCCGAGCGCCGGGACAGCAGCTGCTGGATCACCTGGGGGTCCATCGCGGTGCCGCCGGCCGCGACCCTGCGGACCGCGTCGATGAACTGCGCCGCGTCGAAGACCCGGTCCTTGAGGAGATAGCCGACGCCTCCGTTGCCGTCCGCCAGCAGTTCGCGCGCGTACAGCTGCTCCACGTGCTGCGAGAGCACCAGGACGGGCAGTCCGGGCCTGGCCCGGCGGGCCGCGAGCGCGCACTGGAGCCCCTCGTCCGTGTGGGACGGCGGGAGCCGGACGTCGACGACGGCGACGTCCGGCCGCAACTCCGCCAGGGCCTTGGTGAGTTCGGGCCCGCTCTCCACGGCCGCCGCGATCTCGAAGTCGAATGCCTCCAGCATCCGCACCAGGCCGTCGCGCAGCAGGAAGAGGTCTTCGGCTAGGACAACTCGCAAGGGATCTCCATGGTCACCATGGTCGGACCGCCCGCGGGGCTGCTGACGGCCAGTACGCCGTCGAATGTACCGAGTCGGCGTTCGATGCCGCTCAGCCCCGAGCCGGCGCCGACCGAGGCACCGCCCTTGCCGTTGTCGGTGACGGCGATGCGCAGCATGCCGTCGGCGTGGTGGATGTCCACCCAGACGCGGTCCGCGCCCGCGTGCTTGATCGCGTTGGTGAGGCTCTCGCTCACCGCGAAGTACGCGGCCGACTCGACCGGCGCCTCGGCCCGGCCCGCCAGCTCCACGTCCACCTCGGTGGCGACCGGGAGCCGCAGCGCGAGCGCCTTCACCGCGTCGCCGAGGCCGCGCTCGGCGAGGACCGGCGGGTGGATGCCGCGGACCAGGTCGCGCAGCTCGTTCAGCGCCTCGCCGGAGTTCTGCCGGGCCTTGGCGAGCAGCTCCTTGGCCTTGGCGGGATCGGCGTCGATCATCGCCTCGACGGTGCCGAGGTCCATGCCCATGGCGACCAGGCGGGCCTGCGCCCCGTCGTGCAGATCGCGCTCGATGCGGCGCAGCTCGGCGGCGGAGTTGTCCACGGCGTCGTGCCGGGTCTCGGTCAGCCGGTCCACGCGCAGCGCCAGTTCGCGCTCCCGCATGCTCGTGGTGGGCGCGAGGAACGTACGGGCCAGGAGGAAGTGCGTACGGACGAGCGTCGGGTTCACGAAGACGCCGAGGACGAACAGGCCCATGCCGAGCGCGGCCGCGTAGTTCGCCGTGGTCTGCGAGGTGACGTGGATGAACCCGTACCACTCGCCGCCGCCCGCGTTGTAGATCGGCTCCCACACGCCGAGCGCGAGCACCCAGCCGTAGACCATGTACAGCAGCAGCGCCGGGGCGAACACCGCGACGACCGTGCCCGCCGTCATGTTCACCAGGAGCCACTGCAGGTCCCGCCAGGTCGCCGGGTCCTTCAGCAGCAGCGTGCAGCGCTCCACCTGGCCGGTGAGGCCCGGCCGCAGATCGGCGGGGAAGGAGCGGTACGGGATCGGGATCGTCACGTCCGCCCACGCGCCGGCCTTCACGCGGTGCGCGGTGGCGAACCTGCGCAGGCCCGCCAGGACGACCGGCGTGGTGAGGATGCCGACGCCGAGCAGGATGAACGCGATCGACAGGACCGAGAGCACGAAGAAGATGATCGAGCCCGCCAGCGAGACGACCGCGAGATAGAGCCCCTGGGCCCCCGCGATCACTGCGTCCTTCAGCCTCGTCATGGTCATCAGTCCCCTCGTCACCCTCACGCTGCCGCACGCGGTCCGTGCGTGTGGCACGAGAACAGTCTCACCGGTGCGCCCCGGCGCGGTCATGGGGCCCGTCACCCGAGACGGGGGTGTACCTGACGACACCCCTCGGTCCGGGGTGTACCTGACGACACCCCCCGGCCTCGCCCTGTGCTTCGGCGAGAGGGGGTCTCGGCGGCTGGGGCGCGAAGCCCCGGATTCCTAGCGTGGATCACGGCTTACACGACGCTTATCGACGCAGACTGATGGGGGAGAGACGCCATGAGGCGAAACCTCGCGGCACGACTGGGTGTGTGGAGCGCACACCACCGCAAGACGGCCGTCCTCGGCTGGCTGGTCTTCGTGGTCCTCGCCACGGTCATCGGCGGGGCCTCGGGCACGGTCACCGCGTCCGACGACGAGATGGGGGTCGGCGACTCGGGCCGGGCCACCGCCATCCTGGAGGACGCCGGCATCGACGAGCCCGCGGGCGAACTCGTCATGGTCAGCGCCCGGACCGCCGACGGCTGGCGGGACGCGGCGGCCGACCTGTCCAAGGCGCTGACCGCCACCGGCGAGGTGCGCGACATGCAGCGCCCGCTGCCCTCCAAGGACAGCAAGGACGCGCTGCTCCGCTTCGTGATGAAGGGCCCCTCGGACGAGGCGGCCGACCGCGTCCAGCCGGTGCTCGACGCCGTGGACAAGGCGCGCGAGGACGGCGCGGCGCGGGGCATCTCCGTCCATCAGTTCGGCGACGCGAGCTCCCAGAAGCACCTGTCCGACCTGCTCGCCGACGACCTGAAGAAGGCCGAGTTCACCGCGGTGCCGCTCGCGCTCGGCATCCTCCTGGTCGCCTTCGGCGCCCTGGTCGCGGCCCTGCTCCCCGTCGGACTCGCGCTCACCGCGTGCGTCGCGGCCTTCGGACTGCTCTCCCTGGCCAGCCACCAGCTGCACCTGTTCGAGACGACCTACTCCGTGATGTTCCTGATGGGCCTCGCCGTCGGCGTCGACTACTGCCTGTTCTACCTGCGCCGCGAGCGCGACGAGCGGGCCGCGGGGCGGGACGCGGAGACGGCCCTGCGGATCGCCGCGGCCACCAGCGGACGCGCGGTCCTGGTCTCCGGCCTGACGGTGATGGTCGCGATGGCCGGCATGTTCCTCTCCGGCCTCCTCCTCTTCAAGGGCTTCGCCCTCGCCACGATCCTGGTGGTGTGCGTGGCGATGCTCGGCTCGGTCACGGTCCTGCCCGCGCTGCTCTCCTGGCTCGGCGACCGCATCGACGCCGGCCGCATCCCCTTCCTCAACCGCCGTGCCAAGAAGGGCGCGCACGCCGGCGGCGCCGTCGCGGGCAAGGTGCTCCGGCCCGTCCTCGCCCGGCCGAAGGTCTTCGCCGTCGGCTCGGCGGTCCTGCTGCTCGCGCTGGCCGCGCCCGCGCTCGGCATGAAGACCGAACAGCTCGGCCTGGAGAAGCAGTTCGGGTCCGACGCCCCGCTCTCCGTCGCCTACCAGCGGATCACCGACGCGTTCCCCGGCGGGCCCGCCCCGGCCCGGGTGGTCGTCAAGGCCGACGACATCGGGGCGCAGCCGGTGCGCGCCGCCCTCGCCACGCTGACCGAGAAGGCCGGCGACGGCGCCGGACTCACCACCCACAAGGCGGCGGACGTCGCCGAGATCACGGTTCCGCTGCCGGGCGACGGCACCGACGCCGAGGCGAAGAAGGCGCTGCGCGAACTGCGCGACACCACCGTGCCCGCGGCCTTCGACGGCGTCGACGCCGAGGCGTACGTGGGCGGCGAGCTGGCCTCGTCCGAGGACTTCAGCGACCAGCTGGGCCGGGGCATCGTGCCGGTCTTCGCCTTCATCGCGGCGGTGACCTTCCTGCTGATGCTCTTCAGCTTCCGCTCGGTGGTCGTCGCGGTGACGTCGATCGCGCTGAACCTGCTGTCGGTGGGCGCGGCCTACGGTGTCATGACCGCGGTCTTCCAGCACGGCTGGGGCGCGGAGCTGATCGGCTCGGAGAAGGTCGGCGCGATCGAGAACTGGATGCCGCTGTTCGTCCTGGTCGTCCTCTTCGGACTCTCCATGGACTACCACGTGTTCGTGGTCTCCCGGATCCGTGAGGCCCGTGACCGCGGCCTGGACAACCGCGCGGCGATCCGTGAGGGCCTGACGGCCACGGCGGGCGCGGTCACCGGCGCGGCCGTGATCATGGTGGCGGTCTTCGCGGTCTTCGGCACGCTGTCCATGCAGGACATGCAGCAGATGGGCGTGGGCCTGGGAGTGGCGGTCCTCCTGGACGCCACGGTGGTCCGCATGATCCTGCTCCCGTCCCTGATGTCCCTCCTGGGCGACAGGAACTGGCACACGCCGCGCTGGCTGGCGTGGCTTCCGAAGGTGGAACACGGCGACGAGAGCGTGACGGACGACCGTTCCTCGTGGCGGGCAGGCGTTCCGCACGGCGGCACAGGTGGGCACAACGCCCCGGTGCGGGCGGGCCGTTAGTCAGGCGCCTGCCGAAGCGGAGGGCTCCCCGGTGCAAAGCACACCCCGCACCGGGGAGTACGCGCGCCTAGCGCCCCAGGACCTCCGCTTCCTTCTCGGGGGCGAGCCCGACCACGGGCCGGTCGGCCCGCTGCGGGGCGACCCCGCCGAGGCTCCGGAGCCAGTCCCACGTATCGGCGACCGTCTCGGCGACGGGCCGCGCCTTCAGCCCCGCGGCCACCGCCTTCTCCACGGACGTGCGGTGCAGGGTGTCGTACAGCTCGCCCGGCGGCACCCACACCGGCAGCTCCATCCACGGTTCGACCCCGGCCCCGGTGATCACCTCGGGCGCCGTCCACCGCAGTTCGGCCCCCGGGCCCCCGGCCACGGCCACGCACGCGTCGAGGAATTCCCCCATCGTCGTGTGCGCGACGGGGGCGACCAGGTTGTACGCCCCGTGCAGCCCCGCGGCCGAGGCGTCCACGATCCATTCGGCGAGATCGCGTACGTCGATGTACTGGATCCCCGCGTCCCGGGGCCCGGGAGCCAGCACGGGCCCGCCACGCGCGACGCGGTTCAGCCACCACGGCAGCCGCCCGATGTTCTCGTACGGGCCCAGGATCAGCCCCGCCCTGACCAGCAGCGTCCGCTCGTCCCCGAAGGCGGCGAGCGCCGCGAGTTCACCGCCCCGCTTGTCCGGTGCGTACGCCGACGCCTCCGCGTCCGGATCGCCGTCCACGACGGAGAAGTCCTCGTCGGAACCGGCCGCGCCCGGGTAGCGGTAGACGGAGGCGCTGGAGACGTACACGTACCGCCCGACCCGTCCCGCGAGCAGCCGGGCGGCGTCCCGCACCACCCGGGGCGCCGCCGACCAGGTGTCGACGACCACGTCCCACTCGCCCTCGGCCAGCGCCGCGAGGCCGTCCTCGGCGGTGCGGTCGCCGTGCAGGGACCGCACCCCGGCGGGCGGCTCGTGGCGGCCGCGGTGGAAGACGGTCACCTCCCAGCCCCGGGCGAGCGCCGCCTCGGTGACGGCGCGCCCCACGAACTCCGTACCGCCCAACATCAGAAGTCTCATGGGAGGACTCTGCACGCCGGAGGGCCGTCAAGGGAACGGAGTTCTGCCGGTGGCAGAGCGGGGAACCGTCCCGGAGGGCTCAGCGCGTGGACGTCGGCGGCGCGTACTTGTACCCGACCCGCCGCACCGTCTGGATCGTCCTGCGGTGGTCGGCGCCCAGCTTGCGCCGCAGCCGGGCGATGTGGACGTCGACGGTCCGGCCGTCGCCGACGTGGCCGTACCCCCACACCGTGGTCACCAACTGGTCGCGCGTGTGCACCCGGTGGGGGTGCGCGACGAGGTGGGCGAGCAGCTCGAACTCCAGGTACGTGAGGTCCAGGAGGCGTCCGTCGACCTCGGCGGCGCGCTGCACGGTGTCGATCCTGACCGGCCCCGTGTCGGGGACGGCCCGTTCCTCGGGCACGAGGGGCTCGGCGACGACGGGCTCCTGCCCGGCCGGCACGAGGACGAGGTAGCCGACCATCGGCGGCTGCCCCGGCAGGGTCGGCAGGGTGTGCTGCGGCGCGGGCAGCCAGGTGGCGCCCGGCGGCAGGAAGTCGGTGATCTGCACGGTCTCGTCGGGCGCCACGGCCCGCAGCCGCCCCCGGGCGGCGGGGACGGCCGAGACAGGGGAGACGGGGGAGCCACCGGAGGCAGCGGCGGTGGCGGCGGTGGCAGTGAAGGTACGAGAGTTCGCCATGGTGAGGTCAGCTCTTTCGCGCGAAGAAGGAGTCGTCGAGAACGAGACGTACGTCGTGCGCGTCAGGCGAAGGCCGGGTGAACGGCTTTAGAGGGCCCGCGCGTTCATCGCGCGGCAACACACCCGGTCGAAGTCATGGTGCTGCCGGGAAGGCCAGAACGGCTCGAGGTCGTGACGACCCGTCGCTGCGTTCCGGTTGCTTCCCATGACCCCATTGAATCAGATGGGTGGGTTACTGGCAGTTCCCTCTCGCCCACCGATACGGAGCCCTGGCGGCTCTTGGCCGGAAATCGACCCCTGTGGACCCCGTCGGAGCGGGCGGGGCCGCGGCGCCGGAGGACCGCCGACGACGTGAGGGGGCGCCCGCCGGAAACCGGCGGGCGCCCCCTCAAACGGCGTGCGGAGAGCGGGATCAGACCTGGCCGGCCTTCTCCAGCGCGGCGCAGCAGGTGTCGACGAGCAGCCGCGTCACGACGTACGGGTCGACGTTGGCGTTCGGGCGGCGGTCCTCGATGTACCCCTTCTGCTCCACCTCGACCTGCCACGGGATGCGGACCGAGGCGCCGCGGTCGGAGACGCCGTAGCTGTACTCGTTCCACGGGGCGGTCTCGTGCAGGCCGGTGAGGCGGTCGTCGATGCCCGCGCCGTAGTTCTTGACGTGGTCCATCGGCTTGGAGCCCTCGCCGAGCGCCTCGCACGCGGTGATGATCGCGTCGTAGCCCTCGCGCATGGCCTTGGTGGAGAAGTTGGTGTGCGCGCCGGCGCCGTTCCAGTCGCCCTTGACCGGCTTGGGGTCGAGGGTCGCGGAGATCTTGAAGTCCTCGGCGGTGCGGTAGAGCAGCCAGCGGGCGATCCACAGCTGGTCGGAGACCTCAAGGGGGGCCAGCGGGCCGACCTGGAACTCCCACTGGCCGGGCATGACCTCGGCGTTGATGCCGGAGATGCCGAGCCCGGCCTTGAGGCAGTTCTCCAGGTGGGCCTCGACGACGTCACGGCCGAAGATCTCGTCCGAGCCGACGCCGCAGTAGTAGCCGCCCTGCGCGGCGGGGAAGCCGCCGACGGGGAAGCCGAGCGGGCGGTCGCCCTCGAAGAAGGTGTACTCCTGCTCGATGCCGAAGATCGGCTCCTGGGCGCCGAAGCGGGCCTCGACCTCGGCCAGTTCGGCGCGGGTGTTGGACTCGTGCGGCGTCATGTCCGTGTTGAGGACCTCGCACAGGACGAGGACGTCGTCGCCGCCGCGGATCGGGTCGGGGCAGGTGAAGACCGGCCTGAGGACGCGGTCCGAGGCGTGGCCCTTGGCCTGGTTCGTGCTGGATCCGTCGAAGCCCCAGAGCGGCAGCTCGGCACCCTTGGCGTCGTCCGTCAGTATCTTCGTCTTCGAACGGAGCTTGGCGGTCGGCTCGGTGCCGTCGATCCAGATGTACTCAGCCTTGAAGGTCACGGGGCCTCATCCTCATAACGCTCGGTACGGCGCAGAACGTGCGGGTGCTGCGGTGCCGTGGTGATGTGCGGCAGCCTGGCAACCGGCGATTTCCCGACCGTTGCTCTTGTGTGAACCCCGTGTTACCCGGGACGAGTGTGGCCCAGCTCACGCGCCGGGGCGGCCGATGCCCGCGCGGGCCTCACTTGATGACGGCGTTGGCGGCCGCGATGACCAGGCCGATCGTCGCGTCCGCGCCGCCGATCAGGACGGCCGAGCGCCGCCGGTAGCCGACGCGCAGCGCGGCGAAGGTGCCCCAGCCGAAGAGGAGCGCCGCGTTCAGGAGCAGCCCGGTGGAGGTGACGGGGGACTCGGGCCAGCCGAAGGTGCCGGCGAGCACGAGCAGGATCACCGTCGGCCAGCACGCGACGATGACCGGCCACTCGTCGACGAGCGCCCAGGCCAGCCGGCGCCAGTGGTGGGTGCCCGAGCCCGGCCGGTGCGTCGACATGTGATGCGCGTAGCCGTGCGCGAGGGCGGCCGTGCCCGCGGTGACCATGACCCAGGCCGCGTCGTAGTAGGGCGTATAGGGCGTCCCCTCCGACTGCAGGGCCGCGAGCAGCGCACTCGCGAGGACCGTTCCGTATACGCCCCCGAACGTCCAGCTCCGCACGGCGCGCTCCTCTCCGTCTGCCGGAACGTCCGTCCGGTGGTCGGCCTGTGGAGCACTCCACGCTAGGCGGGCATATGTAACGGTTTGCCGGACTTCGTCCATCGGTCAGGGGTCAACCGCGCGCCGTCCGGCCCGCCGCCCTCAGCGGGACAGCGCGTCCCGCACCGCCTCCTCGGACCGCGCGACCACGGCCGTGCCGTCGTCCGCCGTGATGATGGGGCGCTGGATCAGCTTCGGGTGCTCGGCGAGCGCCGTGATCCAGCGGGCGCGGCCGGCGGCGTCGCGCGGCCAGGCCTCGCGGTCCTTGAGACCCAGGTCCTTGGCCGCCTGCTCCTGGGTCCGGGTGATGTCCCAGGGCTCGAGTCCGAGGCGGTCGAGGACGGCGCGGATCTCGTCTTCGGTGGGCACGTCCTCCAGGTAGCGGCGCACGGTGTAGTCGGCGCCCTCCGCGTCGAGCAGGCTGAGGGCGCTGCGGCACTTCGAGCAGGCGGGGTTGATCCAGATCTCCATGCCCCCACGCTACCCCGCGAACCATCCGCCCCAGGGGTCTCCGCGGCGCCTTGTTCGAATACCTCAAAGCCCTTCTGGCCAGCGGCGATTGTCAGTGCCGCGCAGTAGAATCACAGTAGTGTTCGAGGGCGCCCGACGGGGGGTCCTGACCGCGACAGGAGGATGCCTGTGCCCGCTGCCGCACTTTCCGCGAAGCCCGTATCGAAGTCCGCGTCCACGTCGAAGTCCGCGTCCAAGGCCACGTCCGGGGGAGCGTCCCAGCCCGTACTGATCGATCTGCCGTACAGCCTGCCGGCGAAGAAGGCCCTGCCCGCCGGGCGCCCGCGCGAGTGGTACATCAACCACAACCGCCGCCTCAAGGCCATGCGCCTCGCCATCGCCCTGCTCGACTCGGGCGTCTACCTGCCGAACCAGGCGAAGAACAGCACGATACGGCGCATGGCGGAGGACGTCGGGATCCACCCGCCGTCCGACATCACCTGTCACATGGTGCGGGCGCTGATGCGTTACAGCCGGTGACCAAGTGCGGGGCACACGGGGAGCGTTGGCCCCCGGTGCCCCGCGTTCCGCGTGCGGCGCCCGGGATGTGCGCCCGGGGCTGGGCGGACAATTGCGCGATGGGACATGCTGTGCCCCATGACCCAGCAGGAACGCGTCGGCACCGGGCCGGCCCCCACCGGCGAACTGCCGCTCCTGACGACCGCCGAACTCCCGGACGGCGCCCGTCTTCCCGTACGCGCGCTGCGCGCCCCCGAACCGGAGCGCTTCCTGCCGTCCGGGTCGGGTCCCGCGCCGGGACCGCCGCCGGCCCCCGCCGTGCTCGTCCTGCCCGCGATGGGCACGCCCGCCCGCTCCTACCGCCGCTTCGCGCACGCCCTCCACGGCGAGGGCCTGACGGTGCTCACCACCGACCTGCGCGGACAGGGCGAGGCGACCCCGCACGTCACCGACCGCGCGGCGGCCGACCACGGCTACCGCACGATCGTCGAGGAGGACCTCCCCGCCGTCCTCACGGCGATCCGCGCCGCGCTCGGGCCCGAGCCGCCGCTGTACCTCCTCGGCCACAGCCTCGGCGGCCAGCTCGGCCTGGTGCACGCCTCCCTGGGGCTGGGGCCCGGCGTCGACGGCGTGGCGCTCGTCGCCTCGGGCTCGGTCTGGTTCCGCGCGTACGGCGGGCCGCGCGTCCCCGGCCTGCTCCTCGCCGAGCTGCTGATCCCCGCGACGGCGACGGTGCTCGGCCGCTGGCCCGGCACCCGGCTCGGCTTCGGCGGAAACCAGCCCAAGGGCGTCATGCGGGACTGGGCACGGCAGGGGCGCACCGGCCGCTACACCGCCAAGGGCTCCCTGCTCGACTACGAGGCGGCACTGTCGGACCTGGAGCTGCCGGTGCTCGCGGTCACCGTCGAGCACGACACGTACGCCCCGGCCTCCGCCGTCGACCATCTGCTCTCCAAGGTCCCCAGGGCCCGCCTCACGCGCCGCCACTACACGGCCCAGGAGGCGGGCGGCCGTCTCGACCACTTCGCGTGGACCCGCGCGGGCGGCGCGCTGGCGAAACAGGTGGCGGCGTGGGCGGCCGACCAGGAACCACCGGGCGGCGGCCCCCACCCGGGCCGCCGCTGACCCCGTGCGCCCTGCCGTGCCCGGTGACGGGCCGACGGCGCCGGGCACCCGGCGGGTACGGACCCGGCATGCGGGGTCCCCGCGCGGCGCGGGGGGAACCCGTCACCCGTTCGCCGTACCCGGCATGCGTGCCGGGGCCCGGCCGCATTGGCTGCTGGTGAGGTGACGCGAGGGTGAGAGGGGAGGCGGACATGACGACCCCGGAGGCGCGCGCCCAGGCGGGGAAGGCCGCCCGCAAACGCGCCTCGCGTACCTCGCACGGCGCCTGGATACCCTCCGCCGACCGCCCCGACCCGGTGGCCGTCCTGGAGCGCCAGGGCGCCGACCGCGTCCAGGAACTGCTCCCCATCCGCTACGGCCGCATGGCCGCGTCGCCCTTCGCCTTCCTGCGCGGCGCCGCCGCCGTCATGACGGGCGACCTCGCCGCCCAGCGGCACACCGGCCTCACCGTGCAGCTCTGCGGCGACGCCCACCTCATGAACTTCGGCGTGTTCGCCTCGCCCGAACGCGCCCTCCTCTTCGACCTGAACGACTTCGACGAGACCTACCCCGGCCCCTTCGAGTGGGACGTCAAACGGCTCGTCGCCAGCGTCGCCGTCGCCGCCCGCGAGCACGGCGCCACGGAGAACGGCGCCCGCGACGCCGCGCAGGCCGCCTCGGCCGCGTACCGCAAGGCGATGCGGCGCCTGGCGGGCCTCGGCGAGCTCGCCGTCTGGTACGAACGCATCGACGCCCGCGACCTGCTCCCGCTGGTGCGCCCCGGCGCCTCCCGCGACCGCGTCGCCGCGCGCCTGGACCGCGCCCGTCGCCGCACCAGCCTCCAGGCGCTCGGCAAACTCACCGAGGTCGTGGCCGGCGAGCGCCGCATCGTCCACGACCCGCCGCTCCTCGAACCGGTCGGCGCCCCCGACATGGCCGCCCTGCGCAAGATCTTCGGCGACTACCGCTCCACGCTCGCCGAGGAGCGCCGCCTCCTCCTGGACCGCTACCGCTTCGTCGACGCGGCCCGCAAGGTCGTCGGCGTCGGCAGCGTCGGCACCCGCTGCTACATCGTGCTGCTCGCCGGGCGCGACGCGGGCGACCCGCTGTTCCTGCAGATCAAGGAGGCGGTGCGGTCCGTCGTCGAGGACCAGCTGCCGACCGGCCCCCACGTCCATCCCGGGCACCGCGTCGTCGCCGGGCAGCGCCTGCTCCAGGCGGCGGGCGACATCTTCCTGGGGTGGATGACCGGGCCGCAGGGCCGCGCCTTCTACTGGCGCCAGCTGCGCGACATGAAGGGCTCCGCGGACCTCGCCGCCATGTCGCCCGCCGACCTGCGCGCCTACGCCAAGCTGTGCGGCACCGCCCTGGCCCGCGCGCACGCCCGCTCCGGCGACCGCATCGCGATCGCCGCCTACCTCGGCGGCTCGGACACCTTCGACCGCGCCATGGCCGACTTCGCGCTGCGCTACGCGGCGCAGAACACCCGCGACCACGCGGCGCTCACCGCGGCGATCCGCTCGGGCGTGATCGACGCGGCGAGCGGCGTCTAGGCGAGGCCGTCCCGTCCGCCGGCCACGGCGTCGCGCCCGGCCAGACCGTCCCGTCCGGCCATCCCGTCCCGTCCGAGCAGGGCGTCCAGGAGGCGCCCGCGGTCCGCCGCGTGGTCCCGCAGCCACGCGCCCAACGCGTGGTCGGCGTCGGGCAGTTCGAGGCGCTCGTACCGTGCCCGCGTCGCCAGCGCCGCGTCGACGGCCGCCGTCACCGCGGCCGGGATCACCGCGTCCGTGCCCGGCACCACGAGCACCGCGCGCCCGCCGAAGCCCCGGTAGACGTCCAGGGCGGCGGACTCGCGCCAGCGGTCCGGCGTACGGATCACCTCGGTGAAGCGGCCGTCGCCGTCGCCGAAGGGGAGCGGCCAGGCCTCGGCCGCGTACACGGCGGGCGCGCACAGCCCGATGCCCGTGACCCGCGCGCCGAAGTGCGCCACCAGATCCGCCACGGTCTGCCCGCTCATGCTGAACCCGACGAACACCAGGGCGTCGGCGGCGGGCACGCGCCGCTCGACCACCGCGGCGGCCTGCTCGAACCGCCGCCGCAGGCTCAACTCCCGGAGCGCGCCCGAGCTCTCGCCGTGCCCGGAGAAGTCGAGCGCGAGCGCCCGGCAGCCGCGCGCGGCGGCGTCCGCCTGCAACGCGGCGAGCCGCGTCTTGTCGCCGCTGCCCGCGCCGTGCAGCAGGACGACGGTGGTGGCGGGGGAGCGCGGCGGCCCGGCGGGCGGCGCCTCGGCGCAGCTGAGCAGCTCGCCGTCACAGGTGAAGGAGAAGGCGGACAGGGCGGGTTCGGGGGCCGGTGCGGTGAAGGAGTCCTGAGTCATGCCGCCTATCCTCGGTCGCGCCCGGACGGCCACGAAGCACATCCGGGCAACCGCCCACGAGGAACGCCCCGGTCACACCGGGCGCGGACAGGGCCCACCGGCACACAGGAAAGGCGAGGCGCATGGCGAACACCGTGTCCGTGTTCACGCTCGGCGGGACCATCTCCGCGCTCGCCGCCCGCATCCCGGTCGTCCTGGCCTCCCGCACCGGCGCGGGCCCGCTGCTCGCCGAGACCTACAAGGGCCCCGGTTCCGAGTACGACATGCTCGGGCGCGGACTGCTCTCCGCGGGCGGCCTGGACGCGCCGAAGGCCAGGCTCCTGCTGCACGCGCTGCTCGCGGACGGCGCCGACCGCACCCAAGTGGCCGACGCCTTCCGCGAGTCGACCGTCCGCTAGCCGCGCCTAGCCGATCTGCTCCGGGGTGACCGTCAGCCAGCGCTTGTCCGCGGTCACCTTCCGGGCCAGCTCGCGCTGCCGCTCCGCGTTCTTCTTCTTCATCCCGTCGAGCTGCTTCATGTACGCGTCCTTGCGGTTGACCCAGACGCGTACGCCGCCGTGCTCGACGTCCGCCGAGTGGAACAGCATCGGGCCGTCGCTGACCGGGGTGTCACCGGCCGCGAGGATCGGCTTCTTCCACTCGTCGATGTACGTGTTGATCGCGGCGGGCTTGCCCTCGTACCAGGTCAGCGGCGCCCACAGGTGCGGCGTCAGCTCGCGCCCCGCGAGCTTCTCGCGGTCCTTCTCGCCGAAGCGGCCCTCGGCGATCTCCTTGCGGGAGCTGGTCACTTCACCGGTCCTGCGGTCCTTGAGCTGCATGGAGACGCCGATGACGTTCTGCGGCTTCACGCCGTAGCCGTACTTCGGGTCGGCGAGCACCATGCGCACCAGGTCCTCGCTGGCCGCGCTGACCACGTACACCTCGATGCCGTGCGCGCGCAGCGTCCTGTAGAGCTGCTGCATGCCGCGCGAGAACTCGGGCGCCTCGACCTCGGTCCTGGTGAGCTTGCCGTCCTCGTAGTACTCCGCCGGGATCGGCTTCTTGTACGCGAGGAGCTCGTCGACGTACCCCTTGAGCTCCTTCAGCGTGAAGCCGGAGAAGATCTGCGCCGCCCACGGGTAGCAGACCTGGTCGTCGACCTCGCACAGCCGGTTGTAGTAGCTGTACAGGCTCTCCTTGTGGGTGGCCGTGTCCTTGAACGGGATCGTCTTCAGGGACGGGTCCATCGTCTCGCGGGTCAGGACGCCCTTCATCTCCAGGAAGGGCAGCAGCGACTCCTCCAGGTCGTTGCGGTACGTCGTGTTGTCCGCGTCGAACACGGCGTACGCGCCCTTGTGGTCGTTCGCCGCGATGACCTTGCCGAGCTTCTTCGCGACGGGCTTCGGCCAGTGCGACAGCTCACGGGCGGTGGCCGCCGAGGTGTCGGCGGCGCTCGCCTCGCCGGTCGGCCACAGCATGCCGCCCGCGACGACCGCGCCGGCCAGCACTCCCGTCGCGCCGATGACGGCCAGTTTGCCCTTTGCCCGTACTGCCATGTCTCTACGTCCCTGCCGTTCCTGGAAGCGATGCGCGGCCCCGTCCGGAGCGGCGCGCCATGCTATGAGGCGGCGCGGTCATTTCCCATGATCGAAGTCACCGTGCACAGGGGGCATGGGGCAGGTGAGCACGGGTAGTCGTGGAGGACGCCGAGACGGCTCGCGGCCGCTGCCGCCGGGGTGACGCCGGGTCCGCCCGGGAGTCGCCGCGCATACTGGGAGCCATGGGCAGCCAGGAGTTCGTCCGGGCCGTTCCCCGGCTCGACGGCATGGTCGTCTCCGCGGTCGGCTACCGCACCGCGGGGATGCGGCCCGCCCTGCACCGGGGCCTGCCGTCGCCGTATCTGACCGTGATCTTCTCGCTGGACGGGCCCATCGCCACCGGCGCCACCCCCGGCCAGGCCACCGGCACGGACGCGGTGCGCACCGACATCGTCCTGGGCGGCCTGCACCAGAGCCCCGCCTATGTCGCCCAGTCCGAGCACGAGGCGGGCATCCAGCTCGCCGTGCACCCCCTGGCGGCCCGCGCGCTCCTCGGCCTGCCCGCCGCCGAGCTGACCGGACAGCTCGTCACCGCCGGCACGGACGTCCTCGGCGAGCCGGCCGCCGAGGTCCGCGAGCGGCTCTGCGCGCTGGAGTCCTGGGAGGACCGCTTCGCCCTCCTCGCCGCCTATCTGCGCCGCCGCGCCGCCGCCGACCGGGCCGCGGGAGCCGTACGCCCCGAGGTCGCCGAGGCCTGGGCCTGGCTGGCCAGGCACCGGGGCGCGGGCACCCTCGGCGGTCTGTCCCGGCACGTCGCGCTGAGCGAGCGCCGGCTGACCGCGCTCTTCCGCGCCGAGACCGGCCTCACCCCGAAGCAGGCCGCCCGCCTGATGCGCTTCCGGCACGCCAAGGCCGCCGTGGTCCGCGCCGCCGCGTCGGACACCCCGCGCGACCTCGCCCGGATCGCGGCCGACTCCGGGTACTACGACCACTCCCACCTCGTCCGCGACTTCCGGCAGTACACGGGCGCGAGCCCCACCCGCTGGCTGGCCGAGGAGTGCCGGAATATCCAAGCCGGGGCGCACGGCGCGGGCGAAGACTGAGAGCCATGAACACCACACCCGACACCACGCACGGAACCACCACCCCCGACGGTATGGCCCACCAGCGGCCCGGCACGCCCGCCCCCGCCATCTGGCCCGGCGTCCAGGCGCAGGACGCCCCCGTCCTGATCGACTTCCTCGTCGGCACCGTCGGCTTCCTGCGCACCGCCGTCTACGAGGACGGCGGCCGCGTCGCCCACGCCCAGCTCGACTGGCCCGAGGGCGGCGGCATCATGCTCGGCTCGTACGACCCGGCCAGGGCCTCCGGTACCTGCGGAACGCCCGGCACGACCGGCGCGTACATCGTCACCGACGAGGTCGACGCGCTGTACGCCCGGCTCGTCGCGGCGGACGTCGAGATCACGGACGAGATCGAGGACAAGCCGTACGGAAGCCGTGAGTTCGCCATCGCGGACCCGGAGGGAAACCGCTGGTCGTTCGGCACCTACCGGGGCGAACCGAGGCCCCGGCCGGCCGCCTGAGGCCACGACGGGCCCCGCCCGGCCGCGTGATAACTTGCGCAAGCCAGTCAAACCCACACCTGGGCCAGGGAATCCGGTGCAAGTCCGGAACTGACGCGCAGCGGTGAGGGGGACGGGCGGGGCCACGGCCACTGGGCGTCCTCGGACGCCCGGGAAGGCGCCCCGGCCGGTCGATCCCGAGTCCGAAGACCTGCTGGCGCCTCCGCTCGCGCACCGGGCGACGGAGGTCGTGACGCAGGCCAGGCTCCGCGTATGAGCCGTGAGACTCAAGGGATCGTGTGTCCTCCACAGCCCGTACCCGTACCCGTACCCGTATACGTCTGTCCGCCCTGCTGTGCGCGGGGGCGCTCGCGCTGACCGCGTGCGGCGGCTCCGCGGACGGCTCCTCGTCGAAGTCCGCGGGCGACGGCGCCGCCGGCTACCCCGTCACGGTCACCTCCTGCGGCAAGAAGGCCGAGGTCAAGGCGCCGCCGCAGCGGGCCGTCTCCCTCGACCAGGGCTCCACGGAGATCCTGCTCTCCCTCGGCCTCGCCGACCGCATGGTGGGCACCGGCACCTGGACCGACCCGGTCCTGAAGAACCTGGCGAAGGACAACGCGAAGGTGGAGCGGCTCTCCGACCGCTACCCGTCGCTGGAGAAGGTCCTCTCCAAGGAACCCGACTTCGTCAGCGCGTCCTTCCTCTACACCGTCGGCAAGGGCGGCGTCGCCGACCGCGCGAAGTTCACCGAGCTCGGCGTGCCCGTCTACGTCTCGCCCACCGACTGCGCGGGCAAGGACAACGACGGCGGCGGCGACGGCAAGCGCGTGAAGACCCTCACCATGGACACCGTCTACGGCGAGGTGCGCGACCTCGCGAAGGTGTTCGGCGTCGAGAAGCGCGGCGAGAGGCTGATCGCGGACATGAAGGCCCGGATCACGAAGGCCACCCGGGACGTCGACGCCTCCGACGCGACGCTCCTGTACTGGTTCGCCAACTCCGACGCCCCGTACATGGCGGGCTGCTGCGGCGCCCCCGGCATCATCACCCGCGAGCTCGGCGCGAAGAACGTCTTCGACGACACGCGCGAGGAGTGGCCCCAGATCAACTGGGAGACCGTCGCCGACCGCGACCCCGACGTCCTCGTCATCGGCGACCTCACGCGCAAGTCGCAGTCCGCGGAGAGCGCCGCCGCGAAGATCAAGTTCCTGGAGACCAACCCGGCGACCAAGAACCTGACCGCCGTGAAGAAGAAGCGGTACGTCCTGCTCAGCGGCCAGGCCATGAACCCCACGATCCGCACGGTCGACGGCATCGAACAAGTGGCGGCGGGCCTGAAGAAGTTCGGCCTCACCAGGTGACGGAACGCATCCGGGAGGCGGCGGGGGCGACTGCTGCGGGGCCGACTGTCGCGGGGCCGACCGTCGCGGAGCCCTCGCGCGAGGCGGCCGCGGAGAAGGCCGTCCCCGCCGGTCCCGAGGGGCACGCGGCACCCGCCCCGGTGGCCGCCGCCGTGCGCGGGGCCCTCGCGCGGCAGGCGCTGCTCTGGGCGGCCGGGGTGCTCGCGCTCGCGCTGTCCGTCGCCGTGGCCGTCACCATCGGGCCCGCGGACATCTCCGTGCCCGACGTCTGGTCGGCGGTCGCCGCCCACCTCGGCTGGGGCGAGGCCCGGCTCACGCCGATCCGGGACGGCATCGTCTGGAACCTGCGGATGCCCCGCACCCTGCTCGCCGCGGTCTGCGGCGCCGGACTCGCGGTCTGCGGGGCGGTCATGCAGTCGCTGCTGCGCAATCCGCTCGCCGACCCGTTCGTGCTCGGGGTCTCCTCGGGGGCGTCCACCGGCGCGGTCGCGGTCGTCGTCCTCGGCGTCGGCGGGGGAGCCGTGTCGGTCTCCGCGGGCGCCTTCGTGGGCGCGCTCTTCTCCTTCGCCCTGGTGCTGCTCCTGAGCCACACCCTGGGCGGCACCACCGACCGCGTCGTCCTCTCCGGCGTCGCGGCCATGCAGCTCTTCTCCGCGCTGACGTCGTTCGTCATCCTCACGGCGGGCGACGCGGAGACCACCCGCGGCGTGCTGTTCTGGCTGCTCGGCTCGCTCAGCGGGGTCGGCTGGACGGACGTGTGGCTGTGCGGCGCGGTGCTGGCCGCGGCGCTCGTGATCTGCCTGTCCCACGCCCGTACGCTCGACGCCTTCGCCTTCGGCCCGGAGGCGGCGGCGACCCTGGGCGTCCGGGTGGCCCGCACCCGGCTCGTTCTGCTCTGCGCGACGGCTCTGCTCACCGCGGCCCTGGTGAGCTCGGCAGGCGCCATCGGCTTCGTCGGCCTGGTCCTGCCGCACGCCGCCCGCGCGTTCGTCGGCTCCGGCCACGCGCGGCTGCTCCCGGTCACGGCGCTCGCCGGCGCGGTCTTCCTGGTCTGGGTCGACACGCTGGCCCGCACGGTCCTCGACCCGCAGGAGGTCCCGGTGGGCGTGGTGACCTCGCTCATCGGCGTACCGGCGTTCGTGGCGGTGCTCTACCGGTCGAGGAGGGCGGCATGACGTACGAAGGGCCCGCCGCGGCCCCCGCTACGGCCACCGCCGCCGGGCTGCGCGCCGACCGCGTCACCCGCGAGGCGGGCGGGCGGCTCGTCGTGGACGGCGTCAGCCTGGCGCCGCCCGCCGGCGCCACGGTCGGCCTCCTCGGCCCCAACGGCTCCGGCAAGTCCACGCTCCTGCGCATCCTCGCGGGCGTCCTCGCCCCGGCGTCCGGAGTGGTCACGCTGGACGGCCGCCCGCTGTCCGACACGGGCCGCCGCACGGTGGCGCGCCGCATCGCCGTGGTGGAGCAACACGCCTCGACACAGGTCGAGTTGACCGTACGCGATGTCGTGCGCCTGGGCCGTGTGCCGCACCGCAGGGCGTGGTCGGCGCCCTCGGCCCACGACGAGCGTGCCGTGCGCGAGGCCCTGGAACGCACCGGCCTGACCGGCCGCGCCGCGCAGTCCTGGCACACCCTCTCCGGCGGCGAGCGCCAGCGCGTGCAGATCGCCCGCGCCCTGGCCCAGGAACCGCGCGAGCTCCTCCTGGACGAACCCACCAACCACCTGGACATC